>JAGABH010000031.1 GCA_017614755.1 Oscillospiraceae bacterium
CCCACCTGCACCGAAGGCGGCTTCACCACCCATACCTGCTCCCGCTGCGGCGACAGCTACACCGACAGCGAGACCGAAGCTCTGGGCCACGACTACCAGGCCGTGGTGACGGAGCCCACCTGCACCGAGATCGGTTACACCACCCACACCTGCTCCCGCTGCGGCGACAGCTACGAGGATTCGACTGTCCCCGCTCTGGGCCATGATTGGGGCGAGCCCGTTGTGACGGTGGAACCCTGCCATCAGTTCCCCGGCGAGCAGACCTTCACCTGCACCCGCTGCGGCGAGACCAAGACCGAGGAGCTTCCCCGGCTGGCCAACCCCTTCGAGGATGTCCGCGAGAGTGACTACTTCTTCAATCCCGTCATGTGGGCGCTGGATGAATCCGTCACCGGCGGCGTGAACGCAACCCACTTCGGACCGAAGATGAGCTGCACCCGTGAGCAGATCGTGACCTTCCTCTGGGCTGCCGCGGGCAGACCGGAGCCTGAGACCGAAGAGAGTCCCTTCTCCGATGTCAATTCCTCGCACTACTTCATCAAGGCTGTCCTTTGGGCTGTGGAGAACGGCGTTACCGGCGGCGTCGGCGGCGGCAGATTTGGCGTTGGTCAGGCCTGCACCCGTGTGGAGGCTATGACCTTCCTGTGGCGGGCCAAGGGTTCTCCGGAGCCTGAGACCACAGAGAATCCCTTCTCCGACGTGGCGTCCGACCAGTACTACTACAAGCCGGTCCTCTGGGCCGTTGAGAACGGCGTCACCGGCGGCGTCGGCGGCGGCAGATTCGGCGTCAAGCAGATCTGCTCCCGCGGTGAGATCATCACCTTCCTGTACAAAGCTTTTTCCACTGTGGAATAATTGCGCAAATCCCATAAACCAAGGCCGCCGGCTATGCCGGCGGCCTTTTAAATCTGTCAAAAAGCTGTAGGAGAACAGATGAAACGATCGGAACCGGAGGGCCTGGTTCCACAGCGGCACCTTTGAATCGCAAAATGGGATTGAAGGAGGCGCACGGTCAAAAAGTGAAATGAGCTTGTGCGCTGAAGCCCGCGGCTCTTTTTCGGCGGCAAAAATCACAGATTTCACACAATGATTGTGCTTTTCGGACAAAAACCGGGAGGAAATTTTTAAAATTCTGTTGCAAATGGTAAATGACCTGTGGTATAATACGCAGACCAAGTAGAAGGAGGTCTTCCCATGAGAAGATGGATCGCGTTTCTCTTAACCCTTGCAGTGACGGTTTCCCTCCTGGCTGTTCCGGTTTCTGCCCAAGCCGAGAAACCGGCGGAGGAATCCATTTACGTCTTCACCGAGGCAGACAACGCCCGCATTGAGCAGGATGTGTTTGCCAGCATTGAAAACGTCAAGATCAACGCCGCCAAAACCCGCGGCGGCATCGGCAAGATGACGGAGCAGGACTATGTTGCCCTGATTCCTCAGGTCATCGAAGCCATTGAGAACTCTGAAACCTACGTCCCCGGGACCCTGCAGCAGAACGGCAATTTCCTGGTCTGGCAGACCACGGTGGGGCTTCCTTGCTGCTATGACCCCCGCATGGAGGCCAAGCTCCACAATACCGAGGACGATCCCACCCCGGAGGAAATCGCGCAGGCTGAGGCGAGAGCGGACGCACTGCTGGAAGAGCTCTCCGAGATTCGGGGCGGCTATCCCTCTTCCGGCAAGATCGGCCTGATCCAGCCCTATTGGGATTCTCCCTCCAACTATTCGGACGCGAGCTTTAACGACTATTCTCCCAGCTATAAGGCTGCCTGGCAGGCCCTGAGCACTGCGACCGGCGGAGATGGTATCCGTTATACCATGAACAACGCCACCGTTGACAACGTTGCCTATACCCTGACCCAGTGCGGCCTGGTGATGTTCGATTCCCACGGTGCGACGGACTGGTCCTCCGGCGATGACGCCGCATCCAGAGCCAACACCTCCTACCTCTGCCTGACCACCAATGCCGGCGTTACCGCCCAGGACACCCAGCCGGCCCAGGGCCTGTACGATACCTATTATCACTGCCTGTCCGGCAGCGGCTACGCTTTTGTGGACGGCACCTGCATCGCCAACCACATGAATTCCAACGCACCCCACAGCTTCCTTTATATGGGCATCTGCCTGGGTATGGCGACGGACGGCATGGAGAGCGGCCTGCGGGCCAAGGGCGTGGAGGCCGTCTGGGGCTACTCCCGGTCCGTCACCTTCTACGGCGATGAAAAATACGTGGCTTCCCTGATGCGCTGCATCAAAGAGGGAGACGAGCTGGGCGAGGCAGCCGCAGCGGTCAAGGAAGAGTATGGCTACTGGGACCCCGCATACCCCAGCTACACCTGCGAGCAGGCGGTTGAAAACTATGTCGCCTTCCCCGTGGTCGCTTCCTCCGAGGACCCCTATCCCGAGCGCGGCACCGCGGACTCCATCCAGATTGTCAATTCCACCTGGACGCTCTTTACCCAGTACGACATCAACGCTGTGGCCAATCAGGAGGGCTGGGGCACCGTGACTGTTTCCGGCCATCGGATTACGGCCACCCCCAACACCGGTTATGAGCTTGCCGGATATGAGATTCTGGAGGGTGAGTGCACCGTCACTCAGAACGGCAACGTCTTCCGGGTGAACGCCGAGAGTGACTGCACCATTCAGATCAACTTCTCCGCCAGAACGCCCGCCACCGTCATCTACGACGTTCCCGCCGGCGTGAGCTGCGAAAACTTCAACGGCTATATCGACGACACCACTGTTCTGCCCGTGCCCATCGGTGCGCCTTCGGCCAACGCCCATAACTATCACTTCCTGGGCTGGACCACTGCTCCGGTTGAGGACGACGTTACGACCATTCCCGGCTTCGTAAAGGCCGGCACGGAGCTGACCATCACGGAGCCCAGCGTCACCTATTACGCCCTCTATTCCTACTTCATTGCCGAGGATGGATACAACGAAGGGGAGTTCACCCTGGTGGACGCACCCCGGACCAACTGGAGCGGTGAGTACGTCGTCACCTACCAGGGCGAGAAGGTCTTGGATGCCTCCGGCAGCACCACCGGTTCCGCGATTACTTCCGCTGTGGCGGACATGAGCGAGATCGGCGGCGTTCTGAACGGGAATATCCTTTCCAACGTGAATGACGATTACATCTATGTGGTGGAGGAAGTCAGCAGCGGCGTCTACTCCATCAAGATGAAGGAGCCCGATGTTTGGCTTGCTCTGATTACCGACAGCAACAGCCTGAACACCGCGGATTCCGACGACGAAAATACCGCCCGCTGGACCTTTGCCATCGGCGAGGACGGCGTGAAAATCTCCAGTGTGGAGTACCCGGAGAGAAGCCTGCGCTTCAACCCCCAGGCCAATGCTTTCCGCTGCTACAAGCAGGGCCAGCAGCCGGTCTCCCTCTACGCCTCCGCGCCAGGCGTCAAGTACTATACCACCGTTCCCAAGAACGCTGATATCTGTGACGTTCACAGCTTTGGTGACTGGACCGTTGTCACCGCCCCCACCTGCACGGAAGCCGGTGAGGAGAAGCGGGTATGCTCCGTCTGCGGCTACGCTGAGACCCGTCCCGTGGACGCCCTGGGCCATGACTTCGGTGATTGGACCGTAACCACCGAGCCCGGCTGCACCGAGGCCGGAGAGGAGACCCGGAGCTGCTCCCGCTGCGACGCCTTTGAGACCCGCACCGTGGAGGCCCTGGGCCACGATTACACCGCCGTTGTGACCGAGCCCAGCTGCACCGAGGCCGGCTTCACCACTTACACCTGCTCCCGCTGCAACGACACTTACACTGCCGACGAGACTGAGGCCCTGGGCCACGACTGGGGCGAGCCCGTTGTGACCGTGGAGCCCAGCCATCAGGCCCCCGGTCAGCAGACCTGCACCTGCGCCCGCTGC
>JAGABH010000032.1 GCA_017614755.1 Oscillospiraceae bacterium
CGATCTGTCGGCCGCCGGGGAAGGCTCCTGGGCGGGCTCCGGAACCGGCGCGGAAACAGGCGCGGATTCAGGAACCGGCGAATAGGTCGGCGCAGGCGCGGGATTCGGCGTATAGGCCGGAGTCGGTGCGGGATTCGGCGCAAAGACCGGGGCCTGGGGCGGAATCGGCGCATAAACCGGGGCCTGCTGCGGATTCGGTGCGTAAACCGGCGCCTGGGAGGGATTGGGCGCATAGACCGGAGCCTGTCCGGCGGGAGGGGCCTCGGGAATTCGGGTACCGCAGAGATTGCAGAACCTGGTTCCGGGCGCACAGACATTGCCGCAGTTGGGACAGGTCAGGGCATTCGGCGCAGCGGGCTGGGGAGGCGGGGCCTGCACAGGCATCCGGGCGCCGCAATGGCTGCAGAAAGCCGCACTGCTGTCCACCTCGGCCTTACAGTTGGGACAAATGGCAATGCCGCGAAGCACGTTGATCTGGTCCTTATAGGCGCTGGCACGCTGTATGGCGTCCAGCACAGCCTGAATATCGCCCCTTTGGGATTCCTCCGGGTCGTTGCGGTGGGCGGCAAAATAGGTCTGACCCATCCGCTGGAAGGCAAGATTGATGTTCTGCTCCTCGGCGGCAATGGCCTTGGTCAGACGGTTGATCTCCGTTTTGTTGACACGAATATCGTTCGGCATACGCAGGCTCCTCTCTGTTGTTTTCTGATCTCATTATAAAGCGGAAAAAATCGAAAGTCAATCTGTTTTGCAACTTTTTGTATGCCCAGACTGCAAGAATATTCGCACTGGTTTTTCCCTGCCGGATATGCTATAATGTGTCGCGAAACCATACATTGGAGGAATCACTGTGATCGACAAAGAGCTTTCCGAGCTGCGGCGGCGCTTTCGGACGGACCGCACAGCTATCAACCATATCTACGGCTGCTACGTCAGCCCCCTGGGGGAAATTCTGGCGGAGTTCGACGAATCCCTGACCCTGCTTCCCGTGGCGGAGCAGGAAAAGTATCTGGAGCTGCTTCGCAAAGGCGTCTCCGGGACTCTGGGCCGCACTCTCTCCGAGCTGAGCTTTTCTACGGCCCAGGTTCAGAGCGGCGAAGAGCACGGCTTGCTGATGAAGCTGCTCCATGAGAAGCTGTCCAATTCCGAGCCTCGCCACACCCTCTTTGAAAAAATCGCCGGCAGCCTCCGGCTCCCGGAAACCGGCTATCTGATTCTGCTTGCCGCCGACGTTTACGACGTGCCCTTCCGGGGGAAAGACGGCTCTCTCCACGCCGACTCCGGCGACACCCAGTTTTCCTACCTGGTCTGCTCCCTCTGCCCCGTCAAGGAAACCAAGCCCGGCCTGCGCTACGACCCGGCGGAAAAGAGCTTCCACGGGCGGGGAGTGGACTGCGTGGCAGGCAGCCCGGAGCTGGGCTTCCTCTTCCCTGCCTTCGACGACCGGGCCGCCAACCTCTACGGGGCCCTGCTGTACAATCGCTCCAAGGATCGAAACTACGAGGAGTTCATTGAAGCGGTATTCCGCACCCGCCCGCCCATGGCCATCGGGGTTCAGAAGGACACCTTCCGGGAGGTCCTTGTGGAAGCCCTGGACGAGGAATGCAGTCCCCAGGTAGTCCAGACCGTCCATACCCAGCTTCGGGAGCTGACCGCTGTTCACAAGGAGGCCCGGGACCCGGAGCCCCTGACGGTTTCCTGCGGCGAAATCGGGGAAATACTGGAGCATACCGGCGTCTCTGAGCCAAAAATGGCCGCTTTCCGGGTCAAATATGAGCAGGCCTTCGGCACAGACGCCTCCATGCCCCCTCAGAACCTCATCAACACCGCCCAGTTGGAATACAAGACCCCCGACGTAGTGATCAAAGTGAACCCGGACCGGCAGGATCTGATTCAGGTTCGGGAACTGGGCGGCGTCCGCTGTGTGGTCATTGCCGCCGACGAGGGCATCGAGATCAACGGCGTCAGCGTGGTCTGACAGAAAACGAGATGGTAACCAACTCAATGAAAGCAAGCTGAGCAGCCGGTTGCGATCTCGGACGCGAAATGAAATCAATTCATAAGAGGAACACCCCATGAAACGTCTGACAAGTCTTCTTTTGGTTTTGCTCCTTCTGCTTATGAATCCGGCTCGGGTTGCCGCCGGGGAGCCGGAGGATTTGTCCGTGCCGGAAGAGACGGTCTCGTTCTCCGTTGTTCCGGAAACCGCGGAGCCCCCGGAGACCACCGAACCGGCAGAAAACCCGGAGCCGACAGAGAGCTCTGCACCGACGGAAGTCCCAGAGCCGGAGGAGCCCGGAGAACCGCTTGCGCCCGAAGCGAGCCAGGTTCACGCTCCCTACATCGGCGGAATGCCCGACGGCGGCTTCCACCCCAACGCGAAGATCAGCCGGGCGGAGCTGGCCGTCATCATCTATGGCCTGGGAGACTACGTGCCCGGACCGGAGCGCTTTTCCGATGTGCCTCCGAACGCCTGGTATGCCCGGGCAGTCAACGCTCTTGCGGCAGCAGAGCTGCTGGGCGGATTTCCGGACGGCAGCTTCCGCCCTTCCGCCAGTGCTTCCCGCGCGGAGCTGGTGGCCATTCTTGCAGCTGTCTCCGGCGAGAGAGCTGCCGCAGCAGCCGACTTCTCTGACGTGTCCCAAACCCATTGGGCAAGTCAGGCCATCGCCCTGGCCCGGGAGAAGGGCTGGGTCGCCGGTTTCCCTGACGGTACCTTCCGCCCCGCGCAACCCACCACCCGGGCCGAAGCCGTCGTCATATTCAATCAGTTTTTGGGCCGCATTCCGGACCGGGAGGCCATTGAGCTGGGAGAAGGGCTGCGCTTTTTCCCCGATGTGCGGGAGGGCAGCTGGTACTACAACGCCGTGATGGAGGCCGCCACCGCCCACGTCGCCTGTCATGTGGAAGATCGGGACAGCGAGCTCTGGCAGGACCCGACGCCGGGTACGCCCCCGCAGGTTCCCGACGGCTTCTACTGCTTTGACGGGAGACTCTTCGCCGTGGAAAACGGCGCCTATGTGCGGATTCCCGAAACCCGGACGCTGAACGGCGTCCTCTATACCTGCGAGGGAAGCTCCGGGGTCTGTACGGCCCGAACCGAGGTTCTGACCCTGGCGGACGGAAACCTGCTCCTGCTCTCCGACGGCAGTCCCATGGCCTCGCCGGGAAGCTATCGGAACGGCTTTTACATCAAAGCCGGACATCTCTACGCCGCCAAGGACGGCTATGTCCTGCACACCGCCTGCACGGGAAAAATTAACGGCGTAAGCTATACCTGCACCGGCCAGAACGGGCACTGCACGGTGGCGGACTGGACGAAGCTCTCCCTGGAAGGCATTGACCTGAGCGTCTTCTCAACGTCGCTGACCCAGGATGCCATCGGCGGCGGAGGCCGCGCGGTCACCACCGGAGAGATTCTGCGGGCAGCCGTGCGGGTCTTTGAGGCCTATTTCCGGGTGGAATACCCCCTCTGCTCCGATTCGGAACAGGACTTCATCGCCCGGGCGCTGGAATACGGGATTCTGGACAGCCCCAAGAGCTCTTATGACCAGCCTGTCTGCCGGGGCGACGCCATTATCTATCTCTGGCGGGCCCTTCGAGGCAGGGAGCTGACCCCCATCAATCAGGTGAACTTTATTCCCGACGTAGAACCGAATCTCGCCTGTTACCCCTGCCTGCTGGATTTCTACCGGGCCGGCGTGATGAAGGGCTCCGGCGAAGAACACAACGCCCGCATCTCTGAAACGATCTCCCTTACGGAGCTGGCACAACTGCTGAAACGGCTGGAGCGGCCGGAAAATCGGCTCAGCTTTACAATCTCCGGTATGCTTGTCCGCACCATTCAATACGGAACCAGCGGCTCAGGGAAATATCCCCTCACCGCCTACCAGCTGGGCAGTGGAAAAAACGTCATGGTCCTGACCTTCGCCATTCACGGCTGGGAGGACAACTGGGCCCGGGACGGGGAAGCCCTGGTCTATCTTGCGGACAAGCTCAAAGACGATTTGGAGGCACACTGCGACCTTTTGACCCAGGGCGACTGGACTGTGTACATTCTCCGCTGCCTGAACCCGGACGGTCTCTATCTGGGCACCACCAGCAACGGGCCCGGACGCTGCACCACCACCTACTGCAACGAAGACGGTCAGCCGATGAGCGGAAAGGGCATCGACATGAACCGCTCCTTCCCCTATCATTTCCGTCCCTACACCGACAGCCGGAACTATAACGGAACAGTCCCCCTATCCTGTGTAGAATCCCGGGCTGCGGCGGATTTCATCTCCGGCGTCAAGGGCTCCGGCTTCAACATCTGCATTGACACCCACGGCTGGTACAGCGAAATACTCTCCTCCAGCGGCAAGGGCACCTTATACAAGGCCCTTTCCAGTCAGTTTCCAAACAGCTCCTATGTCAAAATGTCTCAGGCAAACGGCTTCCTCAGCAGCTGGGCCGCCTTTGATCAGGGCTACGACAGCTGCCTGTTTGAGCTGCCCGGCGGCATTTACAGCTTCAGCGCCTTCCAGTCCTCCAACTGTGTGGCAAAGTTTGAAGCCGCGATTCGATATCTACTTTTAAACTACAAATCTTCAGGAGGTTGATTCCATGACAGAATTTGAATACAAGCAGGTGGATGACGGCACCCTCTGCGTCAGCGTCTACAAGGGAGACGAAGCCGTTGTGGAGGTCCCCGCAGCAGTGGACGGCGTCCCGGTAACGGTCATTGCCGACGGTCTGTTTCAGGGCCATTCGGAGCTCACGGAGCTTCGCCTGCCGGACTGCGTTACCGACCTGGGGGAATTCATCGTGGACGGCTGTGAAAATCTGCGGCAGATGAATCTGCCCGCATCCCTGGAACGGCTCTGGGGCTACACCTTCGTCCGCAGCGGCCTGGAAGAAATCACCATCCCCGACGGCGTCCGCTCCATTCCCCCCTTCTGCTTCAAGGACTGCAAAAATCTGGTTCGGGTGGAATGCGGCGAGGGCATGAAAACCATCAATGCCTGGGCCTTCGCGGGCTGCGATCAACTCTCGTCTCTCGGCATCGGTCCCACCGTGAAGGTCCACCCTCAGGCCTTTGCGTCGAAGGAATTGAATACCTGATGTTACCAAGCCAAAACGACCCTCTGCGGCAGATGTCGCAGAGGGTCGTTTGCGCAATTATGTATCAGCCTTCCAGCTTCTTGGCCAGCTCCTCCAGGGCGGCGCCCATAGCCTCCTCGAAGGTGGGATGGGGCCGGATGAAGCCCAGCATCTGCTTGACGGTGAGGCCGTTGGCCATGGCGGCGGTGAGCTGGGAGATCATATCCGTGGCCCGCTCGCACATGAGGGCGGCGCCGATCAGCTTGCCGGTCTCGGCGTTGGCTACCAGCTTCATAAAGCCCCGCTCGCCCTCCAGGATCATGGTGCGGCCATTGGCGGACATGAGGCCCTTGGCGGTCTTGACGGGAATCTCCCGGTCCTTGGCCTCGGCCTCGGTGATGCCCACAGTGGCAATCTCGGGCCGGGTGTAGACGCAGCCGGGCACCAGGCTCAGGTCCTGGCCGGGCTTGCGGCCCGCAATCTCATCCACACAGGCAATGCCCTGGGCTGTGGCCACATGGGCCAGCTGCACGGGAGAGGACAGGTCGCCGATGGCGTAGACCCCGGGGATGGAGGTGCGGAAATGCTCGTCCACGTGAAGTCTGCGGCGGTCATAGGCCACCTCCAGGCCCTCGGCAAAGAGGTCCTGGCTGTAGGGAGAGCGGCCAATGGCACAGAGGACGGCTTCGGCCTCCACCGCACCGGGATTGCCCTTCTGCTCGAAGCGGACAGTCAGGCCGTTTTCGCTCTTCTCCACGCCCTTGACCATAGCGCCAGTCTGAATGGCGACGCCCCGCTTTTTCAGCAGCATGGCCAGGTTCTGGCCCAGCTCCTTGTCCATGTTGGGCAGAAGCCTGTCCAGACCCTCCACGATGGTGACGGGGCAGCCCAGGTCCGCATAGAAGGTGGCCAGCTCCACGCCGATGACGCCGCCGCCGATGATGATGAGGCTCTTGTACAGGGTCTCAGCCCCGTCCAGCAGCTCATCGGAGGTCATAGCCAGCTCCAGGCCGGGAATGGGAGGCCGGGCGGGAACGGAACCGGTAGCGGCCAGAATGTTGGCGCATTCATATTCCGTGCTGCCCTCGGCGTTGGTCACACGGACCTTGCCGGTGCCCAAGATGGTGCCGGTGCCCTGGAGGACGTCCACCTTGGCGGATTTCAGCAGGGATTCCACGCCGCCCCGCAGCTTCTCCACCACGGCCTGTTTCCGGGCGAAGACGGCGGGCAGGTTGAAGCCCACGTTCTCGGTGTGGATACCAAAGGTCTCCGCCTCTTTGGCCTCGTGGTAGACCTCGGCGGAGTGGAGCAGGGTTTTGGTGGGAATGCAGCCCCGGTTCAGGCAGGTGCCGCCCACGTCCCGGCGCTCCACCAGCGCGGTTTTCAAGCCCAGCTTGGCCGCGTGCAGGGCAGCCTCATAGCCGCCGGGGCCCGCGCCAATGACGATCAGATCGTAGTTGTTCATAGGAGTTTCTCCTTTTTCAATGTAGCGCGGGCACTGGCTTCGCGTCGCTGCCCGCAATCCGCAGCACAGTTCTCCGGGACCGGGTTCTCCGGCCCGCAGGTCTGGTCTTATTCCTGGCTCGGGTTTTTCAGCATCTCCAGGGCTTCGTCCATGGAAACACATTTCGCGAAGCGGTCCGGCCAAATCATCTTGAAGTAATATTCACAGGTTTTTTCCCCGGTCATAAACGGGTTGTCGAAGGTGGAATTGGTCCCCTCGGGAAGAATCACACGATAGCCCCGCTCAAAGGCGGATTTCACCGTGGCGTCGATGCAGTAGTTCGTTTGCAGGCCCACAATCATCAGGGTATCACCCTTTGCCGCTTCCAAATAGGCGGTAAAATCCCTGTCGCCGAAAGCGCTATTGATTTTCTTATAAAAAATCTTCTCACTGCCCCGGGGCGCCACCTCGTCGGCAATCTCAAAGGCCTCGTCCCCCCGGGTGAAGCCGGAACCGGGTCCATTGTCGTGTTGGACGTAGAGCACTTCGATCCCGTTTCCTCTGGCAGTCTCCAGCAGTTTCACCACATTGTCCACCAGGCCGCGGTAATTGTACAGTTCCTCAACCATGATCGCCTTTTGCATATCAATCACAATCAGCTTCACAGGATTATCTCCTTTCCCGATATTGCGCACGCTGTGCGCCGCTACAACGCATTTCGGAGCAGGCAAAGCAGTTCGTCCTTCTGCTGATCCGGCAGAGCGGCGGAGAGTGCTTCCGAACGGAGCGGGACGCCGCACAGGGCGGCCTCCAGCCGGGGCGCCAGGGTTTCGTCCATGGCGTCGGTGTAGACCTTTGCGGTGCGGATCACACCCTCGTTCACATCCAGTTGAATCTCCACGCCGCCCCAGGGGAAGCGATCCTCCACGGAAAGGGTGAAGGGCAGCTTCGGACCGTAGAGCCAGGCATCGGAACCGTATTTTGCAGTCAAATCCCGGAGGGTCAATTCGCTTACGTCAAGCGGGTGCACACTGTGCGCTCCTGCGGCGTTTCCGGCATAGGTCTCGGAAAGCGCGGCGATCAGTGCGTCGGAGAGCTGTTCGATGCTCAAATCCGGGACAAATTCCCGCAGGTTCACCACCCGGGAGCGGACGGAGTCCACGCCCTTGGCGGCCAGCTTGGCCTTGGAGGGACTCAGATAGCGCTGCACCCGCTCCATGTCCACGTCCACCATCAGGGTGCCGTGGTGGTAGGACTTCCCGGCGTGGGAATAGAAGGCGTTGCCGGAGAACTTCCGGCCATCGGCCAGCAGGTCGTTCCGGCCGGAGCGCTGGGCGGGAATCCCCAGACTTTGACAGGCTTTCTCCAAAACCGTAAGCTGCCGGGGCAGGTCATAGTCCTCCGCGGACATCAGAAAGGTAAAATTCAGGTTTCCCAGGTCGTGAAAAACAG
>JAGABH010000033.1 GCA_017614755.1 Oscillospiraceae bacterium
CGCCCTCCGCCATAGCCGTCAGCGGGCCCCTGCCCCCGGGACAGAAGCGTTCCCGATCCTCCAGGCGGCGGAACAGGATCGGAGCTACCCGCCGCTCCGCCACCTCCCTCTGGCCGGGGCCGGCCGCGGCAATGATGCCGTCCCGGTCACAGACTGCCGCCAGGAAGCCGGTGTTCTTGTGCAGCGCCTCGCAGATCCGCCCCGCAAACTCCGTCAGCTCTCCCATGGGAGAGTATTTTTTGAAAATGACCCCTCCGTCCTTCTCCGTAAAAATCTCCAGGGGGTCACCCTCCCGGATACGCAGGGTGCGGCGGATTTCCTTTGGGATCACCACACGTCCCAGGTCGTCGATTCGGCGGACGATTCCGGTTGCTTTCATATCGGGTATCTCCTCGTTTTCTTTTTTGTGCTCCTATTCTTTGCAAAAGCCGGGGAATTATACGGCGGACTCCGGCCGGGAAAACAAAAACGGTCGATCTTTGTTGCTTTTCCAACAGAAAACGGCTATAATAAATCAAAATCACCCCGGAACCAGCGTATCCCGCGTTTATGGATGAGCTGCTGACGGACCAAGATAATCAGGAGGAACGCACATGGCAAAGGTATTGCTTTTGAACGGAAGTCCCCGGCCCCACGGCTGCACGGCGGAGGCTCTGGGAGAGATGATCCGCGTCTTCGAGGCGGAGGGCATGGAAACCGAGCTGATCCAGGTGGGCAGCAAGTCCGTCCGGGGCTGTATTGCCTGCGGCAAGTGCGGCGAGCTGGGCCGCTGCGTCTTTGACGACCCGGTAAACGAAACCGCACCAAAATTCCGGGAGGCTGCCGGTCTGGTGGTGGGCAGCCCCGTCTACTACGGCTCCCCCAACGGGACCCTGCTGTCCTTCCTGGATCGGCTGTTTTACAGCTCCAACTACTCCAAGCACATGAAGGTGGGCGCGGCGGTGGTCAGCTGCCGCCGGGGCGGAAACACCGCCAGCTTTGACGTGCTGAACAAATACTTCACCATCAGCGGTATGCCGGTGGCCTCCTCCAGCTATTGGAACCAGGTCCACGGCTTCACTGCCGAGGATGTGCGGAAGGACCGGGAGGGCCTGCAAACCCTTCGGAATTTGGCCCGGAATATGGCCTTTCTGATTCGGGCCATCGCGGCCGAGCGGGAACGGAACGGCATCCCGCCCATGGAACGGGGCGCCTTTACCAGCTTTCCGGACGGAAAATAAAAACGCCCTTCCCGGGCGCAAAGGGGAATATCCATGAAACTGATCGCGCTGGACCTGGACGGGACCCTGCTGACCACAGAAAAGGAGCTGACGGCAGAGAACCGGGCCGCTCTGGAACGGGCTGCGGAGGCGGGCATTGAGATCGTCCCTGCCACGGGACGGTTCTTCGGAGCCATCCCGGAAAACGTCCGCTCTCTTCCCTATATTCACTACGCCATCACCATAAACGGGGCGCAGGTCCGGGACATCCGGGCCGCCCGGCCCCTGCTGCGGGCAGAGATTCCCTGGCGGCGGGCGCTGGAAGTCATGGCTTTTCTGGACCGCCTGCCGGTGATCTACGATTGCTATATGGACGACTGGGGCTGGATGTCCCGGGACCACTATGACCGGGCGGCGGACTTTGCGCCCCACCGGCACAGTCTGGAGATGCTCCGGAATTTCCGCACCCCCGTGCCGGAGCTGAAAGCCCATCTGGCCCAGGTGGGCCACGATGTGCAAAAAATTCAGATGTTTTTTCTGGATATGGATTTGCGTGCCAAGGCCATGGTCGAGCTGGCCGCCCGTTTCCCCGACCTGGCCGTTTCCAGCTCCATCCCCCGGAATGTGGAGCTGAACAGTCTGGACGCCCAAAAGGGGCCGGCGCTCCGGGGGCTGGCCGCTCATTTGGGCATCCCCCTGGGAGAGACCATCGCCTTTGGCGACGACCTGAACGACATCTCCATGCTCCAAAGCGCCGGTATCGGCGTCGCCATGGCAAACGCCTCTCCGGAGGCTCTGGCGGCCGCGGACGAGCGCACCGCCTCCTGCGATGAGAACGGCGTGGCCCGGGCCCTGGAGCGGCTGCTGTTCGCCCCGGAAACGCATCGGTAACGCAGATAATTTAGCCCCTGCCCGGCAAAAGACGCCGGCGTGAGGGGGACGGCGGAGTTGTCCCCGCAGAAGGACGCAGATGGGGGATGCGGAAAAACCGCATCCCCCATTTTTTCATGCTCAAACAGCAATTTGAGCATACCACAATTCTCAATTCTTACTTCTGACATTTTAATCCTACTCCGCCAGCTCTTTGCCTGTGAAAAAGCGGTAGAGGTAGGTTACCACATAGGCCCGGGTGCAGGGAGTTTGGGCGTTGAACTTACCCCCTTCTCCCTTCTCCAGGCGATTTTCGTAGGCCCAGATGGCGCCGTCGTAATACCACTGGGAGTTGTTGATATCCGAGTAGGGATTGCCAATGGTGTATTCGGGCTTACCCATGGAGGCATAAAGGAACTGGAGTATCTCGCTGCGGGAGCAGGTCTTGCTGGGGCTGAAGGTATTGGGGCTGGTGCCGCCGGTGATGCCATTCTTCACCGCCCACATCACAGCCTTATGGGCCCAGTGTTTATCGCTCACATCCTGGAAAGGGTTGCTTTCCGCTTCCACCGTGGGTCTGCCGTTGGCCGCCCAGAAGAACACCATGGCGTCACTGCGCAGGACAGTCTTGGCGGGGGAAAAATGTGTCTCGTCCGTGCCGCCGGTGACGGTTTGGCCCACCGCCCACATGACGGGATTGAAGAACCAGTCGCTTTCGTGCACGTCCACAAAGGGATTTTCGCACTTCATGTCCACGTAATACATTCCCCTGCCGGTGAGTGCGCCATAAAATGTGGCCGCAATCCCGTTGATCGTGACCGGGGTATCCTCCGTGAAGCCGCCCCAGTCGCCCTTTGGCCACAGAACAACAAAGACGCGATAGACCTGGTTCGGCGTAAAGGCCTCGCTTTCCGACAGCGTCGCGCCGAAGCTGTCGCCAGTCACCGGCGCATAAGTGACCCGGTACACCGTAAAGCGGCTGGGGTCGGCGGATTCGCCCGTGGAAACCGGGTGCTGCCCCGGCATGGGCGGGGTGACGGTGACCTCGCAGACCGGCATTTCCTCCGCCGCCATGTCCACGGTGTACCAGGCGTCGCCGCCCATGCTGACGCCGTGGGACGTTGCAAGGATGCCGTTGATGGTGGCCAGGGTATCGTCGGTGAGCGTGTAGCCGCCCGTGCCGGTCAACCGGACCCAGACACGGTAAGTCGTGCCCAGCGTAAAGGTATCATCGGGCGTGAGAGCGTCCCCTTCATAGTAACCGCTCATAGGATGGAACGCAACCGCCGTCACCTTGTAGTGGGACGGATCTGCAGAGATACCGGTTGTGGCGGGATGGCAGCCTGCCATGGGCGGGTTGACGGTGACAACGCAGGGAGTACCGCCAAACCGGAATCCATTCTCCTCCGCATAGGTCTGCGCAGCAGTGCCGGGAGAGCCGAAAATAGTGAAGTCGTCTACCTTGTAATGGTTTTCATTGTAATAACCGAATGCGTATTCTCCAATACTCGTCACACTGGGTGGAATCTGTACACTCGTCAAATAGGGACACCAATAAAAAGCATTATCTCCGATACTATTTACACTGCTTCCAAGTTCCAAATATGTCAAGGCGTAGCAGTTGTTAAAGGCATAGTCTCCAATGTACGTGACTCCATTTCCAATTGTAACTCTTTCCAGTTTATTACAGGAACTGAATGCTCCTTGACCAATGCTGCTCACACTGTTGGGGATCGTTACATTTTCAATAGACCTGCAGTTATAAAACGAATAATCGCCGATGGTTATCAGTCCATCCGGAAATGCCACACGCGTTAGAGCTGCGCAGGAGGCAAATGCTTTTTTCCCAATATTCGTTACGCTGTCCGGAATCGCCACGTTTGACAAGGACTCACAGCCTTCAAACGCACTCTCGCCGATGCTCGTCACACTGTCAGGAATCGTTACACTCGTCAGTCCTGTGCACCAACCAAAATCATTGGTTCCCACAGCTTTTACCCCTTTTTGAATCGTCACGTTTTTCAGGGACTTGCAATAAAAGAAGATTGACTCGCCCAGGTTCGTTACGCTGCCCGGAATTGTCACTTGCGTCAAGGATTGACATTTCGAAAAAGCATTGTTTCCAATGCTCTTAACACAATTACCCATGTTCAAAAATGACAAAGCAGAACATTCGTAAAATGCACTGCTTCCAATGTCCAGCGCACTATTCTCTATCGTCAGGCTTTTCAGAGCGGCGCACTTATAGAATGCGTAATCGCCAATCCGATCAACATTATTCCCGATTGTTAAATTCGTCAGGGATGCACATTCGCAAAACGAACTATTGTCGATCGTTGTAACACTTGCTCCAAATGTCACACTGGACAGCGCTGCGCATTGATAAAATGCAGAATCGCCGATACTTGTTACACTATCCGGGATGGTGACACAATTCAGAGAACTGCAGTAACAGAATGCGTATTTACCAATTCTTGTCATTCCTTCGGGCAGGATAAGCGTTTTAATGTCGCTGCGGTGCTGTAACCAAGGAGAATCATTCCATGCAAAGTCGGCCATTTCACCGCTGCCTGTGATGGTCAGTACTCCCGCATCCGAGTCAAACTTCCATTTCAAATTATCACCGTTTGCGCCGCAATTGCCGGAATAGATTTCTGCATGGGCAATCAGGCTCACTTGAGGCAGCAGCCCGCAGAGCAGCGCCAGGGTCAGCACCAGCGCGGCAAGGCGTTTCACTCGTTTCATGTCGTTCTCTCCGTTTCTGTTGTGATTTTGAAGCATGGGCGCGAAAGTCCGATTTTCAAACTTCTGATTTTTTATTGTACCGGAAATCAGCAGGAAAAACAAGGTCCGCAGCACAAATTTTTTGTATCGCGGCGCAAAATTTTTTCGTGTTAGTTGCAAATTGAGGACCTGGCAGGCAGGGCGGGGAATGAAAGAATGAAAATATGAAAACATGAAAAAACTGTGGTGTTTTCAAATTGCCATTTGAAAACATTTGAAAAAGGACGGGGGACGCGGGCGGCAAGGTGTCGGCCCGAGCTTGAGACGCCAAA
>JAGABH010000034.1 GCA_017614755.1 Oscillospiraceae bacterium
GACAAACCCGCGCAGAAATTCATTTTAAAACAACCGTTTGTGCAGCAAAAGCGTATACTTGTTGCCGTGTCAAAGCTTCCGAACGAAGGAGACAGAAAACCGCTGCGCGGTCACGCCGGTTTTTTCCCTTGGGACTAATGTTTGACAAACAGGGGCATATCGTACTCGTCCTTCCCGTTTTCCACAAAGCCGAGGGATTTCCAAAAGCGAACGGAATCCTCTTTTTCGCTGTTGATCTCATAATACAGAGCTCCGTCTGCTTTTGTATAGGCTTCCAAAGCGGCAAAGCACCGATGACCCATGCCCCTTCCCCGAAAGGCCGGAAAGACCCAAAAGTCCAAAACAAAACATTTTCCGTCTTCGCTCTGATAGGTGTTGTACTGGGCGGCGCCCACCCGGCGGCCGTCTTCCAGAAAATAGACCATGTGGTGCCTGTCCTGTTCCCGGCTCATGTTGTCTCGGATGATGCCCCGGTACTCGTCGCCGGAAAAATAGGCGACATCCTCTTCGTCCTCGATGATCCCATCCTCTGTCAGGTATTTCAGGTGGATCGGCCAAAACTCGTCAATTCGTTCCACCGGGATTTCTTCTATACAAATCATACGACTCCTCCATTCAACTATGACTGCTTTACGGTAAACGCATCCAGAATCCGTTTTTCCCTGCTCTGGCTGGTGAAGACCAAAATCTGTCTGGTCTTGCTCATTTCCCGGAGGGTTTCCAGGGCCAGGGCGGCCCGGGCGTCGTCGAAGAACACCAGAGCGTCATCCAGAATAATGGGGGCGTTGGGAATCAAAAGCTCGCAGATTGCCAGCCGCAGGGCCAGGTAGAGCTGATCCGCCGTGCCGCCGCTGAGATAGGACAGGGGCCGGTAGACGGGGCTGCCGGCGGGCCGGACGGTTACTCGCAGACTGCGATCCAGTTGGACCCGGTCGTATGCCCCATCGGTAAGGCGCTCAAAGAGCTGGCCGGTTCGCTGACAGAGCAGGGGAGAGAACCGGGACCGGAGGGCCTCGTCCGCCTGAGCCAGAGTAGTCCTGGCAAGCTGCAAAGCGGCGCAGCGCTCCTCCATCCGTCGAATATCCCGCTCCAGTCCTTCCAATTCCCCGTTCAGGGCCAGGGAGTCGCCCATCTGCCCAATGGCCCCCTCCAGCATGGCGGCCCTGGCGGCGGCGGATTCCAGCGCTCCTTCCAGTCCTTTCAGGCGTTCAATTATCGTTTCGCGGTCATAATCCGCGAATCGCTCCGGGTCAGGCTCCTGCGCAGCCGGGGTTCCCAGCGCGGCCCGGAGGCATTCCAGCTGTTCCCGCCGCTCCTGTTCCAGCAGGCGGGCCCGGGCCAGAGCCTGTCTGGATTGGGCAGCCTCCTGAAAAAGAATGTTGGCCTTTTCCAGGGTGTTGCAGCCGGGCATGATCGACTCGACGCGGGCGAGAAGCACATCCCGTTTTTGGATCAGAAGGGGCCGGGAATCATCCTTCTCCTGCTGGGCCATTGCCCGCAGACAGCGGAGTCCCCGCTCCATCACGCCCTGATCGTCGTCGGTTCCGTAGGCGGAACGGATTTCCTTCGCCGCCTGCTGTATGGCAAGGTATTCGTCTTCTTTTCGGAAGAGGGAGAGACAGCCTTTCAGCCAATAGCCCAGAGCGCAGAGCAGCAGAACAACGCCGCCGATCAGCAGCCACAGCCGGGAAAACAGGGCGCCGCAGACGCAGAGGCCGATTCCGGGCAGGGTGAGCAGCAGCCGGAGCAGGATTCTGTGCCGATCCGGGGCTGCGGCAGCCAGGGCTTCCCGGAGGGTTCCGGCGTCTTCCAGAACCTTGTTGTGAATTTCCTCCGCCTCCATCCCCTCAAACAGCGGGTCGAAGGCAGCGGCGGCGGGAACAACCTGGGTGCCCTCCGAAAGAGCGGCGTCCCGGAGCTCCTGCTCCAACTGCCGCACCTGGGCTTCCAGCTCTTTCAAAACCTCCTCGTCGGGGAGCTTGCCGCATACCTCCTCCCAGGCAGCCCGATCCTCCGCGGCGGCTGCCAGGGTGATTTCGGCGTTGGAGATCTGCCCCTGCCGCTTCCGAAGGTCCAGAGCGTCCAGCCCGGTCAGAATTTCCCGGGCCTGATCCCGCTGCTGCCGGAGACGATGGAGCTCTGCTTCCAGCGTGGAGAGCTCTCGCTGCTTTTCCGCGATTTCCCCGAGCCTTTCCCGTATCTCGTCCCGGCGGGCCTCCGCCTGGGGGAGAGCGCCGGTCCGGTTGTGCCGCAGGGCATTTTGCAGCTTTTTCAGCTTTTCGTCAATCTCCATGGAGGCGTATTCCTCACTGCCCGCCGTGACCAGGCCGCTCAGCCGCTTTTCCAGGGTGGCGTCCGGCGACACGGCCAGCCGCTGCTGGCGCAGAAAGCCGCTTCGGGTATAGACGGCGGCCTCCACCCCAAAGAGGGTCTTGCCGCAGGTTTTGCCGCTCAGCTCTTCCAGGGGAGCGCCGGAGGCGGCGTCCCAGGCCCGGAAATCGGCCATGGGACCGGTGCGGCTGGTGCGTTCCAGAACGATATCTCTGCCATTGTGCGTAAGCTCCATGGTCCCCGCCATGGGTTTTCCGTTCCAGGGCAGAAACCGCTGTTTATCCGGCAGCCGGTCAGCCCGGGCCCGATCGGCGGTGTCTATCCCGTAGAACATGGCCAGCAGGAAAGCCAACCAGGTGGATTTTCCGGCCTCGTTGCCGCCGCTGATTATATTCAGGCCGGGGCGCAGGTTGAGCTCCCGGTTTTCCAGCCGGCCGAAGGTGGCCCGCATTCGTTGGATAATCATAGCTCGGGCACCTCCCTTTGCTCCATCAGGGCCAGACCCAGGCGGGCGGCCTCGGCGGCCAGCCGTTTGGAATCCTCGTCCGGAGCCTCCGCAAAGCAGCTTTGCAGTCTGCGCAGAAACTCTCCCTTCAGGCTGTCCTCCGCCGCGTCCCGCCACAATTCCGGAGGCGGCAGGGTTCGGTCTGCCAGCTCCAGGGCGTAGAACCGACCGGAGAGGGCCTCATACAGAGCCCGCAAATCCGGGGGCGGGCAGCTTCCGGTCAGGGTGATGCGATAGATGTCCCGTCTTGTGTCGGCGGGAAGCAGGGCTTCGATGGCTTTCAGGGGGTCATTCCCGGCCAGAAGGGTGAGGGATTCGTAGACTCTGGCACCCAGGTTCACGGGCTCCGCCCGGCAGCTTCCGCCCTCCAGCTCCACATAGAGGACACCCTTTGGACCGGTTTCGTCAAAGCCCCGGCCCATGGCGCAGCCGGGGTTTCCCACGGTGGCGTCGCCGATGCGCCGCAGCTCCTGCTTGTGGATGTGGCCCAGGGCCAGATAGTCCAGTCCTGCTTCCAGCACCTCCCGGTCAGAGATGGGGTTATAGGGAGAAGCCGGGTCGCCCAGGGTTCCGTGGAGAACCATGACGGAGGCGGCGTCGGAGGAATCGGCCCGAAAGTCCGTCAGCATTCCCCGGGACCGGGCATCCATAAAGGCCGCGCCGTAGACCGTAACCGCCGGGTCCTCCAGACGCACTGTTTCCACAGTTCGGGAGCGAAAGATATGAACATTCTCCGGCCAGGAAACGGCGGCGTAGGGGGAGCGGTCGGACCAGGGATCGTGATTGCCCGGGGCGATAAAGACCCTGGCACGGAGCCCGGCCAGAACCTCCCGGAGGAGCTCCGTCGTTTCCCGATACACAAAATCGGAGTCAAAGAGGTCTCCCGCCAGCAGCAGAAGCTGGCAGTCCCGCTTCGCACAGACCTCACCCAAGCGGCGAATCAGCTGCCGCTGTTCCTCCCGCCGCTGGGCCGCCTGTTCCCGGCCCAGGGCCGCGAAGGGGCTGTCTAGGTGGAAATCAGCCCCGTGGAGAATTCGTATCATGGCAGAAAATCCTTTCTGTTTCCAGGCAGCGCCCGGTTCCGGCGTCCAGGGTAAAGATTACGCCCTCCAGCTTGCAGGGGCCTGGAGCGGTTTCATAGCGGGAACTCAGCCCGCCCCGGAAGGTGGAGACGGATTGCTCCGGACGGACGCCCAAAACCGAATAAATGGGTCCGGTCATGCCCAGGTCCGTCACGTAGCCGGTTCCCTGGGGAAGAATCTGGTTGTCTGCCGTGGGCACGTGGGTGTGGGTGCCCCAAAGGGCGGAGACCTTCCCGTCCAGGTGGTAGCCCATGGCCAGCTTTTCCGAGGTGGCCTCCGCATGGAAATCCACCAGAATCATCCTGGTGTCGATCTGCTTTAAAAGCCGTTCCGCCAGCAGAAAGGGATTGTCGGGCCCAAAGGCCATATTGCATCGCCCGATCAGGCTGATGACGGTGACGGGCCCCGCCTTGGTGTCAAAGACGCCCATGCCCCGGCCGGGGTAGAGGGGGGAGTCATTGGCGGGCCGGAGGATATAGCGGCTGTCTTCCAGATATTCGGCAATCTCCCGACGGTTGTAGCTGTGATTGCCCAGGGTAATGACGTCTGCTCCGGCGTCCAGAATCCGATCCGCCTGCTGTGGGGTGATGCCCACCACGGCGGCGTTTTCTCCGTTCACCGCGCAGAAATCGATGTTGTGTTTCCGGCGCAGAGCTCGCAGCTCCCGCTCCAAATACTGTAAGCCGGAGGACCCGCAGACATCTCCCACGGCCAGAACTCGAAGCTCCATAGAGGCGCCCCCTTCATTGTTTTCTGGAATAATTATACCGGATTCCCCGGAAAATAGCAACGGTTATTTCCAATGAGCGAATGAAAAACAGTTAAAAGAAACTACCCGAACTTTTAACAAAAAGTTCACCGATTTCGGGATTCCTGCGCTATAATATGCTTAGCTTATTATGGAGAAAAGAGAGGAGGCCCTCCCTGTGGCTACAAAAATCCTGATCGTGGAAGACGATAACAATATTGCCGATCTGCTTCGGCTTTACCTAGAAAAAGAAAACTACGACACCTGCATTGCTTCTGACGGCGGCAAGGGTCTGGAGCAGTTCCGCCGGATTCAGCCCGATCTGGTTCTGCTGGACCTGATGCTCCCGGTCATGGACGGCTGGAGCGTCTGCCACGCGATCCGGGCGGAGTCCAAAACCCCGGTCATCATGCTTACCGCCAAGGGTGAAACCGACGACAAGGTAAGCGGCCTGAAGCAGGGCGCCGACGACTATATCACCAAGCCCTTTGAGATGCAGGAGCTTCTGGCCCGTATCGAGGCGGTGCTGCGCCGCTCCGGGAACGCTCCGGAGAAAAACGACAAGCGCCTGGTGTTCGATAAGCTGATTATCGACATGGATTCTTTCGAGCTCACCGTAGACGGCAAGAAGATTCCCACGCCGCCAAAGGAAATGGAGCTGCTCTACCACCTGGCCTCCACCCCCAATCGGGTCTACCAGCGCAACAAGCTGCTGGACGAGGTCTGGGGCTTCGACTACTTCGGAGATACCCGCACCGTGGACGTTCACATCAAGCGTCTGCGCGAAAAATTGGAGGGCGTGTCCGATCAGTGGTCCTTGAAGACGGTTTGGGGCGTGGGCTACAAGTTTGAGGTGGTGTAATCTGTGAAACGCAGCTTCGGCGGGCAAATGACGCTGACCATCTGCCTGATCTCTTTGACGCTACTGATCCTCAGTATGTCCACCCAGGTGCTTTACAGGCGGTTGACGGTGGATATGCTGGCCGAGGATGTGAACGCATCGGCGGATGCAGCCTCCGATATGGCGGAGCTCCTGGGGACAGAGGCCGGTCGGGGCAGGGAGCAGCTCTGCGTTCAGCTTAATTTCGCTGCCCGGGCGACGGGCAACGACACCGTGGTCTGCGATGAAAGCGGCCTCATCATTGCCTGCTCCTGCAGCCTGCAGCGCTGTGAGCACGTGGGCTATCGGTTCGCCTCGGACTTTCTCGACTCCGCCTCTCCCGACGGCCCTGTTTTCCGGGAGGACCTGGAAATCGGCTGCTACGGAGAAATTCGTATGGCCGCCATCAGTATGATTCAGACCAAGAGCGGGACGGTTCGCTACGTGGTCAGCTCCCGTTCCACCGAGGACGTGGAGAAGCGTCTGAGCGAGGCAATCCGGGCCAATATCCTTGTGGTTTTGATCGTCCTGGTCTTTTCCATTCCTGTTGCCTGGTACTTTACCCAGCGGCATATGAAGCCTATTGCCCAGATGACCGCCGCCGCCCGGCGGATGGCCCACGGCCAGATGGACGTCTGGATTGACGTGGACGACAAAGACTCCACGGAGCTCAATGAGCTGGCCCTGGCTTTCAACAACATGGCCCAGGCCCTGGCGAAATCCGAGCAGAACCGGCAGGAGTTTGTGGCGAATATCAGCCACGAGCTGAAGACGCCCATGACCACCATCTCCGGCTATATGGAAGGAATGCTGGACGGGACAATCCCGCCGGAGCAGCAGTCCAAGTATATGGAAATTACTGCGGGCGAGGTGAAGCGCCTGTCCCGGCTGGTCCGGTCCATGCTGGAAATCTCCCGGCTTCAGGATCAGGGAATCCCGGCCGAGCGGAAGCGGAGCTTCGACCTGTGCCAGACGGTGGGAGAGGTTCTGCTGAGCTTCGAGCAGCAGATCAACAGCAAGCACCTGGATGTGCAGACGGACCTGCCCGACCTGGGCGCCAGAACCTACGCGGACCCGGACGCCGTCACCCAAGTGGTCTACAACCTCATCGACAATGCGGTAAAGTTCTGCCCCGAGAAGGGAGAGCTTGGTCTGCGGGTGGCCCAGGCGACGGGTGGCAAGTACCTGGTTTCCGTGCGGAATACCGGGCCCACCATCCCGCCGGAGGAGCTGTCCCTGGTGTTTGACCGTTTTCACAAGACAGATAAAAGCCGTTCTGTGGATCGGGACGGCTGGGGCCTGGGCCTTTACATCGTCAAGGCCATCATTTTGGCCCATGAGGAGGATATCTACGTGACCAGCCGGGACGGCGTGACGGAGTTTTCCTTCACAATGCCAAGAGACAATCACTGATCACCCCGGGCCGCGGACTCGGAACGCCGGATGTAAGGAGGTGTGACAATGGAAGATAAGCGAACGCCTATGGAGGCCGAGGTGCAGGAGCTTCCGGAAGAGCGGAAGCAATCCCGCTTTCGCGTCTTTTACGGAACCTCTGCCAAACCCCGGACCCGGCGCAGCTATACCTGGGCCTGGATCTGCCTGAGCGTGGGCCTCATTGCCATCAGCACCTTCGGCATCGTTGCCACGATTCTGCGTATCCGGCTGGAGAAGGGGGAGGACGGCTGGCGGATCAACTACTATGAATCCGAGACCACCGAGGCCACGGAGGACCCCGTCCAGGACCTGACAGTCACACCCAAGGACAACTACAAGACTGTCCCCATCGGCCAGGCCGGCACGGTGCAGTTCCAAATTACCGCCGAAGGTGATGCGCTTGCCCCCAGCGATCTCTACTCCCTGATTTCACCCGCTGTCGTCTGCGTCGAGGTGGAGACCTATTACGGCCGTAGCTCCTGCACCGGCGTGGTCATCAGCCAGGACGGCTATATTCTCTCAGCTACGGAAGGATTGAGCAGTGCCATTTCTGTGACGGTGACTTTCTCCGACGGAACACAGTATGCCGCCAGCCGGGTGGGCGAGGAGCGGGTTTCCGGTCTCTGCCTGCTGAAGGTGGAGGCGAAGGGTCTGCCCACTGTCACCTTCGCGAAGAACAGTGCTTTGTCTGTGGGCCAGGGTATTTACTGTATCTGCAATCCCTTCGGCAGTCTGCTTCCCAACGTCTTTTACTCGGGAATGCTGGCGGCAAGCGGGGATGTGGACGTGAACGGCAAGGTCTATACGGTTTTGCAGACCTCGACCCAGCTCAGCCGGGTGGGCTACGGCTGCCCGATTCTGGACAGCCGGGGCTTGGTAGTGGGTCTGACGACTCCCATCGGCAAGCAGTTTCTCTCCACGGAGGACCCCTGCTTCGCGGTCTGCGCGGAGGATCTGACTGAAATTATCGAGAGCTTTGAGCGGGATACCCAGTCCATCGACCGCTGGCTTGGCCTGGAGGTGGAGACCATCCCCGAAGATTATATGTATCTCTTCGGCTTCCCCGGCAATATCTGGATTGTGGATGTTGCGGCGGGCTCCGCCCCCTACGGGGTCCTGTGCAATTACGATGTCATTACGTCAGTGGACGATATTGAGGTGAACACGCCGGAGGAGTATGAACAGGCGGTCTCCTCCCGCAAGGTGGGGAGCAAGGTAACGCTGACCATCTACCGGGCAGGGGTATTCTATAAGATCAACTTGCCTGTTTTGGCGCGCTGACCCACAGGCGGGGCTCTGATGCACGGAGCCCCGCCTTTTCGCATACCATGGGGCGAAAGGTGGTGCGCTGAATGGATTTGCAAACCGAACAGGCGGTATGGCGTCGGGTAAAGGGTCCCGGTGACATGACGGCCCAGGAAGCTGTGCTTCCCGAGCGCCTGGAAGCCCTGATTCTGGAGCAGCGGGCGGAGGCGGCGGAACTGCGTGCCCTGGCCCGGCGAATGCGGGGGCAGGGGAGTGCCGCTTTGAACCGGATGGGCGCTCGGGCGGAGACCAGGGTCCGGGCCCTGACGACACTCCACTATCTGCTGACCGGAAGGCAGCTTCGCATCCAACCTCCCAGGCTGCCGCCCAAAGGCCCCCTGCCGGAGGCTTTGCGGGAGGCATACCTTCGCAGCCGTCAGGCAGCCCGGTCCTTCGAAGCCCTGGGAAAGGAATTTTCCGATTATGAAGAGGACTTCGCGGACTACGCCGCCGACACGAAAAGCGACAGCCGAAGTCTGGCGGGGCTTTTGCAGCAGCAGATGCGGGGGTAGTTCTTTGGATAGGCGATCACAAATTCAATATCATGGGTCAAGTCATTGGCAAAAAATCCCGTTTCCGAAAAGTTTTTCTTTTTTTACGGACAAAAGTGTGATATAATACCTTGAAATGAGCATCCTTGCCGGAAACCGGCAATCGTACAGGAAGAAAGGAACAGCAATGGGACTGATTACCAAACTCTTTGGAAGCACCTCTGAACGAGAGGTCAAAAAACTCCGTCCGATCGTGGAACGGATCGAAGCGCTGGAGCCGCAGATGAAGGAGCTCTCCGATGATGAGCTCCGGGGCAAAACAGCGGAATTTAAAAAGCGTTATGCCGAGGGAGAGACCCTGGACGACCTCCTGCCGGAGGCCTTTGCCGCCGTCCGGGAGGCTGCCCTCCGGGTTCTGGGGATGCGGCCTTACCAGGTTCAGCTCATCGGCGGCATCATCCTCCATCAGGGCCGTATCGCCGAAATGAAGACCGGTGAAGGCAAGACCCTGGTGGCGATTCTCCCGGCCTACCTCAACGCCCTGAGCGGCGAGGGGGTTCATATCGTCACTGTCAACGACTACCTGGCAAAGCGTGACTCCGAGTGGATGGGCAAGGTCTACCGCTACATGGGGCTGACCGTGGGTCTGATTATCCACGATATGAATCCCGACGAGCGCCGGAAGGCCTACGCCGCCGATATCACCTACTGCACCAATAACGAGCTGGGCTTCGACTATCTGCGGGACAACATGGCGCTCTATAAGAAGGACCAGGTCCAGCGGGGGCACAGCTTTGCCATCGTGGACGAGGTGGACTCCATCCTCATCGACGAAGCCAGAACCCCGCTGATTATTTCCGGCAAGGGGGACGAAAGCTCCAAGCTCTATGAGATGGCGGACTTCTTTGTCTCCCGGCTGAAAAAGAAGGTCTACGCCACCACCGACGACAAGCAGTCCCACGATGACGACGACTGCGACTACTACGTGGATGAAAAGGACCGTTCCGTTCAGCTCACTGCCACCGGCATCAAGAAGGCGGAGCAGTATTTCAACGTGGAGAACCTGGGCGACATAGAAAACTCCACCCTGTCCCACCACCTGAACCAGGCCATGCGGGCCCGGGGCATTATGAAGCGGGACGTGGATTACGTGGTGAAGGACGGCCAGGTCATCATCGTGGACGAGTCCACCGGCCGCCTGATGTACGGCCGCCGGTATAACGAGGGTCTGCATCAGGCCATCGAGGCCAAGGAAGGAGTCCAGGTGGAGAGCGAGAGCAAGACCCTTGCCACCATCACCTTCCAAAACTTCTTCCGTCTCTACGCCAAGCTCTCCGGCATGACGGGCACCGCCATGACGGAGCAGGAGGAATTCAACGGCATCTACGCCCTGGACGTGGTGGAGATTCCCACCAACAAGCCCGTCATCCGCAAGGACAACCCGGACGTGGTCTACAAGACCGAGGCGGGCAAGCTCCGGGCCGTCATTCGTCAGATCGTGGAATGCCATGAGAAGGGCCAGCCCGTTCTGGTGGGCACCATCTCCATCGAGAAGTCTGAGCTGCTGTCCAAGCTGCTGAAAAAGGAAAACATCCCCCATGTGGTTTTGAACGCCAAGTTCCACGAGAAGGAAGCCGAGATCGTGGCCCAGGCGGGCAAGCTGGGCGCTGTGACCATCGCCACCAACATGGCGGGCCGCGGCACCGATATCGTGCTGGGCGGCAACCCGGAGTACATGGCTCTGGCGGATCTGCGGAAGCGGGAGGATATGACCGAGGAGCTGCTCATGGAGGCCAACGCCTATTCCGAGACGGAGGACCCCGAGATTCTGGCAGTCCGGGCGGATTTCGACGCCCTTTACCATGAGTACAAGCAGAGCACCGACGCCGAGGCCGAGCAGGTTCGGGCGGCGGGAGGCCTCTATATCGTGGGCACCGAGCGCCACGAGTCCCGGCGAATCGACAACCAGCTCCGGGGCCGTTCCGGTCGTCAGGGAGACCCGGGCGAGAGCCGCTTCTACCTGTCCATGCAGGACGACGTGATGCGTCTGTTCGGCTCTGAGCGGATCATCAGCATGATGGAGACCTTGGGTATCGACGAAGATACCCCCATCGACGCCAAAATCCTCTCCGGCGCCATCGAAAACGCCCAGAAGACCGTGGAAAGCCGCAACTACCAGGCCCGGAAAAATGTGCTGGAATACGACGACGTGATGAACACCCAGCGGAAGGTCATCTACGAGCAGCGTATGCAGGTGTTGGACGGCGAGGACCTGCAAAAGAATATCGACGCCATGATGCGCTATGTGGTGGATTCCGAGGTGGAGGACAGCTTCGGCCAGTCTAATTTTGTGGAGGATGCCGCTCAGCTCCAGGAGCTGATTGACCGCTTCGATGGCAAGTTTATCTTCCAGGGCGCCTGGACTCCCACCCAGGATGAGATCAACAAGATGGAAAAGGAAGACGTGAAGGAACATCTGCTGGGTCTCATGCGGGAAGCCTACGCAGCCAAGGAAGCCGAATACGGTTCCGCCACCATGCGGGAGCTGGAGCGGGTGATTACCCTCCGGGTGGTAGACGAGTACTGGATGGACAACATCGACGCTATGACCGATTTGCGCCAGGGTATTTCCCTGCGTTCCTACGGTCAGGTGGACCCCGTGGTGGAATACAAGCGGGAAGGCTTTGCCATGTTTGAGGGCATGATCAACGCCATCAAGGAAGAGACTGTCCGCCGCCTCTTTGCCGTCCGCATCCGCAGCGACAAGGACATGGAACGGAAGAAAGTTGCCACCGTCACCGGCACCGGCGGCGGAGACGGCACTGTCAAGCGTCAGCCTTTTGTGAAGAAGGTCAAGATCGGCCCCAACGATCCCTGTCCCTGCGGCAGCGGCCTGAAATACAAGAAGTGCTGCCGGGATAAGGACCTGGGACGTACTTCGTAGGGGCGGCCATTGGCCGCCCGCTCAAGGCAGCACGTTAAGTAGTGGGTAAGAAGTAATAATTGAGAAGTATCCATCCGGAGGTGGAAAGATGGATTATCTGCTTACAGTACTTCAGAATATCATATCGTCCTTCTGGATATGCACGCCGATCCTTGCCGTGATCGCCTGGATCGTATTTCTGGTCAACCGAATTCGGTTGAAGAATGTTGCGTCTGAAACGCAGCGCAAGCGCCGCAGCCGTGTGCGGACGATCAGTCTGATCCTCGCGATTCTGTTTACAGCAGGCTTCATTCTATTATGCCTCTGCCTGCAGGAAGCGCCCCCAACGCCAATACCGCAATAGAACTGCTTGACAGCAGGAAAGGGACGGAATATGTCTTTTCGTGAAATCGATATGTCCCGCGATCCGAGGAAGGCGCACTTTGACCACTTTCGTCATGCGCCGGATCCCCATGTGGGTCTGACGGTGGATGTGGATGTTACGAACTTTGTGCATCTCTGCAAGGACCGGGGCTGGTCCTTCTATCCGGCCTTTGTCCGAATTGCAGCCAAGGCGGCCAACGCCGTGCCGGAGCTGCGCCGCCGCATCCGCGGGGAGCTCGTCGTGGAATATGACCGTTGCGACACTTCCCACATTGAACTTCTCGACAACGGTACTTACTGCTACTGCACCCTGCGCCATGACCCGGCACAGAGCTGGGAGGACTATATGGCCTATGCTGCCGCCAGACGGGAAGCGGCCAGAGTCGGAGCCTCCATTGCGGAGGAGGATGACGTGGAGAGTCTGTATTTCATCTCCACCATTCCATGGCTGCACTACCGCAGCTTTTATCAGCCGAACTACGGTCCGGATTCCAGTAATCCCGCGATTACCTGGGGGAAGTATGAACCCGATCATCGAGGCAGGCTGATGATGCCTGTCACCCTGCTCTGCCATCACTCCTTGGTGGACGGCTTGCAGATCGCGGCCTTTTATGAGAATTTGAATCTATGTTTGAAACACGTTACAACCCAGAATACCTGAGCTCAGACGTCCTCTCGGAAGGCGTTGTCCATTGCTTCTCCACTCGGAACGGCGGCGTTTCAAAGGGATACTTGGAATCCTTGAATTTGGGCGTCCACCGGGGGGACGACTGGGATAATGTCTATGAGAATTACCGCCGACTGGGGGCTGCTGTGGGGTTCATCCCCGAGCAGACGGTCTTTACCCGCCAGACCCACACGGACATCGTGGCAAGAGTCGGGGCGAAGGATCGGGGCTTCGGCCTCTTCCGGGAGGTGGAGCCGGAGCGGGACGGAATCTGTACCAATGAGCCCGGGGTGGCTCTGGTCTGTTTCTCCGCGGACTGCACCCCCATCCTGCTCCATGATCCGATCCGCCGCGCCGCGGCCGCGGTTCACGCGGGCTGGCGGGGCACCGCAAAGGGCATCGTCGCCCGCTGCGTGGA
>JAGABH010000035.1 GCA_017614755.1 Oscillospiraceae bacterium
ATTTCGCAAAATCTTTTTCAATTTTTTTGAATGAGCCTCTACTAATTCAGATTCTGAAGGGCAAAATGACGTGTGTTTTTATGAAGATTTTCAAAATGTTTACATCTGACAACCATTCCACACAAGCATTTCCATCTACATATCCAGATTCATACCGGCAAAATATAACCATATTTCGCCCAACGAAGCAGTATTTTTATTTGGTCTTCTACTAATCCAGATTTTGAGGTGAAAAATGGCATGTGTTTTCTGAATTGTTCATAAAATATTTACATTTAACTTGCTTAATTGGAATCTCTCTACATATCCAGATTTACCCGGCAAAATACAACCATTTTTCGCCCAACGGAGCAGATTTTTTACGTGGTCCTCTACTTATCCAGTTTTTGAGGGTGAAATGTGCAGTTTCCTGCTGAAAAAATATCAAATCACTTGCAACACCTCTCACATGGTTGGACAAAAATCGCAGAAAACACAACCCCGAGGAAAGAACTTTTTCTCCTTGTTTTACTCGACTTCGAAAAACACCTTCTACTAATTGTGATTTTTGGGGGCAAAAATGCGGGTGTTTTCAACAATATTTACGAAACATTCAAAAAGCAGCCTCCTTGTATGGCAAGAGAAGTAACCATACAGGAAGGCTGCTTATTATCGTTTGCAGAGCGATGATCGCAGAATACGGTATCGTGTCGACTTTAATTGTTTTTGTATAAAAATGTAGAAATATGTAAATAATGCTTGCAATTGAATTACAAATGTAATAAAATGGTATTAGATAGCAGAAATGAGGTGAAATACATGGAAAAGCCGATTTTTCAAATTGCGCAGAAGCAATATACCAGAGAATCTGCTGTGGTCTCCGTGCGAATGCCGAAGGATATGCTGGCGGATATTGATGAAGCGGCGCGAATCAGTGGACGGACGAGGAATGAGATCATAACGCTGGCCTTGGAGTTCGCGCTCGGCAACCTTGTCATTACTGCCGCAGCGAAGCCGGAAGATAAAACTACAATTGCGGAAAAGAAATAGAAAGCGGGGGAATCTGCTATGGCAATCATCAAATGTAAGATGTGCGGCGGGGATATTGCCCTCAATGAAGAAAAGACCTTCGGAACCTGCGAGTACTGTGGTTCAACAATGACCCTGCCGAAGGTATCGGACGAGCAGCGGGCGGCGCGGTTTAATCGGGGCAACCATTTCCGCAGGCAGGGCGAGTTTGACAAAGCGCTGGCGGTCTACGAGAGCATCGTCCGGGAGGACGACGCGGACGCGGAGGCGCATTGGTGCTGTGCGCTCTGCCGCTTCGGCATCGAATACGTAGAAGACCCCAATACCTTTGAATATCTCCCCACCTGTCACCGGGCCAGCTTTGACAGCTTCCTGGAGGACGTGGACTACAAGGCAGCGCTGGAAAACTCCGACGGCATCACCCGGCGGCAGTATCAGAAGGACGCCGCCAAAATCGCGGAGGTGCAGCGCGGTATTCTTGCTACTTCGCAGAACGAGGAACCTTTCGACGTCTTTATCTGCTACAAGGAGACGGACGACGAAACCAAGGAGCGCACGCGCGACAGCATCGACGCCCAGGAAATCTACTACCAGCTCACCCAGGAGGGCTACCGGGTCTTCTTCTCCCGGATTACCTTGGAGGACAAGGCAGGCACGGAGTACGAGCCCTATATCTTTGCTGCTCTGAACAGTGCCAAGGTCATGGTCGCCATCGGTTCCAAGCCGGAGTATTTCAACGCTGTCTGGGTCAAGAATGAGTGGAGCCGCTTCCTGGCCATGATGCGCAAGGATCGGAGCAAGTTGCTTCTTCCGTGCTACAAGGGCATGGATCCCTACGACCTGCCGGAGCAGCTCGGCGTCCTGCAATCCTACGATATGACCAAAATCGGCTTCGTGCAGGATCTGATTCGCGGAATCAAGAAGGTGCTTGCAAAAGAAGAACAGAAGCCGGAGCCGGTGAAGGAGACCGTGGTTGTTCGGGAATCCGCTGCTTCCGCAGGGCCGAGTGCGGCCAATTTGGTGCGCCGGGGAAATCTCTTTTTGGATGAGCAGAACTGGGCTTCCGCCGAGGAGTATTTTAATAAGGCGCTGGACATTGATGCTGAAAATGCCGAATCTTATCTCGGCTTGACGCTGGCGAACGACAAGTGTAAAAACCTGAATGAATTTGCCTTGCAGTGTTCGGCCAGGTTTACGGAAGAAACGGAAGAAACCCTTGAGGCCTGCGAACCGGAAACAGGCCGAATCGATGCGCTTGCAAGCGAGCTGGAAGTGCAAGGTTATTTCACGGCGGAAGCAATCAAGAAGGCCCTTGAGTTTTCAAGAAGCTATCCGTCCCGGGAGGCTTCCGCCAGACAGAACAAGGAAAAAACCATGTCCGCGCTGCGTGAGGATCGCAACTATACCCGGGCAAAACAGTTTGCGGCTGAAACCTTGAAACAACGCCTTACGGAGGCGGAACAGGCAATCTCCGGAGCATGTGATCAGCGGATCGAAAATGCCAAGCGGGAAGCGGACGAAGCGAAGGAATCGCTTGCAAAACAATACTTGGAGAACCTGGACAAACAAGAACAGTCGCTGCGGGAACAATCTCAAAAGGCGCAGGAACAGCGTGAGGCGGATTATCAGCAGGCCTGCCAGCGTCAGGAGAAGGCGATAATTGAAGAGGATTTTCGCGCAGCAGTGCAAGCGTTTGCTTATGTTGTGGATTATAAGGACGCAAACGATAGAGCAAGACAGGCTCGCTTGAAAGCGGATGAGTTGAAGGCAGAGAAAGAAAACCGTATAAAATGGGCAGAGCAGGAAAGAGCCAGAAAGAAAAAAAGTTCAATACTTGTTTCTGGTGTAGTTGTTGTTCTTGTTGCTATAGCAATCGTTGTTATTACAACAGTCATCATCCCAAACGTCAAATACAATGGTGCAATGAAGCTATATGAGGAAGGTAAGTGCGAGGAAGCAATTGCGGCGTTCGAATCGCTAAACGGCTACAAGGACAGTATAGCACAGATTGAGAGGTGTAAGACTGCAATTAAAGACAAGAAATACACTGCCGCCGTCGAACTATATACCGCTGGTAAATATGAAGATGCAATAGCAGCGTTTACAGCGCTTGACGGATATAAAGACAGCGCGGCAATGATTAATGAAATCAAGTCCAAGTATTACATGCAGTTACTCTCTGATGCAAGTGTTGGATCAAGGGTTTTTTGGGGCTCATATGAGCAGGATAACAACACTTCAAACGGGAAAGAAGATATCGAGTGGATCGTACTTGCCCGGGAGGGTGACCGAGTTCTCGTGATCAGTCGTTACGCGCTGGATTGCCAACAGTACAATACATCATGCACAGGCGTTACTTGGGAAACCGGCTCACTGCGCTGGTGGCTAAACGGCACGTTCCTGAACGCTGCGTTCTCTGAACGCGAAAGGGCTATGATCCCAAGCGTGACGGTTAGTGCTGATAAAACCCCGAGTTACAGCACAAGCCCCGGAAACAGCACGACGGATCAGATATTCCTGCTGAGCATCACGGAAGCAAACAAGTACTTCACTTCCGACAGTGCACGGCAATGCCAGGGAACGGCATACTGCTATGCGCAAGGCGCAATTAAAACCAGCAATGGCAATTGCTGGTGGTGGCTGCGGTCGCCCGGCAGCGATTCTAGACTCGCTGCGAGTGTCTTCGGCGACGGCTCCGTCGACTTCTCCGGTTTCAGTGTCGACTTCGTCAATGACGCAGTTCGACCCGCTCTGTGGATAAGTATTGAACCATAGTGTAGAGAAAGAGGTAATTTATTTGGATAATAAGATTGTATTTTTCTTTGGCGCAGGTGCGGAGTACGGGGAGAATAGTTTTGGCCTCCCAAGCGGTGGCGAGTATACGCTGAAAACAATGCAACAAAAGAATGCAAAGCTATATACAGAATTAAAAAAATTCTATAATAATCGTGTAAGAAATGCCTATGTGGAGAAATATCAGAATAGCTTTTTGTTCGAAAAAGGCAGTCACACGTTCAGAGAAATCATATATCGTGCTGCTTCGGAGTGTGCCAAGGAGGTTGATACCAATCAAAACTTGAAACCCTACAAAAAGTTTATTGATTTGGTGAAAGAACATCACGTGTTTGAAGATAATGGAGATAAGTCGGCCCAAAAAGAAAAATGGGCAGCTATAATAGAAGAAGCAAAAAATGTTTATGATTTGCTGATAAAGGACTATGAGTCGAACAATTCAAAGCCAGAATCAAAACCCAATGATGATTCAGAAAAGGAAAAGTCTAAAGACTTCAAAGACTATTTAATGTTTTATGGTGCTGTTGAAAAAGACTTTTCAGCGATTGTTGATCCAAATCGTGTGGGGCTAACGCAGTTTTGGCGAGTGATAAACTATTATTGGAGTGCGTTTTTTACGATACTTCAGCCGATGTGTGAAGAATTTTCATGGTACAGGTTTGATGATGATCCAAGGCATTTCTATGAGAATACGCTTAACGATTTGCCCAAAGTAATTGATGAGATCTATTCGAACTACGATTTTTCAAGCAAAGACGACAAAAATGGAAATTATTACAAAAAACTGTCTGAAAAGTATCCCGAAAGCACAGCAATAACAACGAATTATACTCCGTTTATTGAACACTATTTCGGACACGATAAAAGTATTTATTTAGCCGGAAAACTGTCAGAATTTGAGTATCCGCAAGAACTTTGCGTTAAAGATATTCGAAATTCAAAAATCGAAAATGATCGTTTTGTGTTTCCCTTCCTTATGACACAAGCACCTGTGAAGCCGATTATAGTTCCAAGTCAGATTCGTGAGTATGGAAAAGCACTTGATCGTTTACAAAATGCAGAAACCTTGATCATCATAGGTTATAGTTTGGGGCAAGCGGACAATCACATTAACGCAATGCTCCGAGAATACGTATTAGAGAATAAGAAAGTAATTTATTGCTACTATACAGAAAAAGATGTTGATTCTGATGCGGAAGAAATAGAGAAAGTAAAGAATTGTCTGAAACTACCGAATACGCTATCGAGTATTATAGCTGTTTCCAATCGCGGAAATGCAAAAGAATTGCTTGTTAAGTTGGAAAACATACTTCATGAAAAGGATGGATAAACAATGTCCAAATTTGTAATTGAATGCCCGCGCTGTGGGCGATATGCAGAAGCGAAGACGGGGTTCTTCGCGCGGAAGAAAATCGAATGTGCCTGCGGCAACGTGATCGACGTCCGCACGGACAAGCTGAGCAGCCGTGAGTGTCCGCACTGCGGCAACAACGTGGTCTTTGACCAGAGCAAGGGCGACAAGGCGCTGTGCCCGGTTTGCCATGAGCCCATCAACACCACGGCCGAGCAGGACAAGACCGTGGAGTTCTCCTGCGCGCAGTGCGGCGTCCGGCTGCGCACGGCGAAAGGCGTCAGTACATACACCTGCCCAGTCTGCGACTGCGTCAACGACGTGGCGGAGCGGGCGGAAAAGGAGAAGATCACCCACGACGGGCTTGCGTCCATCATCAAGTACGAGGGCGACAATTCCACCTTCATCTGGAAGCACCCCATTGAGGATTTCAACTACGGTTCGCAGCTTATTGTCCATGAGAGTCAGGAGGCTGTCTTCTTCCGGGACGGCCAGGCGCTGGATAGCTTCGGCCCCGGCCGCTACACGCTGGAAACCCAGCAGCTTCCCATGCTGGAAAAACTGTACAAGCTGCCGACGGACACCGAGGGCACCTTCCATAGCGAAATCTATTTCATCAACAAGACCGTGCAGATGGCGATCAAATGGGGTACGCCGGACAAGGTGCGCTTCATCGACCCGCTGACTGGGACGCCGCTGGAGCTCGGCGCTTCCGGCGAAATGAATCTGGCTGTGGACGACGGGCGGAAGCTGCTGATCAAGGTGGTCGGCACGATGAAAGGCGTTGCCTGGGAGGAGGGACCCGGCTTTACGAAATCCCTGCAGGCGTCCTTCCGGCCAATGATCGCCAGCGCGGTCAAGACCAATATCCCGACCGCGATCAAGGCCAATGAGATTGACATTCTGGAAATCGACGAGAAGCTGGATTTGATCTCCGCCGCGCTGATTGAGAAAATCAGACCGGGTTTTGAGGAATACGGCCTCACGATCCCGCAGTTCTACGTAACGCAGGTCGTTTTGCCGGAGGACGATCCGAACTTCAAGCGCATCCGCGAGCTGCACACCATCGTGCTGCAATCGAAGGTCTACCAGGCCGAGGCGACGGTGAAAACCGTGCAGGCGCAGGCCGAGGCGCAGTATCGCACGGCCCAGGAACGGAGCAAGGCGGAGATCGAGGCAGCGCACCGCGGCGTCGTGCTGGAACAGCAGACCACCGAGACCGAGGTTGCCCGGCGGGAGGCCGAACGCAAGATCATCGCAGCGCAAGCCGAGGCACAGGCGCAGCGGATGCAGGGCCTGACCGAGGCCGAGATCATGGCCGCCAAGGGCTACAGCCAGAAGGACGTTCTCCAGGCAGAGGTGCAGAAAGCCTACGCCGAAGGGCTTGGCAACATGGGGCCGAAGTCCGTTTCCGGCGGCGGTGGCGGCGGCATTATCGGTGACGTGATGGGTCTCGGCGTCGGCATGGCGGCAGCGCAGGCTGTGATGCCCCAGTTGGGCAACATGTTCCAGGGGATGAACCCGCAGCAGCCCGCCCTCGATAGCCCCACCGTAGGGGCCGATGCCCACATCGGCCCGTCTGCTGCCGTGCCTGCCGGCTGGGACTGCCCTGCTTGCGGCGCAAAGAACATTACCAGCAAATTCTGCCCGGATTGCGGTGCAAAGAAGCCGGATCCCAAGCCTGCCGACACCTGGGATTGCCCCGCCTGCGGCGCGAAGGGGATCATGTCAAGGTTCTGCCCGGATTGCGGCGCAAAGCGTCCCGAAGCCCCCAAGGGCTGGACTTGCCCCGAATGCGGGAAAACAGATATTCTGAGCAAATTCTGCCCGGAATGCGGACACAAGAAGGAGGAATGAGCCATGAAATCAAATAAGCAGAAGACGTATTCCATTGCCGCCTTCTGTATTGCGCTGGCGGTGTTCAATCTGATCGCGTTTTTGGTTCCCTTTGACCATACAGGCGTCTTTTGGGCCGGGTACGTTTTCGGTATGATTGCAATCCTTGCGCAGATTCCGGTTCTGCTCATTGCGTTCCGTGGTGCGGATTCCGCCCGCAGCAAGTTCTATGGCCTGCCCATCGCACGGATCGGCTTGATCTATCTCGTTGTTCAGTTGGTGCTGAGCCTTGCGGCCATGTGCCTTGCGTGGGTTTCCGCGATCCCTGCCTGGCCGTTTATTCTGGTGTTCCTGTTGCTGCTTGCCGCCGCTGCGCTGGGTACGATTGCCGCCGACGTCACACGGGATGAAATCACCCGGCAGGATACAAAGCTGAAAAAAGACGTGAAAAAGCTGCGGGAGCTGCAATCCCTCGGCAGAAGCCTTGTGACCCAGTGCGAAGATCCGGCCTTGTCCGCAGAACTGAAAAAGCTCTCTGAGTCGCTGCAATACTCCGATCCCGTGAGCAGTGCGGCCACAGTGGAGACGGAAACCGAGCTTGCAAACCTCCTGGACGAGCTGCAAAAGGCCCTGTTGGATGGGGATACCGCAAGCGCTTCCGGGCTCTGCAAACGCGCCGGAACTGTCCTCGCCGAACGCAACCGGATCTGCAAGCTGAGCAAGTAGTATCTATTTATCTTATAGAAAAAAGTGTAAGGTATTGAAGTGATATGTCAACGAATAAGACTATCGTAAAAGGAGCCAAACAACACAAATGCTCTATTTCGTTGTCCGAACTCGAAACAAAAAAGAGTGTGTTTGAGTTTATTTCGGACAAATCAATAATTGCTCCAGAAACTTATCGTGATCTTGTGTTGTTTAGTCCATCAAAAGAGAGCCATCTGGGAGATAAGATTACAAACCGATTAGAGAAGCATATTGACGATCTCGTAAATGAGGTAATCTCGGCTCTGGATGTGAAAACTATCTATTTCTTTAGCTTTTACGATTCCAGTAAAAATTTAGAAGATTTGGCACCCAAAATAATTACTAATAATGGGACATTTATGTGCTTGTATTGTCCTGATGCATTTCTTGAATCATTTTATGCGTCAATAAGAAATGCATTAGCACATGGCAATATAGTAAAAAAGGGAAAGTATATTTACCTATATTCAGTTTCCTCAAAAGAAGGAAAAGAAGTAGGAGAAAAAGAAAGAACGCTCTCTTTTTTGCTAAAAGTTCATAAGCTAAATAATCTTGTAGCTTACATAGACGCTTTCAAAAAATACAAATGATTTGGAGATCGAATTATTATGGAAGAACTCTTAACTTTCCCCCCATTTGAACACATCAAAATAGTCACGGGCGGTATCGGTTTCCCGATTCCGCCCGTGATAAGACTGTTCTGTGAATGAGATTTGTTCTGATAAGATAGTGAATCAGTAACGCCGCCTTTGTCCTTTGCTTTTATGAAAGAATCAGATCGTTGAGAATGATTTCTTCAGCCCGATTTTTAATGCTGTTCATGGCCTGCACCCATGCCATTTGGTTGCGGGCTTTGAGAGCCTCGGTGACGCCTTCGGCCTGGGCCATCTGCACCGTCAGACGCTCCATCATTTCGTTGGCCTGCCGGTCGATCTCTTCCAGGTGGGCGTTCAGGGTGCCTTTCAGCAGCATTCCGTCGAAGATGCCGCGGTGGTGGTTGCGCAGGTATTGGTGCCGCATGGTGCCGTATTTGCCGATCCTCGGGGCTTCCGGAGCCTCCAGGTTGGGGAACAGATAATCGCCGTTTTGATGGTAAGTAAGTTCTTTCATGGTCGATCCTCCTTTGTTGGATGTCAATATTTGGTTTTTCTCATTGGAGCCTTCAGCAGCTTGAGCAGCAGGGCGTCCACATCCTCCGTGTGCTTCCCGGTTTGGATTAGCTGGTTCCGGAAATGGTTCATCCCTGTGACTGCCAGCCGGTGCTCAAAACTGTCCAGGTACACATAGCGTTTATCTCGTTTCATAGCAATTGCCTCCTTCGGCTCCATTGTAACCGAAGGAGGCGAGCTTGTCGAATGTGCGAAATTGCGCAATGAATTGTTGAAATACTCCGGGTTCTGTGATATTATTATTCGCGGCAAGGGCTTACAACAACATCTTGTTCCAAGGAGTGAAAAACCATGGCGGTGCCGAAATTTTTTGAATTCTTTGAAGCGTTTTTACGTGCTGTAAATGATGGAGAACTCCACACGGCAAAAGAGGTTCGGGGCATCATCTCGAAGTCTATGGGCTTGACAGACGCAGATTTAGCGGAGATGCTTCCAAGCGGTACACAGCGGACATTTGATAATCGTGTCGCATGGGCGCGGACCTATCTTGACAAAGCTGGGCTAATTGAAACACCGCACCGTGGAAAATACAAAATCACAGATGCCGGCAGAAATGCTCTTGCCTCAGGAGGAAAGATTGATCTGGAATACCTTGAAAAATCAGACGAATTCAAAGCATTTCACAGCGTAACCACCGAAGGCATTGCCGATGAGCCATCCGTAGAAAAAGAAGAATCACCGATGGAAGTGTTAGCTTCTGCTTATCAGAAGGTTAACGCTGCTTTAGCCAGCCAGCTGATGGACGAAGTGATGAAGCTGACGCCGGTTGAATTTGAGCGGCTTGTGGTAAAGCTGCTTCTGAAAATGGGATATGGAAGCGGAATTGAGGAAGCCGGAATGGTAACGCAGCAGTCCAACGATGGAGGCATTGACGGCATCATCAAAGAAGATCAACTTGGATTCAGCCATATCTATATTCAAGCAAAGCAATGGGCCGTCGAGCAAACTGTAGGTCGACAGGAGATTCAACGATTTGTCGGTGCGCTTCAAGGACAGCAGGCACAAAAAGGACTGTTCATCACAACTGCGAAATTCTCCTCCGGCGCATTGCAGTATGCCGCAAATCTTCTCGGCGCAAAGGTTGTTCTGGTTGACGGTTCGGCATTAACAAGGTTGATGATCAAACACAACGTGGGTGTTTCCGTAGAGGAAATTTACGAGGTCAAAAAGATCGACAGCGATTTCTTCGCAGAAGAAATATAATCAGTCAATAAAAAAGCCCAACAGGGGAGCTTTGCTGCTCTCTTGTTGGGCTTTGGATTCGTTATTCTATCGTTTCAGTTCACGGCTGCGATCTGGTCGATAAAAACAAGAAATCCGAACCCTCTGCCAACCGGCTTCAAGTTCGGATTTCTCCAATATGGTGGACGATGTAGGACTCGAACCTGCGACCTTCCGCACGTCAAGCGGATGCTCTACCAGCTGAGCTAATCGTCCGAACGCAAGGGTAATTATAGCGTGGGAACAGGGATTTGTCAAGAACTATTTTCTGTTTTTGAAACTTTTTGAGTTTTTCCAAATTGCAAAAGGCGGACGTCCGGGATGGGGGCGTCTGAGGACGCCTCCCCGCGGCGCAGTCGGACAAAGGCAGGAGCCGGGGAACGGCTCCTGCCTTACAGTGCTGCGGCTTTCTGATTTACAGCTCCGTCAGGACGGGGATGATCATGGGTTTACGCTTGGTGACCTTGAAGAGGTAGGCGGAAAGGTCGTTGCGGATGGCGGCCTTGATGGCGCTGTGATCTTTCAGACGCTTGGAGCGGCAGTGCTCCAGAGTGTCGTTTACCACGTAGCGCAGGGCTTCCATCAGGTCCTCCGCGTCCTTGACGTAGATGAAGCCCCGGGTGATGATGTCCGGGCCGGAGAGGATGGAGCCGTCGATCCCGGAGAGATTCACGCAGACCACCACCATGCCGTCCTCGGCCAGATGTCTGCGATCCCGAAGGACCACGTTGCCCACATCGCCCACGCCGGAGCCGTCCACCAGGATTTTGCCCGCGGGGACAGTTTCACCGGTGAGCTTGCAGGTTTTGGCGGTCAGCTCAAAGACCTGACCGATATCGCCCACGAAGACCCGCTTGGGGCTCATGCCCATCTGAAGGGCCAGCTTCTCGTGAACCCGAAGCATCCGCTGTTCCCCGTGGACGGGGATGAAGAACCGGGGCTTGATGAGGGCATGGATTAACTTCAGCTCCTCCTGGCAGGCGTGGCCGGAGACGTGGAGGCTCTCGGACTTGTCGTAGATGACCTCGGCTCCCATACGGTAGAGCTCGTTGATAATCTTGCCGATGGCCTTTTCATTGCCGGGAATGGCAGAGGCGGAGATCAGCACCCGATCCAGGGCGTTGATGTTTACCTGCTTGTGGTTGCCGAAGGCCATGCGGGAGAGGGCGGACATATTCTCACCCTGGGAGCCGGTGGCCACGATGACCAGTCGGTTGGGGGCGATGCTCTTGGCCTCGCTGATGTCCACCACCAGGTCCTTCGCCACCTGGAGATAACCCAACTCACCGGCCACCTTCAGGATATTCTCCATGCTGCGGCCGGTGACGGCCACCTTGCGGCCGTGGCGCTTGGCGATGTTCAGAATGGACTGGATGCGGTACATGTTGGAGGCGAAGGTGGTGATGATGATCCGCTTGTCGCAGCCTCGGAACTGCCGGTCAATACCCTCGGTGACCACGGACTCCGAGGGCGTGTAGCCGTGACGCTCCACGTTGGTGGAGTCACAGAGCAGGGCCAGGACGCCCTCCTTGCCCAGCTCGCCCAGACGGGCCAAGTCGGTCATGCCCTCGGGGGAGGTGGGGTCGATCTTGAAGTCGCCGGTCATCAGGAGCTTGCCCACCGGCGTGTGGATGCAGAAGGCCACCGCATCGGCGATGGAGTGGTTCACATGGATGAACTCCACCTGGAAGCAGCCCGCTTTGACGGTCTCGCCGGCTTTGTGCGTGATCAGCTTGACGGTCTCGGTAAGCCCGTGCTCCTCCAGCTTCAGCTTGATCAGGCCGTTGGTCAGGGGGGTGCCGTGGACCGGGGCGTTGACGGCCTGGAGCACATAGGGAATAGACCCGATGTGGTCCTCGTGGCCGTGGGTGATGAAGAAGCCTCGGAGCTTCTTCTGGTTGTTGACAAGATACGTGACGTCGGGAATCACCAGGTCTACGCCGTACATATCGTCCTCGGGAAAGCCCAAACCGCAGTCCACGACAATCATATCTCTGCCGTATTCAATGGCGGTCATGTTTTTCCCGATCTCGTTCAATCCTCCGAGGGGGATAATTCTAAGTTTATCAGACAATGTAAATACTCCTTCTTATGATGTTATTAAAATTTTTCGCTCTATTATAGCATGGAAAATGAAAAAATCAACAAGAAAAACGTCTCCCCGCCGGTTCCGAGAAGACGTTTCAGGTTTTTCGAATGAATTTTTCACCGCATTTGGGACATTTGATGCAAATCTTCCCCCGGCCTTTGGGGACCCGGACGGTCTGCTTGCAGTTGGGGCAGCGGTAGTAGCGGTTCTCACGGTCCTTGAACCGGGAAATCCAGGACAGGAACCGCCGATTCTCCTTGATCCGCTTTTCCAGGTTCTTGGAGAAGAAGCGGAACAGATACCAGAGCAGGAGCAGGTAACACAGAAAATTGACAAACATCCCGACAACGGCCCCAGAGCCGCCCAGGAAGGAATGGAACACGCTGATGACGCTGAGGATCACCACCAGAACAAGCAGAAACATATTCAACTGATCCACGCCGCAGCGCCCGAGCATCAAGCGGCGGAGGGATTCAGCCAATCGCTGAAACATTTTTCGGAACACAGTTTCCACCACCTTGCGGAAAGCGATTTCCGCCGGGGGCATACCCCCGGCACTCTGTATTATAGCCGTTTTTCCGACAAAATCAAGAAAGGAAGTCGTTTTTTAACGGAATGTTAAAATTCTCCGTCCTTCTCCAAAGGGGAGAAGGACGGAGAATTTGCGGGCTGATCCGCCGACGGATCAGCGAAAAACTTAAAGCTGAGGACCGGCGGCAACCAGAGCCTTGCCGGCTTCATTGGACTCGTATTTGACGAAGTTCTTGATGAAGCGGTCGGCCAGGTCCTTGGCCTTCTCCTCCCAAACGGCAGGATCGGCGTAGGTGTCTCTGGGGTCCAGGATGGCGGGGTTCACGCCGGGCAGCTGGGTGGGGACTTCCAGGTTGAAGTAGGGAATCTTCTTGGTGGGGGCTTTCAAAATGGAGCCGTCCAGGATGCCGTCGATGATGCCCCGGGTGTCCTTGATGGAGATGCGCTTGCCGGTGCCGTTCCAGCCGGTGTTGACCAGATAGGCCTTGGCGCCGCTGGCTTCCATGCGCTTCACCAGCTCCTCGCCGTACTTGGTGGGATGGAGCTCCAGGATGGCCTGGCCGAAGCAGGCGGAGACGGTGGGGGTGGGCTCGGTAATGCCCCGCTCGGTGCCGGCCAGCTTGGCGGTGAAGCCGGAGAGGAAGTAGTACTTGCACTGCTCCGGGGTCAGGATGGACACGGGAGGCAGAACGCCGAAGGCGTCCGCGGAGAGGAAGATGACGTTCTTCGCGTCGGGTCCCGCGGATATCGGGCGGACCTTCCTGACGATCTTCTTAATCTGCTGTATCGGATAGGAAACGCGGGTGTTCTCGGTGACGCTCTTGTCGGCAAAGTCGATCCTGCCCTTCTTGTCGACGGTGACGTTCTCGAGCAATGCGTTCTTCTTTATCGCGTTGTAGATGTCGGGCTCCGATTCCTTGTCGAGGTTTATTACCTTGGCGTAGCAGCCGCCCTCGAAATTGAAGACGCCGTTGTCGTCCCAGCCGTGCTCGTCGTCGCCTATGAGGAGGCGCTTCGGGTCGGTCGAAAGGGTCGTTTTGCCGGTGCCGGAAAGTCCGAAGAATATCGCCGTGTTCTCGCCCTTCATATCGGTGTTCGCCGAGCAGTGCATGGAGGCGATGCCCTTAAGAGGCAGATAATAGTTCATCATCGAGAACATGCCCTTCTTCATCTCGCCGCCGTACCAGGTGTTGATTATGACCTGCTCGCGGGAGCTTACGTTGAAGGCGACGACCGTCTCGGAATTGAGTCCCAGCTCCTTGTAATTTACGCACTTTGCCTTGGATGCGGTATATACGACGAAATCGGGCTTGAAGTTTTCGAGCTCCTCCTTCGTCGGCTTGATGAACATGTTTTCAACGAAATGGGCCTGCCACGCGACCTCCATGATGAAGCGGATCGCCATGCGGGTGTCCTTGTTCGCGCCGCAGAAGGCGTCGACGACGTAGAGGGTCTTGTTCGAGAGCTGCTCTCTCGCAAGGTCGCGGACCTGCTTCCAGACCTTCTCGCTCATCGGATGGTTGTCGTTCTTGTAACCGTCGGAGGTCCACCACACGGTCCTTCTCGAGGTCTTGTCCATTACGATATACTTGTCCTTCGGCGAACGGCCGGTATATATGCCGGTCATAACGTTGACGGCGCCGAGCTCGGTCATCACGCCCTTGTCAAAGCCTTCGAGAGACGGATCCATCTCGTCCTTTAAGAGCCTCGCATAGGAAGGATTGCGGATTATCTTCTTGACGCCGCTGATACCGTATTCAGTCAAATCGATCTTTTGCATTTTCGTGTCCGACCCCTTTACAAAAATTGTTTTATTTTTGATTTTTATCGCAGACTTGTCCAATTGTCAATATACCACTTTCGAAAACTTCCGTCAAGCGCGGGAGATAAAAATAAGCGCAAAAAAAGCGGGAAAAAGCCTTTTCCCGCTTTTATTTTTTTCCGCGCGGCGCCGCTTTTCCGGCTCACCTGAAGACGAAGCCGGCGCCGAGA
>JAGABH010000036.1 GCA_017614755.1 Oscillospiraceae bacterium
ATCGAAAATCCCTACTCCGATATCAATACCAACCAGTGGTACTACGACGGCGCCATCTGGGCCTACGAAAATGGCCTGGAGAAGGGTGAGGACGGTATGTTCAACGCCGCGACTCCCTGCAACCGTGGCTATGTTGTCACCTACCTGTACCGCTTCGTAACCGGCAACGAACTGGACGAGTAATCCAACCAAATCAGCGCAAAAAGGGCCTGCCAAATGCGGCAGGCCCTTTTTGCCGCCTGCCGGAAATTCACAGGGTCCACACAATCATTGTGATTATCCAACAAAAATGTTCACAATTTGCACACATTTCCTATTGCAATTTTCCGAGAATGTGTTATAATAACCAAACAATGAAAAGGAGGTCTATCCATGAAAAAACTGCTCGCACTTCTCTTAACCTTCGCGCTGATTCTTTCCATTCTGCCTTCGGCGATTGCCGTGGAGCAGAAGGCATCGGAGCGCGATATCTGGGACGTGATCTCAGAGATCGAAACCGCCACAGCCAAGAGGACCCGTGCGACCGACGTTGACTCCCTGACTGCCGCTTACAGCAGCACGGTGGACGAGATCATCGAGGCTGTCACTTCCTCCTCCAGCTATGTCCCCGGCACGCTGGAGCGTCATGGAGACTTTTTCTTCTGGGTTGACGCCAATGGGGACCCCAACGGCTATTCTCCCAGACTTCGTGCCGAGCTTCGCCTGAACGCGATTCCCGGGGCCGATCCGGAAGCGCTGGGAGCCACCAAGACCGTCTCTTATGGGCAAAAGGGCGGATGGGCCGGTTCTGTTGACGTTGCCGCCATTCAGCCTTACATCGGCATTGACAGCTCCTTTACCGCCCAGTATGAGAATGAGTGCTATTCCATCGCCCAGGCCACCGGCGGCACCGGCACGGCCTACCAGGCGTCCAACGCCACCATCACCGCAATCGGCGATTCTATCTCCACCTGCGGCGTCGTCATTTTCGACTCCCACGGCACCACCGACTACAGCGGCTATGACGGCTATACCTCCCATGCAAACAGCTCCTACCTCTGCCTGACTTCCGGCACCGGCATTACCGCCGAAGACAAGACTTCCGCCCAGGGCCAGTTCGGCACCTACTACCACGCCTTCAACAGCGGCGGAACCTGGTGTGTAGACGGCACTGCCATTGCCAACCACGTTTCGACGGATTCCCCCAACGGGCTGCTCTGGATGGCGATCTGCCTTGGCATGGCCACCGACGGTCTGCAGGCTCCTCTGCGGGCCAAGGGCGTGGAGGTTGCTTACGGCTATTCCCAGTCCGTCTCCTTCACCGGCGACTATGCTTACGAGAGATACTTCTTTGACTACATGAAGGACGGCAAAACCGTTGCGGAGGCTGCCGCCTACATGAAGCAGAGAGTTGGCAACAAGGACCCCTATACCAATCCTCCCGCATATCCCATTTTTGCCGATTCCGAGGACGTCTATCCCGGCCACGGCAATGTGGACGCCGTGCAGCCTGTTTATTCTACCTGGACTCTGTACAGCCAGTTCACCATCAACGCGGTCTCCAATAACACAGAATGGGGCACCGTGCAGCTCAGCGGCAGAAACATCACCGCCACCCCGAACACCGGTTACTATGTGAAGGATTATACTGTCCTGGAGGGCACCGCCACAGTTACCCGGAACGGAAACGTCTTCACGGTGGACGCCCAGACCGACTGCACCGTTCAGATCAACTTTGCGCCCAGAGACCCCGCCGTTGTGCACTTCTCCGTGCCGGAGGGCGTGTCCTGTGCGGAAATCAACGCCTACGTGGGCGATGAAGTCACGCTGCCCATGCCCCAGGGCGATCCCGCCATCGAGAGCCGGAACTTCCACTTCCTGGGCTGGGTCACCGCACCCACGGAAGAAGACACCCAGGACCTTCCCGCATTCCTGAACGCCGGCAAGAAGATTTCCCTGACGGAAACCGACGTTACCTACTACGCCCTGTACAGCTACTACGTTATGACCGACAGCTCTGCCGTGGACGATCAGTTCCACGTTGTGGATAAGGCTCCCGGCTCCTGGGTGGGCGAGTACGTCATCACCTGTGACGGCGCCTTCGCCCTGGGCGCCACCGCGGACTGCCTGGGCTCCAACGTCAACAACAGACTCGGCACCGAGAAGGCCGTTCAGAACCTGGCTGAGATGGGAATTACCCGGGAGGGCGATTTCCTCAACAACGTGATCGACGACGTGACCTATGTGGTTGAGCCCGCTGAAAACGGAACTTACACCATCAAGATGAAGAATGAGAACCAGTATCTGGCCATGGCGACGGATTCTGACTCTCTGACCACCTACAGCTCTTCCAACAGCGCCAAGACCCGCTGGACCATCAGCTTCGGCTCCAACGGACCGGTCCTGACCAACGCCCAGTTCCCCAGCCGTGTTCTGCAATACGATACCGAAAAGGGTGTCTTCAAGTGCTTCGCCGGCGGGAAGAAGGGCCTGACCCTCTTCACCAAGGCGGAAGGGGAGTACTGGTACACCACCAATCCCGCCGAGGTTGTGGTTTGCGAGGTTCACAGCTTTGGCGATTGGGTGACGGACACCGAGCCCAGCTGCCTGGAGAACGGCAGCAAGCATCACAGCTGCACGGTCTGCGGCTTCACCGAGACGGAAGAGATCGAGGCCCTGGGCCACGATTACACCGCCGTTGTGACCGAGCCCACCTGCACCGAGGCCGGCTTCACCACTTACACCTGCTCTCGCTGCAATGACACTTACACTGCCGACGAGACTGAGGCCCTGGGCCACGACTGGGGCGAGCCCGTTGTGACCGTGGAGCCCAGCCATCAGGCCCCCGGCCAGCAGACCTGCACCTGCGCCCGCTGCGGCGAGACCAAGACCGAGGAGATTGAAAAGCTGGCGAATCCCTTTGAGGACATTCAGGGGGAGGACTTCTTCTTCAACCCTGTGATGTGGGCCCTGGATGAGAGCGTTACCGGCGGCGTGGATGATACCCACTTCATGCCTGAGAAGACCGTCCTGCGCAGTGACGCCATGGTGTTCTTCTGGGCCGCCAACGGCAAGCCCGAGGTAGAAGCGGAAAGCAACCCCTTCAGGGATGTGAGTGACAAACACTGGGCTCATAAGGCTGTGATGTGGGCAGTTAAGAACGGCATCACCGGCGGCACCAAGCCGGATGAGTTCAGCCCCAGCAAGACCTGTTCCCGCAGTGAGATTCTCCAGTTCCTGTACGCTTCCATGGGCAAGCCTGAATACAGCATCGAAAATCCCTACTCCGATATCAATACCAACCAGTGGTACTACGACGGCGCCATCTGGGCCTACGAAAATGGCCTGGAGAAGGGCGAGAACGGTATGTTCAACGCCGCGACTCCCTGCAACCGTGGCTATGTTGTCACCTACCTGTACCGCTTCGTAACCGGCAACGAACTGGACGAGTAATCCAATCAAGTTACCGCAAAAGGGCCTGCCAACCCGGCAGGCCCTTTTTGCGTGGAGGACGAATCAACCGTCGGCCAATACCAGCTCCACCCCCTGATAATACCATTTGAGGATGGTTTCAAAGTCATCTCCCCCCAGGGCCATGGCCTGGGCGCCGTATTGACTCATGCCCACCCGATGGCCGTTGCCCCTTGTGGTAAACACTGCCCCGTCTTCCCCAAGTCTCAGGTCGAAGGCCGTGGAGCGCAGGGAGAAGGCCTTGCGGAGCTCTGTTCCCCGGAAGACCCGCCCTCCCAGCACCAGTTCCGCCACGCCGCCGCCGGCGGTGCAGCGAACGGAGGCAATCCAGGTATCCGGGCTGCCGGAAAAGCTGACCTCGCTGTCCAGGGCCGTGAGGGTCTGGCGGAAATCCTCCAAGGGGAGCCGGAGCTCGTCGGCAAAATGAGCGGCATCCTCCTCACCGGGGCTCTCTACCGTCCGGAGGTAGGGCAGATCGCTGCCCCAAACCGCCGCCGCGTCCTCGGTGCGCCCTCCGGAGCAGGAGAAGAAGGTGGCGTCGATGAGCTGCCCCCGGTAGAGGAGTACAAGCCCGTCCGTAGCCCGGACGGCGGCCTCCGCCTTCTCCCGGGCGGCGGGCTCCGCTTCCGTCGGGTCCCGCCAGCCCTGACAGCAGCGAGAGTCGGTGCACACCGCCGCGTTCTCGTGACGGCTGTGCCGGGTGCGGCTCATGGTATAGGTCCGGCAGGCCACCGCCTGGGCCTTCAGGGCCTCTTCCGCAAAGGAGACGGGCATTTCCGCCAGCAGTACTCCGGTCAGATAGGTTTGCAGATCCATGTCCCGGATTCCCTGCTCCGTCTGCACAGCCAGACGACAGTTCCGGTCGAAATCCGGAGCCTGGGGCAGGGGAGCGGGTGCCTTTGCAGCCGCGGGCGCTGTTTCCACGGCGGGGACGTGAGGGGAATCCGGCGGGACGGCGGGCTTGTCCAGGGGAAGAACCAGCAGGGCGAGGGCCGCCCAGACCAGAACCGCGGCCAAGGCGGCAAGGACAGAATCACGCATTTTACCTCCTGTTTCGGGAAAACCATTGACGAATGGATATTTTTATGCTAAAATGGATACTGGAATGGGAGACACATTGTGCTCCCCACAATCTATGCCCCCCTTGCGCGGCGTAGAACCACCCTGCCTTTCGGAGTGGAAAACCAGCTGAATGGAGTGGTACATACATGAAAAAGAGCAAACCTGATATTTTCCTCGGCATCACCATGTGTATGCTTGTCCTGGCCGTGGTGCTCTGTATCGTAATTCTTTTTGTTCAGAAAAACAACAGCGAAAAGGAAACCACCGAGCCTTCCCAGATCACGACGACCGAAAGCCCTGTGCCCAGCGGCAGCAATTCCCACACCACGGAAAACACCGAACCGGCTCCGTCTACTGAGACGCCTCCTGTTCCCGTGGACTTGACGACCATCGACGAGGCCGGCCTGAAGGCCGCCCTGGACGATTCTCTGCGGGGACTGACCAGCGAATGGCAGGTCATGGTCATTGACCCCGCCCTGGGGACGAAGGTGGGCTCCGCCGTCAACTGCGGTGTGGACAACTGGATGACTGCGAACCGCATGACCCAGGTCTTTATCATGGGCACTGTCTTCCAGCAGGTGCAGGACGGCACGCTGGTCCTGGAGGACGTGATCGACGATGTCAAGGCCATGATAATTAAGAACGATCTCTACGCGGCGGACCGTCTGACCGAGCGTGTGGGCGGGAGCGACTCCTCCAAGGGCCGCGAGGCGGTCAAATCCTTTGCGGTGAGCAACGGCGTGAAGCTGGGCTTCAACCGGAACCTCAGCGGCTCCAGCAGCCAAAAGAACTACGTCACCGCCCAGCAGACCGCTGAGATTCTGAACCTGATTTGCAGCGGCAAGCTGGTGAGCGCGGAGGCCTCCAGGCAGATGCTGGATATCCTTCTGACGCCTCCGGAGACGGAGCTTGAGATCGATCCCGGTCTCACCGGCGAAAACCTCCGCTACGGCTTCGTCACCGACATTGAGTCGAACACCTGCATCTGTGCCATGGGTGTTGTGGAGCTGCCCAACCGCAGCTTTGTCATCAGCATCGTCTGCAACAGGCCCGTCACCACCGAAGGCGCCAAGAAAAAACTCACCGAGCTGATCTCCCTGGTTCAGCCCTACTTTGCCGAGTAAGGATTAACACAAACCGAATAACAAAAACGAGCTCCATAGGGAGCTCGTTTTTGTCTGTCAATCTTCTGTTTCCCGCTGCCAGTGCCGCCGCCGGGGCTGCGCTGCCCGCAGGCGCTGGAAGAAGTTGGTGAGCTGGGCGGCGCATTCTGCCTCCAGCACCCCGCCCTGCATCTCAGGCCGGTGGTTGAAGGGGAGGGAGAATAGGTTGACTACAGAGCCGCAGCAGCCGTTTTTCGGGTCCGCCGCCCCGTAGACCACCCGGGGGATTCGGGCGTTGACGATGGCCCCCGCGCACATGGGGCAGGGCTCCAGGGTGACGTAGAGGGTACACTCCCAAAGCCGCCAGCCTCCCAGCGTTCTGCAAGCGGCGTCAATGGCTTCCAGCTCTGCGTGACACAGGGCGTTTTTCGCGGTTTCCCGCCGGTTGCGGCCTTCCCCCACAATCCGATCGCCCAGGGTTACCACGCAGCCTACGGGGACTTCCCCCTCCGCTGCCGCCATTTCCCCCAGCTCCAGGGCTCTGCGCATAAAGTCTGTGTCGGTCATAATTTCCTGCCTCCCGCTTGATCCGGCGTTTTCTTTATCCTACCCCAAGGCTCGTTTTTTTACAAGAGGAAAAAAGAAGAATTTGAAAATAATTTCGGAAAAGGACTTGCCAAGGCGAGAAGATTGTAATATAATGAGTTGAATTTCCAGGCACCCTGTTTACGGAGCTTCGGAACGGGGTACCCTTTTGGACTATACGAAGGAAGTGTGCTATGTCTACCCCAAAAAAGAATTCCAATCCCGGCATGGAAGCACTGGCCGGTCCCATCGCCGCCCTTGTGGCCAAGGGCAAGAAGGAGGGCATCCTCCAGGCCAGTGAACTGAACAACGAGCTTGCGAAGATTCCCTGCTCCGTCGAGCAGATTGAGATGGTCTATGAGACCCTGGAGGGCATGGGCATCCAGATCGTCGGCGCCGAGCTGGAGCTGGACGACGACGGCCCCCTGGACCTGCCGCTGGACGGGGAAGAGGAGATCATTGATCCCGTGGAGCTTGCCGCGGAGTACAACCTGGACGATCCGGTCCGGATGTACTTAAAGGAGATCGGCCAGGTTCCGCTGCTGACCCCCGAGGAAGAAATGGAACTGGCGCAAAAGGTCTCCACCGGAGACAAGGAAGCCAAGAAAAAGCTGACTGAGGCCAACCTCCGTCTGGTGGTCTCCATTGCCAAGAAGTATTCCGGCCGCGGCCTGCATATCCTGGACCTGATTCAGGAGGGCAACACCGGCCTGATCCGGGCCGTGGATAAGTTTGACTATACCAAGGGCAACAAGTTCTCCACCTATGCCACCTGGTGGATTCGCCAGGCCATCACCCGCGCCATTGCAGACCAGGCCCGGACCATCCGGGTTCCCGTCCACATGGTGGAGGTCATCAACAAGGCCACCCGCTGTAACCGGAAGCTGGTCCAGGAGCTGGGCCGGGAGCCCACCCTGGAGGAGATTGCCGACGAGCTGGGTTTGCCCATTGAGAAGATCATCGAGGCCAACCGTACCGCCGCAGACACCCTCTCTCTGGATACCCCCGTGGGCGATGAAGAGGACACCACCATCGGCTCCTTCGTGGAGGACGACAACACCCCCGGGCCTGCCGAGTCCACCTCCAACACCATGCTGGCCGAGGCCCTGGCAGAGATTCTCGGCACCCTTACCCAGCGGGAGGCCGACGTGCTGAAGATGCGCTTCGGTATGTACGACGGCCGGAACCACACCCTGGAAGAGGTGGGCCAGAAATTCGGCGTTACCCGGGAGCGGATCCGCCAGATCGAAAACAAAGCGATTCGCAAGCTCCGCCACCCCAGCCGCGCCAAGAAGATCAAGGACTTTTATTGCTGAACCCCAAACCGCTGCCCGTTGTTTTGCATGGGCAGCGGTTTTGATAAACCCGGAGCGCCGCTTCGGCGGGGCGGAGGGGAAAGGAGAGGGAACAATGGGCAAAACGATGTTTTCGGTGGTGATTCCCGCCCATAATGAGGAACAGTATATCGGAAAGTGTCTGCAATCAATTCTCCGGGCGGCGGAGGCTGTCCGGCCGGAGGAGGTGGAGATTCTGGTGGTCGCCAACCGGTGCACCGATCAAACCTGCGCAATCGCGGAGGCCAGCGGCGCCCGGGTGCTGGTCAATGACGACAAGTGCATCGCCGCGATTCGGAACACAGGGGTCAAGGCGGCCAAGGGGGAGATGATCGTAACCATCGACGCGGACAGCGTCATGGATGAGAAAGCCCTGGCAGAGGTCAGGGAAAAGCTGGAGAGCGGGAAATTCGTAGGCGGCGGGACAAAGGTTCGGTTTGACAGAATGTCCGTAGGCATGGCGTTTTCCGCCCTGTATGTGGGTCTCAATCTTGTGCCCGTTATGTTCAAAAACGGCGGTTTTCTCAGCGGCGCCATGTTCTGGTTCCGCAAGGAGGACTTTGAGGCCATCGGCGGCTTCAATGAGAGCCTGGTCAGTCTGGAGGACATGGATTTTGCCTCCCGGCTGAAAAAGCTGGGAAAACAGAAAAAGCAGAAATACGGGACCCTGAAGCGCTCCCAGGTGGTGACCTCCTCCCGCAAGTTTGATGAATTCGGAGACTGGTATCTGATCAAGAACCGAAAACTGACCAAGCGGATTTTCACCGGAAAAGACCGAGCCGCCGCGGACCGGTTCTATTATGACGTTCGGTGATTTCAACGGGCAGGGAAGCGTCCCCGGCGGGGTCTGCCCGCGATGACCGGCCGGCTGCGAAGCTGCAAGCAGCAAAAAACCGCCCTCGGCGTAATGCCGGGGGCGGTTGGCTTTCTTGGATCAGTCTTCCACGTAGGGGAGCAGAGCGATCTGACGGGCGCGCTTGATGGCCACGGTGAGCTGACGCTGATGGGCAGCGCAGGTGCCGGTGGTACGGCGGGGCAGAATCTTGCCGCGCTCGGAAGTAAAGCGCTTCAGCTTCGCGGTGTCCTTATAGTCAATGCTGGTCACCTTGTCCACGCAGAACAGGCAAACCTTCTTGCGCTTGTGGGGTCTGACTCTGGAATCATTCGCCATGAGAGGATCCTCCTTCTTTCAGTATTTCAGTCTTGCAGAAAAATTCAACTTAGAATGGCAGCTCGCTGTCGTCGTCCTCCAGCATCGCGAAATCGGATGGGGCGGGAGCGGCGGGAGCCGCGGGGGCGGCGTAGTTGTCGTTGTAGGAGCGGCTGTTGTTGTAGCCGGCATAGCTGCCGTTGTTGCCGCCGGCGTAGCTGTTGCCGTTGTAGGAGCCGGAGCTGTCGCCGTCGCGCTTGGAGTCACCGAAGTAGACATTGTCTGCCACGACCTCGGCGGCCCGACGCTTGTTGCCGGTGTTGTCCGTCCAGTTGCGGATCTGAAGCCGACCGGAGACAACCGCCATGCGGCCCTTGGAGAAGTACTTGTTGACAAACTCCGCAGTCTGCCGCCAGGCAACCACGTCGATAAAGTCCACGCCGCGTTCGCCGGTCTCCTTGTTGGGAACGTCATGGTCCACTGCCAGAGAGAAGGACACAACGGGGACGCCGGACTGGGTGCGCCGAAGCTCCGGATCACGGGTCAGACGACCCATGAGAACGATGTGATTGAGCATGGAATCTCTTACTCCTCCACAACAGTGATCAGGGAACGCATAACGCCTTCCGTGATCTTGAACACGCGGTCGAGCTCAGCGGGAAGCTCAGGCTTGCTCTCAATGTTCATGAGAACGTAATAGCCTTCGGGCTTGTCGTTGATGAGGTAGGCCAGCCGACGCTTGCCCCACTCCTCAATGTTGGTCAGAGTACCCTCTGCCTCAACCAGAGCCTTGAATTTTTCCACGAGCGCTGCAATACCCTCTTCACCCAGATCGGGATCGATGATGTAAAGAACCTCGTACTTCGCGGAAATCTTTGCCATTTGTTTGCACCTCCTTTTGGTCTTTCGGCCGCTGAATCCCTCAGCG
>JAGABH010000037.1 GCA_017614755.1 Oscillospiraceae bacterium
TCGGCCTGATAGGGGGTGTAAGCCGTCAGGAACTCTTCCTTGTTGGGAACGTACTTGACAATGCTGGGGATATAGTGGTCATAAGCGCCTGCGCCGCGGAGCACGGTCTTGAAAACCTTGTTTTCGGCGGCCAGGGCTTCCATCTTGGAGCGAACCTCCAGCTCACTCATGCCGGAGGGGATATTCAAGGGTTCCGTCAGGAGCATTTGGGCGGGCACGTCGGCATAGAGCGCATCCTCGCGCTCCATGCCGATGGCCTTCAGCATTTGCTGCCGCTCCGAGAGGGTCCCGGGAACGTAGCTTCCCATTTAGCCCTCCTCGGCGCAAAGGGCCTCGTAATCGTCGGCGTCCAGCAGCTCTTCCCGGTCAGTGATCTGCTCGACCTTGATGATCCAAGCGCCGTAGGGATCGGAGTTCAGCATCTCGGGAGCGTCGATCAGCTCTTCGTTGACAGCCTTCACGATGCCGGACACGGGGCTCAGCAGATCGGAGACAGCCTTGACGGACTCCACGTCGCCGAAGGACTCGCCGGCAACCACTTCGTCGCCAGCCTCTGGCAGGTTGATGAAGACCACGTCGCCCAGAGCGTTCTGAGCAAAATCGGTGATGCCGACGATGGCGATATCGCCCTCTTCTTTGATCCACTCATGGGACTTGGTGTAGCGCAGTTCGTTGGGAATAGACATTTTGATATCCTCCTAAGTTTTAAGTTTTTGATTTTCAGTTTTGCGTTTGAATTACACGCCCAGGACGCCCATCAGGCCGCCCAGGGTCTCGTTGAACTCTTCGTCGGTGAAGCAGTACTGCATGACAGTGTGCTCGGCACGGAGCTTCTTGACTTCCTCGGTGACGTTCTTGTTGCGCAGGATGCAGTCGGCCATGATAGCGGCCAGCTTGGAGAAGTCGTCCTTGGTGAAGCCGAAACGGGTCATTTCCTCCACGCCCATACGCAGAGCGCCGGAGGCGGTGAAGCTCTCCTCCTCGGGAGTCGCCTGGTAGTTGACGATGATGCCGTTGGACTCCAGCCGCTCCGCCACGTCATAGCCCAGGGCATAGCCCACGTTGACGATGACCTGATGGGTCTCGGTGAAGGAGATGGCGGGATCGCCGGCCACGTCCAGGCCCTCGGCCTTCAGAGACTTGGCGAAGTGCTTGGCGTTCTCGATGACATTGCGCTGATACTCGTCCTTAAAGGTGTTCATCTCGTAGGCCGCCATCAGCAGACCCAGCTGGGTGCCCAGGTGGTGGTTGGAGACGGAGCCGGGGAAGGCGCGGGACTCGATGGTCTTCCACAGACCGTACTTCAGGTCCTCGGGCTTGTAGTTCACGCCCACAATGCCGCGCTGGGGCCCGAAGAAGGTCTTATGGGTGGAGCCGGTGACGATTTCGGCGCCCTCTTCAAAGGGCTTCTGGAAGTGGTCGCCCACCAGGCCCAGAACGTGGGCCATATCGTACATAATGGTGGTTTGCAGGCCCATCTGATCCACGAACTGACGGATCTCCTTCACGGGCTCCTTGTGCAGGACCATGGACTTGCCGAAGACGATGAACTCGGGGCGGTAGCGCTCGATGACCTTCTTGGTTTCTTCCACGTCGATCTTGTAGTGGTTGTCGGGGCAGACGGGGAAGGGCACCACGGCGTTGCGCTCGGTGACGGGGTCAACGGCAACATAGTCATGCAGCGCACCCATGGGCTGTGCGGACAGGTGGCCGCCCTTGGCGATGTGGTTGTGCAGGATGTAGCCCAGACGCTGGGGGGTAACCTTGCGGTTGTTGCGGTTCTTGAAGTCCATCAGAGAGGAGAACACGGCGGTGTTGGACATCTGGCCGGAGATCACACGGGTCTCCACCTCGGTGGCGCCCAGGTACTGCCGCATCTGCTCCACCAGCAGCTCCTCGATCTGCTCGATGAACTTGGTGCCCTGGTAGTAGAAGACCTCGCTGTCATAGAAGGCGGCGATCTTCTTGTGCTCGGCGTAACGGAAAGCGGGGTCGGAGGCGCAGAGCATCTGCACGGCCCGGCTGGGAGTATTCTCGGAGGGGATCAGGTTGATGCACTGCTTCTGGCGCCAGATGTGGTTCTGGGTGGCCTTCTTCAGCAGCTCCAGGGCCTCGGCCCGGTAGCTCTTGCCCTCGGCGGGCTTGCCCTGTTCGGGGGCCTTGTAGAGCAGGGGGCGGGCATAGGGAGGCGCCATGACGCTCATGTGCATCTTGGGCAGAACGGCCTTGACCTTCTTGCCGCGGACGTCCACATAGACGATGTCGTCGGTCTGCAGATCGGAATCCACCATGCACAGACCCAGGGAACGCTTGGCGGTCTCTTCGGTGTAGGAGGTGTCCATACCCTCGCCCTCGGCCACATAGTAGGGCACCATGGTGCCGGAGGTGACATATCCCACCAGCTTCTCGCCCACGTAGATGGGCATATCCTTCCGCATGACGCCGCGCTCCAGCAGGGTGATGGGCATCATCCGGCGGGGCAGAACCTCCAGGGCGCCGTCAAAGAGACGGTTCTGAATCTTCTGGAAGGCAGCATACTGCTTGGTCAGGGGCTCACGGCCGATGAAATTGCCCTTCTGCTCGGAGAAGGAGACGGCGAACTTAGCCAGAGGCACAGAGAAGATGGGGATTTCCTTGCCCTCGCAGTCCTCGCCCATTTCATGGCCGTAGAGGGGCAGCATGGCTTCCAGGCGGAGGGTGTCACGGGCGCCCAGGCCGGAGGGACGGCCGCCCAGCTCCAGCAGACGGTTCCACATCCACTCAGCGTCCTCGGACTTGATGAAGACCTCGTAGCCCAGAGGCTCGCCGGTGTAGCCGGTCTTGGCCAGGCGGACGGTGCGGCCTTCCATCTGGACGGTGCCCAGGGCGTTCTTCACCAGCTCGGTGAGCTGGGCGCCGCCGGCCATCTTCTCCAGCATCTCACGGCTCTTGGGGCCCTGGACGGCGATGGAGGCGTAGTCCTTGGAAATGTCGGTCAGAGTGCAGTTGAAGGCCTTGATCTGCTCCCGCAGATGAACCAGGTCCTTCTCGGTGTTGGCGGCGTTCACCACCAGCAGGAAGCGGTCTTCCTCAAAGCGGTACAGGTAGGCGTCGTCAATGGCGCCGCCGTTCTCGTTGGGGATCATGCAGTACTGGGCCTCGTTGACGTCTAGAGCCATGACGTTGCTGGACAGAACGTGCTGCAAAAACTGCACGCGCTCGGGGCCCTCGATCAGCAGTCTGCCCATGTGGGAGACGTCGAAGAGGCCGCAGAAGTGACGGGTGTACAGATGCTCAGCCACGATGCCGCTGGGGTACTGGATGGGCATTTCCCAGCCGCCGAAGTCCACCATGGTGGCGCCTGCCGCCAGATGTGCGTTGTAAAGCTGGGTGCGTTTGAGTTCGCTCATGGAATTACCTCCTGTGTATTGTAAATGGTTTGTGCTTATCCATAAAAAGATGGCACAGGCCCACAGCGGGTCTGTGCCACCGTTTTAAGCCTGAGAGATTCCCCGTGTCATTCCCACGGGTTGCACCTACGGCGTGCGCGGTCCGCGCACTTTACGGTGTTTCGTCCTGACCCGATCCTTTTGCCTGAGAGCTTTTGCGATCCCCTTCGGCGCCGTCCGCGGCGGTCTCTCCCGGGTCCATCATCCGACGATATTCCTGTTTGCCGGGGCGATCCTTCTCCGATTGCGAAGGCCGCCTTTTTTCTCCTACAAAGTACCATAGCCCCCCCTGCTTGTCAAGTTTTTTTTGGGTAAAAAACACCATTTTTTCATATTGACGGACAGGCGTAAAACCTATATAATGAATATGGTTTAAAAATACAGAATCGGAGGGAGGGCGGTACCTTGGATCACTGCTATCGGGAGGTTCTGGCCTGCGGCAATCAGCTTGCCATGGACGAGGAACTGCCCTGCTGCCCCGAGGCCGAAGCCGCCCTGCGGGCCCTGATGCGGGGCAATGCTCAGTATCTGGAACACAGCCGAAACCCCGCGGAGCTGACGGATCAGCTCCGGCTCTCCACTGCCCACGAGGGCCAGCGGCCCTATGCCGTTGTGGTCTGCTGCGCCGATTCCCGAGTGCCGCCGGAGCACATCTTCAGCGCCGGAATCGGAGACCTGTTTGTAATCCGCAACGCGGGCAATGTGATGACGCCCTCCGCCCTGGCCAGCGTGGAATATGCCGCTGTCCATCTCCACGTCCCCCTGATTCTGGTGATGGGGCACCGGGGCTGCGGTGCGGTGATGGCCGCCCTGCAAAAGCACCGGGAGCCCGGCGCGCTGGGGGCGCTGATTGCCCAGGTCTCCCTGGGAATCGGCCATGTCTCCAATCCCCGGCAGGCAGAGCGAAACAATCTCTTCCACAGCCTGGACGCTCTGGGGGAAAGCGAGGTCCTGCGGGACCTGGCAGATCGGGGCAGGCTGGCCTTTGCCGGCGCCATCTACGATGTTCGGAGCGGGGCCGTGGAGCTGCTGCGGAACGACGAATAGAACATCGGCGAAACCGGCGCTCGTTTTCAAGCAAGAAAATACAAAACAAGAGAGGTTTGGGATTATGAGGTTTTATGAAAACGCACTGGAGGGTGTCAAAACCCTTCGCATGGCTGTCATCTGCTCTATCTGGCTGCTTGTTGTCTCCACCCTGCTGCTGTTTTCGGCACTGTTTGAGGTTCCCGCCTTCATCATCATTCTGGGGATTGCGGCATTGGTTCTGTGTCTCGCAGGCCTGACTCTGGAGCTGGTGGGCGTCAGCAAAGCCTCCCGGGACATGGCGGTTTTCGGCTCCGCGAAAACGGTTCTGATCCTCGGCCTCGTGCTGGGCGCGGTTTCCGCCATCTTCCGGGAGAGCAGCGTTCCCCGCCTGCTGCTGAATGTCGTAATCTCCATTTTCTCCCTCTGGGCCTCGGTCCTGATCATTCAAGGCTTGATCGCCTTTGCGAAGTTCTACAGCCGGGAGGATCTGACAGGCGATGGGCAGCGCTTGCTGCGTCTCGTCCTGATTCTGGGAGGTCTGGGGGTGCTTTTCGAGCTCCTTGACGCCTTCCTGCCGACAAGCGGCGTCAGCCAAACGCTGCGGATCATTCTCAGCGTCATCGCGCTGGTGCTGGGACTCTGCCGCCATGTCATGATGCTGCGATATTTCAGTCACGTCATCGCCATGCTGGCGAGCGCCGCGCCCCAAGAATACGGCAATGTCGGAAAGTCGGGTTCCGGCTGGGACATCGGCCTCTGAGCCTTAGCCCGGTTCTTCCCCGCTCCCGTATACCGCCAAATCAAGCAAGAGTTTTTTCCCAAAAAAGCACAATTCAAAACAAAACGCATCCCGCATAATAAAGCGTCATGCAAAAAACAAGGAGGTCCCTGAATGAGAAATCTCAACGCGTTAAGTGGCATCGGCCTGATCCGAAAGGCCGAAATTCTGAGCTTCAGCGCCGCAATCCTCGCGGTCTTAATGATCCCAATCGCCTACGGCGGCAGACGAAACGCCGGCATCCTGCTCCTTTTGCTCCTCACCGTCGCCGCTCTGGCCATTGCGGCTCTGGTTGTAGAACTGGTTGGCGTCAGCCGGGCCGCAAAAGACGCTTCCGCCTTCCAAACCGCCAAGTCCGCAATCATCGCAGGCTTGGTCGTCGCCGTGATCGGCGCTTTGGTTCCGGATGAAAACCCGTTGGATTTAATTCTGGAGCTTGTGAGCGACGCATGCTCTCTCTGCGCCACGGTTTATATTATGAAAGGTCTTATTTCCATGGCAAGAAACTACTCCCGCAAGGATGTTGCCGCGGCGGGTCAGGGACTTTTGCGGCTCCTGTTAATCACCGGCGTCGCGGCCATGGGTGCTGAAATCCTGATTTGGTCAGCATCAAGCAAACCAGACTCTTTGTTTTATCTCCTGTTTTTCTGTGCCGTGGCCCTGGTGATTGGAATTATTCAGTTTGTTCTGTTTATGCGTTATACGAAAACCATCATGGATTTGATTATCCAGGGAAACACAAAAGACTGGGCCGCCGAGGGCGCCCAGATGCCCCAGCGAAACTATGAGTGGGAGCAGCGCTTATAAGCTGCTTTCTGCCCGGAACGGCCCAGAAAAACAAATTTGAGCGGTGGGGCCCGGAAAGCGCCGCCCCCCTGCCTGTCACGGGAGGAAGTATTATGGACAAAAACATCGTCAAGCGCAACGAACTGCTGGCCCAAACCGTTATCAAAGGGCTGGAATCCCGGAACATGACCGGGTACTACGCCGCCGACCGGGAGGAGGCCTTGAAGCTGGCCCTCTCTCTGATTCCCAAGGGCAGCTCCGTCACCATGGGCGGGGCCATGAGCGCCCGCGAGATCGGCCTTGTGGAGGCTGTCAAAAGCCCCGACTACAATTTCATCGACCGAGACGCCTTCGCGGACCGGCGGGCTTCCCTGCTGGCCAGTTACGACGCAGACGTCTTCCTGAGCTCCGCCAACGCCATGACCGAGGACGGCATTTTAGTGAACATCGACGGCTACGCAAACCGGGTCTCCTGCATCGCCAACGGCCCGAAGAAGGTCCTGATCATCGCCGGCATGAACAAGGTCTGCAAGGACCTGGACAGCGCCATGAAGCGGGCCCGGAACGTGGCCGCTCCCATCAACGCCCAGCGCTTCGGCCTGAACACCCCCTGCGCCAAAACCGGGGCCTGCATGGACTGCAAGAGCCCGGATACCATCTGCTGCCAGTTCCTGATCACCCGCTATTCCCGCCACGCCGACCGGATTCACGTCATTCTGGTAAACGACAATCTGGGATTCTAAACGACAATTTGAGATTCTGGCCCGCAGGCGCATTTCCCCGCCTGTCATTGCGAGCCCGTGCGCACACAGTGCGCCCCTACGGGCTCTGAACTCTGAACCCTGAACCGAAAGCCGGCAGATTGCCGGCGCTACAATAACAAAAAGGAGAATCACCATGAACGTAAGCAAAGACATCCGCTACATCGGCGTCAACGACCATCAAATTGACCTCTTCGAGGGCCATTTCGACGTTCCTCTGGGCATGGCCTACAACTCCTACGTCATTCTGGACAGGAAAATCGCCGTGATGGACACGGTGGATCAGAACTTCGGCAAGCAATGGCTCACCAACCTGGCCGCCGAACTGGGGGGGAAGCAGCCGGACTACCTGGTAGTCCAGCACATGGAGCCCGACCACAGCGCCAACATCCAGCTTTTCATGGAGAGCTACCCCCAGGCCACCCTGGTGAGCTCCGCCAAGGCCTTCCCCATGATGAAAAACTTTTTCGGCACCGAGTATGAGGACCGCCGAATCGTGGTGAAGGAGGGCGACACCCTGGAGCTGGGCGAACACGTTTTGCACTTTGTCCAGGCCCCCATGGTCCACTGGCCCGAGGTCATTATGACCTATGACGCCAAGGACAAGGTGCTCTTCTCCGCCGACGGCTTCGGCAAATTCGGCGCCAACGACGTGGAAGACCCGGAGGGCTGGGACTGCGAAGCCCGCCGCTACTACTTCGGCATCGTGGGCAAGTATGGCGCCCAGGTCCAGGCCGTGCTGAAAAAGGCCGCCGCCCTGGACATTGCCGTCATCGCCCCTCTCCACGGCCCGGTGCTGACGGAAAACCTGGGCCACTACATCAACCAGTACAACACCTGGTCCTCCTACGGCACCGAGAGCGCCGGCATCTTCATCGCCTACACCTCCGTCTACGGCCACACCAAGCAGGCCGTGGAGCTGCTGGCGGAGAAACTGAAGGCCAAGGGCTGCCCCAAGGTCTCCGTGGCCGACCTGGCCCGGGAGGATATGTATGAGTGCGTGGAGGACGCCTTCCGCTATGGCCGCATCGTCCTGGCCACCACCACCTACAACGCGGAAATCTTCCCCTATATGCGGGAGTTCATCGGCCACCTGACCGAGCGCAACTGGCAGAACAAGACCGTGGCCCTGATGGAAAACGGCTCCTGGGCCCCCATGGCCGCCAAGGTTATGAAGCAGAAGTTAGAGGGCTGCAAGAACCTGAGCTTCACCGAAACCACCGTCCACATCAAGGGCGGCCTGAGCCCCGAAAGCGAGGCCGAGATCGAAGCCCTTTCCGACGAGCTCTGCAAGGACTACCTGGCCCAGCATGACGAAACCGCCAACAAGAGCGACCTCACCGCTCTGTTCAAGATCGGCTACGGCCTCTACGTAGTCACCGCCAAGGACGGGGACAAGGACAACGGCTGCATCGTCAACACCGTCACCCAGGTCACCAACACCCCCAACCGGATTGCCGTCTGCATCAACAAGACCAACTACACCCATGAGATGGTGAAGAAGACCGGCATTATGAACATCAACTGCCTGTCCGTGGAGGCCCCCTTCAAGGTCTTCCAGCACTTCGGCTTCCAGTCCGGCCGGGATGTGAACAAGTTTGCCGAGGGAGAACCCCTGCACTCCGACAACGGCCTCATCTTCCTGCCCAAATACATCAACGCCTTTATGAGCCTGAAGGTGGAGCAGTACGTGGACCTGGACACCCACGGTATGTTCATCTGCACCGTCACCGAGGCCCGGGTGCTCTCCGACAAGGAGACCATGACCTACAGCTACTACCAGGCCAACGTGAAGCCCAAGCCCGAGACGGAAGCCAAGAAGGGCTGGGTCTGCAAGGTCTGCGGCTACGTCTACGAGGGGGAAGAGCTCCCCGACGACTTCGTCTGCCCCCTGTGCAAGCACGGCCCGGCAGATTTTGAGAAGCTGTAACAAATAGACAGAAAGGACAGGGGACGGTTCCCCGCCCGCTCTGTCCTCACGACAAAAGGCACCCGAAAAATCCGGGTGCCTTTTGCTGTGTATGTTCAGATTACTGCTTGACCAGGTGGTAGCTGGCATAGGTCTCTTCCATATCCAGGTTGGTGTCGGTCAGGGTGTAGTTGAACACCTTTTCCGCGCTCCAGCCTTCAATGTTGACGGTCAGCGTCTTGGCGGTCTCGTCCAGCTTATAGGTGCCTTCGCCCTTGAAGCCGGTAGTTTCGCCTTCCAGGGTGCACTTGCCCTTGCCGTCGAAGGTCCAGGTCCAGTTGCCGTCGACCTTGTCGGTCTGCTTCCAGGTACCGGCAACCGCGTCCTTCGGGCCGCTGTCGGTAGAGCCGCCGTCAGTGGAACTGTCGCAAGCAGTGAAAACACTCAGAGCGAGCACAAGAACCAGGATCAGGGAAATAACAGACATCGCTTTCTTCATCGTTTCCACCTCCTTTCCCGTGGCATTATAGCACGCGGCATCTCCCTTGTCAATGAAAATCGGCAGACAAGAACAGACAGCGAGGACAGGCAAATACAGGTGAAGGTTTGGAGACGCGGGCGCACAGCATTACAAAAAAGAGCATCGCCAAAGCGATGCTCTTTTTCTGGCTCCCCCTGTTGGACTCGAACCAACGACACACGGATTAACAGTCCGTCGCTCTACCGACTGAGCTAA
>JAGABH010000038.1 GCA_017614755.1 Oscillospiraceae bacterium
AACAATCTGCCGGGCAATCCGTAATCCGTTCAGTCAGAAAACGACAGACGCCAGCGCAAGCTGCCGTCTGTCGTTTTCTGTTTCTATTGTCAGAGCGCATCAATAGTCGGGCGTAGGCTCCACCCGGTCTGCCTGAACGGTATCACCCTGCCAGGTGCCGGTGAGGATCACCATAGTGCCGTTGGCGGGAATCTCCGCCTGCGCCGCGAAAGCCTGGGTCCAGGCGTTGTCATAGTAGGGATGCTGGATCGTGGTGGGATTCAGGACCCGGCCATAGACCCGCAGGGTCTTGCCCGCGAAGACATCCGGCTTGTACTGCATATTCAGGAGCTGCACCCGCTCCAGAGTGGAATCCATGGTGGTCATATCCACGTCGCAGGGTTCGGGGCTGAAGGATGTTTCCAGCTCCACGGTCGTATCTGTAAACCAGAGCTTGTCCAGGGCGCTCTCGTCCCTGGTCAGGGTCCCGGTCATTTTGATCAGGCTGCCGTTGGCGGGCAGGCTGTCCGGGTCCTTGGGAACAAACTCCCACTGCCAGTCACAGCACTTGGTGGCGTCCATATAGCCCCAGACATAGTAGCGTGTACGACCGCTGAACGCATCGTAAAGCCGGGCCAGAGTGCCTTCCTTGGTAACGGTCTTGCCCACGTAGTCGTCCGCCATATCGTTATAGAAAATATTTTGGTACAGGATGTACTCGGTCTGATTCAACACGGTCGGCATGGTGTCTGTCGCGGTGGTGCCGGGATTGTCCCCCGTGTCAGCGGCAGTGTCGTTGGCAGGCGTCTGGCCGGAGCCGGTGGCGTTTTCTTTGCCGGTGCAGGCAGCAAAGGAAAGCAGAAGTGAAAAGCAAAGAAGCATCAAAACCAGTTTTTTCATGGATATCCTCCTTCATTCAACGGCTTTTGACAAAGCCAATCAGCGTAAAGAGTCCGAAGACCGCAATGTCCGCCACCACAATGGTGGAACCCACCGGGGTGCCTCTGTCGGCGGCAATCAGAATTCCCGCCGCGGCACAAATCACGGAAATACAGGCCGCGCAAATGGAAACCGCCCGGAAACTCTTGAACAGCCGCATGGCGGAGAGGGCCGGGAACACCACCAGGGCGGAGATCAGCAGGGAGCCCACCAGCTTCATGGCCAGGACGATCACCACGGCGATGACGACCGCAATCAGCAGGTTGTAGAGCCGGGTTTTGGCGCCGGTAGCGGCAGCAAAGTTCTCGTCGAAGGTGACCGCGAAAATCTTGTGGTAGAACAGGACGAAAAAGGCTACCACAACCACAGACAGGCCAATGGACATCCAGACCTCCAAAGGCTTCAGCGTCAGGATGGAGGTGCCGCCGAAAAGCGTGGTGCAGACGTCGCCGGAGATATTGGCCTTTCCGTTGGGCGGGAAACGGTTCATCAGCAAATAGCCCACAGCCAGGGCTCCAACGGAAATCATGGCCACGGAGGCGTCGCCCTTGATCTTGGCGTTGGACCCCGCCGCCAGCAGAAGCACCGCACAAACAATAGTCACCGGCATAACCAGAAGCATATCGTTGGTCAGGCCCACCACAGCGGCAATGGTCATAGCCCCGAAGGCCACATGGCTCAGGCCGTCCCCGATGAAAGAGAAGCGCCGCAGCACCAGGGTCACCCCCAGCAGGGAGGCGCAGAGGGCCACTAAGACGCCCACCAACAAGGCATTCTGAACAAAGGGAAGCTTCAAATAATCCCCGAGTGTCATTGACTCTTCCCTCCCCGTTCCAGATAATGTGCGCCGGTCTCGCTTTGCAGATAGCCCTCCACTGTGCCGCAGTAGATTCGTGCGCCGATGTGGAGAATATGGGTGGCGTAGCGGAGCGCGGCCTCCAAGTCGTGGGAAATCATCACCACGGTGATCCCGTCTTTTCGGTTCAGATCGGAAATCAGTTGGTACATCTCCGCCGTCACCTTGGGGTCCAGACCCGCCACCGGCTCATCCAGAAGCAGCAGCTTCCGCGTAGCGCAGAGAGCGCGAGCCAGGAGGACCCGCTGCTGCTGACCGCCGGAGAGCTCCCGATAGCAGCGCTTTGCAAGGGGCTCGATTTCCATGCGGCGGATGTTCTCCCAGGCCAGGGACTTGTCCGCCTTGGAATAGAAGGGCCGGAAGCCCTGCCGTCCCTGGCAGCCGGAGAGCACGATCTCATAGACGCTGGCGGGGAAATCCCGCTGCACCACCGTCTGCTGGGGCAGGTAGCCAATCTCATTCTGCCGCAGGCCGTCGCCGGTCTGCACCTTCCCCTTCAGCGGGTGGATCAGACCAAGAATGGTTTTCATCAGCGTAGACTTGCCGGAGCCGTTTTCTCCCACAATGCAGAGATAGTCTCCCGTATTCACTTCAAAATCGATGTGCTCCAGGATCGGTTTTCCCTCATAACCCAGGGAAAGGTCCCGGCAGGAAAGCAGGGCCATATAAGGGCCTCCTTACTCATTTTACTTCTTACTTCTTACTTCCTACTTCTTCTTATTTATTTGCCATCCCCCAGCGCCTGTTTGAGAACCTCCAGATTCTGTTCCATGACGCCGTAATAGGTGACTCCCTCGGCAACCCCCTGGGCCGTCACAGACTGGAGCGAATTGAGCTCCAGAATCTTCGCATTCTTTGCCTTGGAGCTGGAGATGACGGTCTCCGCCAGACGCGTGGCAGAGCCCTCAATCTTCATGACGCAGGGCAGTTCCAGCTCGTCCACCTTGTTCACCAGGAAATTGACCGTCTCAAAGGAGGCCTCGGATTCCGCGGAGCAGCCGGAGAAAGCCGCCCAGCATTGCAGATCGTAGTCCTTCGCCAGGTACAGGAAGGGGAAGCGATCGGCAAAGAGCAGGGTCTTCCGGGGCGCGGCTTCCACCGCCTGGGTGTAGGCCTTGTCCAGCGCCGTCAGTTTTTCGGTATAGGCTTGGCAGTTTTTCATGTAGCTGTCCTTGGACTGGGGATCGATCTCCTCCAAGGCGGCCTCAATCTTTTCGCACAGGATGCCAGCATTCCGCAGGGACAGCCAGATATGCTCGTCATATTCCGGCCCCTCGTGGTCGTGATCCTCATCCTCATGGCCGTGGTCCTCGTCCTCATGGTCGTGGTCCTCGTCCTCGTGGTCGTGGTGATCGTGGTCGTGCTCTTCCATGCCCTCCAGAGTTTCCTCCTCCAGGGCGGCACTGCCCAGCAGGTCCATCAGGCAAAGGACCTTCATATTGGGGTTCGTGGCCTGGGCCAGGGCGTCGGGCACCCACTTGTCGGACTCGCCGCCTACATAAATGAAGAGATCACAGGTGGAGATTTTGTAGATGTCCTCCACCGTGGGCTGATAGTTGTGCAGGTCCGCGCCCTTATCCAGCAAAAGGGTCAGCGCAACCTGGTCATTGTCCTGTCCAATGATCTGGCGGGTCCAGTCATAGGCCGGAAAAATCGTGGCGACCACGGAAACGGTCTTCCCGCTCACGTCGGGCCGCGTCGTAGAGGAAGCGGTACTGTCCTCGTTGGAGCAGCCCGCGAAAATGCTCAGAAGAAAAAGGGCGCAAAGCACCAGTATGGATTTTTTATTTCTCATCGGAATCATCATAATCCTTTCCATGTCTGTTTTTGTCTCGGTGGGAGCAGTCG
>JAGABH010000003.1 GCA_017614755.1 Oscillospiraceae bacterium
ATCAGTCCCTCCGCCGTGGCCAACAAGCTGCGGCTGCTCCGGCTCTCCCCTGCCGTCCGGGCCGCTCTGCGGGATCACGGGCTCTCCGAGCGCCACGCCCGGGCCCTGCTCCGTCTGCGAACGGAAGATCAGCAGTTGGAGGCCATCGGCGTCATCGTCCGGGGAGATTTGAACGTGGCAAAGACGGAAGCCCTGGTGGAAGCCATGCTGGCAAAACAGCCGCAGCCCAAGCCCCGGCGGAAGCTGCTGGTTCGGGACCTGCGGCTGTTTCTCAACTCCGTGGACCGGCATCTGGAAACGCTGAAACAGGCGGGCTTCCCCGCCGGAGCCACCCGGGAGGAAACCGAGGCGGAGATCATACTCACCATCCGGCTGCCCAAGCAGCAGCAAAAAACAGTTTCAAAGACTTGCGAAACGGCGGTCGGTGTGGTATAATGCTTGAATCAGGAACGTATCGGCCGCAAGTTGAGGATTCGGTTGAAGCGGTGGTTTGTGCCGTCGATGGGCAATCGGCATCATGCAATGGGAGACGGGGGATGCGGATTCTTCGCGCTGCTCAGAATGACACTCTGAACCCCGAACCCTCTTGTATTTGTACATAAAATCCTCTATCTGCGACTAACGCCAAACAGGAAAAGAAGAACCAACCCTTACAAAGGAGATCGGTTATGGAGAAGAAGCATATTTTTACCGGCACGGCTACCGCGCTGGTGACGCCGATGAACGAGTCCGGCGTGGACTACGAAGCCCTGGGCAATCTGATCGACTGGCAGGTGGCCTCCGGCATCAAGGCCCTGGTGGTTTGCGCCACCACAGGCGAGGCCCCCACCCTCACAGACAACGAACACTGCAAGGTGTTGGAATTTGCCATTGAGCGCTCCGGGCACCGGGTCCCCATTATTGCCGGCACCGGCTCCAACGACACCGCCCACGCCATTATGATGACCCAGTTCGCCTGCGCCATCGGCGCGGACGCGGTGCTCTGCGTCACTCCCTACTACAACCGGCCCACCCAGTCCGGCCTCATTGCCAGCTTTACCGCCATTGCGGACGCGGCCACCGCGCCGGTGATCCTCTACAATGTGCCCTCCCGCACCGGGACGGCTATTGAGCCCGAGACCTTTGAGATTCTGGGAGACCATCCCAACATTGTGGGCATCAAGGAGGCCAGCGGCCGCCTGCCCAAGATTATGGACACTTTCCGCCGGGTGCGGGGCAAGCTGGATATCTACTCCGGCAACGACGACCAGACCCTTCCCCTGCTGGCCATGGGCGGCAAGGGATTGATTTCCGTAGCGGCCAACGTGGTTCCCGCCCAAACCGCCGCCCTCTGCGAAAAATTCTTCGCCGGGGACCTGGCCGGGGCCGCTGAGATTCAGTTGGAGCTGCTGCCGCTGATGCAGGCCATGTTCTACCAGACGAATCCCATTCCCGTCAAGGCCGCCCTGGCCCGCATGGGCCGGATCGAGGACCGGCTGCGCCTGCCCCTGACTCCCATGGAGGAGCCCTTCCGGGGCAAGCTGTTCAAGCTCATGGAAGAGATGGGGCTGATCTAAACAATCCCATGGCGCACAGCTGTGCGCCGCTACAGGAGGCTGAATACGCTATGAAGCTGATTCTGAACGGCGCCTGCGGGCGCATGGGCCGGGTATTTGAGCGCGTTTTCCGGGAAAAATGCCCCGACGGGACTCTGATTCCCGTGGACGCCATGGGGCAGGCGGGAGAGGTCTACCAGTCTCTTTCCGACTATGACGGCCCCGCCGACTGCATTGTGGACTTTTCCCACCACAGTCAGACCGCAATCCTGACGGACTACGCAGCCTCTCGGCAACTGCCCCTGGTCATTGCCACCACCGGCCAGACGCCTGAAGAGCTGGCCGCCATTCAGACTGCCGCAAAGACAGTTCCCGTTCTCCCTGCCAGCAATTTTTCCCTGGGTATCGTGGTACTTACCGCTCTGGCCCGTCAGGCCGCCCGGGCCTTCCCGGAGGCGGACATCGAGATTGTGGAAATCCATCACAACCGGAAGCTGGACGTCCCCAGCGGCACGGCGCTGACTCTGGCAAAGGCCGTCCAGGGGGAGCGGCCGGGCAGCCGCCTGATAATCGGCCGCCACGAAAACGGCAAGCGCTCCCCCGCCGACATCGGCGTCCATTCCCTGCGGATGGGAAACGTGGTGGGCGTCCATGAAATCCACATCTGCACCGACACACAGACTCTGACGCTGCGCCACGAGGCCCAGGACCGGGCGCTGTTCGCAGAGGGCGCCCTCACCGCCGCCCGGTGGCTGTGCGGCATGGGGGCGGGCCTGTATGACATGGAGCAGGTCCTCAACGATTTGATCCAATAAGGAGGGACAAGCTATGAACCGCTTTGTCTGTATCGCTTTGGTTCTGATACTTGCCGCGCTTCCCCTGACTGCCTGCGGCCCCAAGGAGAATCCGCCAACGGTTCACGTGGTTCACAACGGTCAGCTTTACGAGGTGGAATCCTATCCCGATGAAACCACCGCCAACGGCTTAGTGTATCGAAGGGACGAATTGGGGGATTCTCTGATCGAAGCGACGATCATCCCCGCCGACGTCATGCCCTCAAAGGAGGGCGAGGTCAACGTCAATGCCCAATCCGTGCTGCTCTACGATATGGAGAACTGCTTTATCGTGGTCATTGACGGCGAAGAGTACATAGTGCCCTGGAAGTGATGTCAGGTGGGCGCGGGTACGGGGGTTCCAACCTTCAATGTTTCTATTGAGTCGCGCAGCGATTGTAGAGGCCGGTGCCTTCGACGGCCCGCCTCCAGGGTTGGATGCCTGGCACGGGGCGTCGTGGGCGCCGCCCCCTACAATGCCGCTGAAAATGTGCTTTTCCATTATCAGCTTGCCTGCTCCCCTGCGGCCTGCGGTCAGGCCGCTCTGATCCCTACAACAAACAAGGAGGTACTCCACATGAAAACCCGCGTTGCGATTCTTGGATACGGCAACCTGGGCAGAGGCGCGGAAGCCGCCATCGCCCGGAACGACGACCTGGAGCTGGTTGCCGTCTTCACCCGGCGGGACCCCTCCGCTCTGAAACTGCGCACCCCCGGCGTTCCGGTTTATTCCGTGGAGAAGGCCCCCGCCATGCGGAACGAAATCGACGTGCTGCTGCTCTGCGGCGGCAGCGCCACGGACCTGCCCCTCCAGACTCCCGAATACGCCGCGATGTTCAACGTGGTGGACAGCTTTGATACCCACGCGAAAATCCCCGATCACTTTGCCGCCGTGGACGCCGCCGCCCGGGCCGCCGGGAAGGTAGGTCTGATCTCCTGCGGCTGGGACCCCGGCCTGTTCTCTCTGGCCCGGGTCTACGCGGGCTCCGTCCTGCCCCAGGGCAAGGACGAAACCTTCTGGGGCAGGGGCGTCAGCCAGGGCCACTCCGACGCCATCCGACGCATTGAGGGCGTTCGGGACGCCCGGCAGTACACCGTCCCCATCCCCGCCGCTTTGGAGGCGGTCCGCCGGGGAGAACAGCCCCAGCTGACCGTCCGGCAGAAGCACCTGCGGGAGTGCTACGTGGTCGCCGCGGAGGGGGCCGACAAGGCCCGCATCGAGCGGGAGATCAAAACCATGCCTTATTACTTCGACGAGTACGACACCACCGTTACCTTCATCACCGCCGAGGAATTGGCTCGGGATCACGCCGGACTTCCTCACGGGGGCTCCGTCCTCCGCAGCGGCGTGACCGGCTGGGATAGCGAGCACAAGCACACCGTCGAGTTCAGCCTGAAGCTGGACTCCAACCCGGAATTTACCGGCTCCGTTCTGGCCGCCTGCGCCCGGGCTGTCCACCGGATGTACCGGGAGGGCATGACCGGCTGCAAAACAATCCTGGATATCCCCCCCGCCTGGCTCAGCCCCGAGACCGGGGAGGCCCTGCGGGCTCATCTGCTCTGAGATGAAACGGCTGCTTTACGTCCTGCTCCAATGGACCTGGGGGCTCCCTCAAAATCTGGTGGGATTGGGGTTCTTCCTGTTCTACCGGATCAAGGGCTGCCGCAGCTTCTCCTATCAGGGCGCCAGGGTGACGATCTGGACGAATCGCGCCGGTTCCATGTCCATGGGCCGATACCTGTTTCTGTCTCCCGGCTGGACCCCGGCCAACCACAGCCTCCTGGCCCACGAATACGGCCACACCATCCAGTCTCTCTTCTTCGGCCCCCTCTATTTGCTGACGGTGGGCCTCCCCTCCCTGCTCTGGGCAGGTCTTCCCTGCTGTCAGAAAATACGCCGGAAGGGCCGGTCCTACTACTCCGTCTACCCGGAAAAGGGCGCCACCCGGCTGGGAGAACGGTACGCCAAGCCGCTTCCGACGGCAAATGCGGGAAACAGCAAGAGGTAAGAGGTAAGAATTTCCGGACGGGAAAGCCTGTTCTGTGGCGCACACCGGTGCGCCAAGGAATCATACTTCCTGTCAACCTTTTTCAAGGTCAAAGCGTCTAAAAGAATAGCGGGACAAAAACGCCCCTTGGAATGCGTAAAGCGCGTGTTCCAGAGGGCGTTTTCTGTTTTTCAATAGATTTTTATTGACAAACGATAAAATCAGTGCTAAAATGTGGCAAAACGGTCACGAAACGGGGAGGATAACGGATGAAACGGATTCTTTTCGCGCTTTCGATCTTGTCCATGGCGCTGTTTTTGTCGGCCTGCGGCGTCGTGGATGAACCCCGGCGCACCGGTTTGCCCCGCTGCGGAGGCATTCGTCCCCGTCTGTCATTCTGAACGCAGTGAAGAATTCGCATCCCCTGAACCACGGCGGCCAGAGGTCTACCCATGAAGGGCACAGGTGGCCGCCCTGCGAACCCTGAACTCTGAACCACAGGCCGGCAGATTGCCGGCGCTGCATAATGGCCGGCAGATTGCCGGCGCTGCAACAAACGGAGGAACAGTCATGCAAAACAAAGCTGTAAAATTCTCTCTGGCGGCGGTGGCGCTGCTGCTTCTGACCGCCATTGGGCTGGGGATTGCCATGCCCTGGCTGGTGAAGTGGTACGCGGAATACCGCAAAATTCAGGACAGCGGAAAAACCGCCATCCTGATTGCCTACTACGGCTGCCTGCCCTTCGCGCTGACGGCCCTGGTCTGCCTCTGGAAGCTGCTGCGGAATATCTCCGCGGAACGGGTCTTCCTGGAGACCAACAGCCGCCTGATGGCGGTGGTGAGCTGGTGCTGTCTGGGGGCGACCCTGGTAACCCTGGGCGCCTGCCGCTGGTATCCGCCTCTGGGCTTTGTCACCGTGTCCATGGCCTTTCTCTTCCTGATCGTGCGGGTGGTGCGCAACTGCTTTATCGCCGCCATTGCCCTCAAGGAAGAGAACGATCTGACGGTTTAGGAGGGCGGCTATGGCAATTATCGTCAATCTGGACGTGATGCTGGCAAAACGGAAAATGAGCTCCGGGGAGCTGGCGGAACGGATCGGCATCACCCAGGCCAACCTGTCCATCCTGAAAACCGGAAAGGCCAAGGCCGTCCGCTTCTCCACCCTGGAGGCTATCTGCGAGGCCCTGGACTGTCAGCCGGGAGACATTCTGGAATTTACAAGGGACAAGTGACAGGGGAAAATTTTTCGGAGGAACAAACATGAACGAATACAAAAGCACCGCCAAAGAATCGGCGGCTATGGAGCATATCGCCACGCAGCCCGACAGCCGAGGGGTCGGCCGACCTGCCGAATGCGAGGCTGCGAACGGC
>JAGABH010000039.1 GCA_017614755.1 Oscillospiraceae bacterium
CTTGCTTTTTTCTCTGTTTTGCTATATCTTATTAGTATAAAATAGGTGTTATATAGCCTGATCACCGCAGTTCGCCGTCCCGGGCGGCGGAAAAGGAGGAATCTTAATGCGCAAATCCATTCGAATCACCGCTCTGCTGCTCTGTCTGGTCCTCTTGACTGCTCTCGTGCTCTCAGACGGCTCCATCGCTTTGCCCGCTTCGGCGTCTGAAACGGACGCGGTCCCCAGCGAGGAGACTCTCGAGCCCATGGCAAGTACAGAGCCGACGGAGCCCACGGAACCGACGGAGCCCACAGAGCCCACGGAACCCACCGAGCCCGTGACGGAGCCTACGGAGCCCACGGAACCCACCGAGCCCGTGACGGAGCCCACGGAACCCACCGAGCCCGTGACAGAGCCTACGGAGCCTGTCACCCAGGACGGCGTGGTTATCACCCTCTACCGGGCAGGCGGCGCCGGAACCCCGGAGGACCCGGCCCTCTACATCCTCGGCAGCGGCTACGGGCTGAAGCCCGAGGTTTTGACGGAGCTTTTGGGCGGCGAGGAGCAGGTAGACCTGGTTCTGGCCGCCACCGAGGAAGACCGGGTGGAGGGCCGGGTGCTCTCCGCCAGCGGCCTGACCCTGATCCGGGAGGAAACGGGTGGCTGGTCCGTCCGCTTCTGGGACGCCGGCGCCTATCTGGGCCTGCCCCTGGCCCCGCTGACCCCGGTGGAGCCGGAGCCCGAACCGGAACCGGAGCCCTCCCCCATCGGGCCTGTGGGTCCCTCCCGGGAGGAGCTTCGGCAGATTCGGCTGGAGCTGGAAGAAAAAATGCGAAACCTGGACCTGCAAATCCGCATGAATCAGGCCTCCTACCGCTCCATGGAGGCAGAGCTGGGGGACGGGGTGATCCGGGCGGAGTATGACGGCGTCATTCTCTCTCTCAACGATCCCGACTACGCCCTGCAAACCGGCGAGCCCCTGCTGAAGCTCTCCGGCGGCGGCGGATACAAGGTGATCTGCCCGGTCAGCGAGTTTCAGCTGGACAAGGTCTATGTGGGCCAGCAGGCCACGGTCTCCAACTGGAGCGGAGAGAGCTTCCCCGCCGTGGTGACGGAAATCTCCCGGGACCCGACCCAGAACAACTATTATTACGGCTACGACAGCGCCAGCTACTACCCCATCACCCTGGAGGTGGACGTCTCCGTCAACATGAGGGACTTTGACTGGGTGGAGGTCACGCTGGACAGCCAGGGCCAGGCACAATTCGGAGGCTTCTATCTGCAAAAGGCCTTTGTCCTCAACGACAACGGAAAGTCCTTCGTCCTGGTTCGGGACGAGAACGGCCTGCTGGAAAAGCGGGTGCTCACCGTGGGCCGCAATACGGACAGCAACTATGTGGAGGTGCTGGGCGGCCTGTCCAGGGCCGACTACGTGGCCTTCCCCTATGCCAAGACCGCCCGGGAGGGCGGGAAGACCGTGGAGGGCGACCTCCAGGAGCTGATCGGCATCGGAAAATACTATTGAGGAGGAACGGATATGCTTGGAAACATTCAACAGGCCTTTCAGGGCATCTGGCACCATAAGCTCCGCTCCATCCTGACCATGCTGGGCATCATCATCGGCATCGCGGCCATTATCACCATTGTCTCCACCATCAAGGGCACCAACGACCAGATCAAGGAAAACCTCATCGGCTCCGGCAACAATGCGGTGGTGGTGAGCCTCCACCAGGGCGATTCCCAGCTTGATCTGTCCTGGCAGAAGCCCGAGGGAATCCGCGTTATCACCGAGGAAACCCGTCGGGAGCTGGAAAAGCTGGAGGGGGTCAGCCTGGTCTCCCTCTTCCGCCAGCGGGAATGGAGCGACGGGGTGTACTACAAGGACAGCAGCTTCAACGGCTGTGCCATGGGCGTGGACGACAGCTATTTCCGCATCTACGGCTACCGGGTCTGCTACGGCAGGGGCTTCCTGCCCGAGGATCGGTCCGCCCGCAGAAAGGTGGTTATTCTGGACGCCAACGCCGCCTCTTCCATCTTCTACGGAGAGAACCCCGTGGGCAAGGTGCTGGAGATCAGCGGCGAGCCCTTCACCGTCATCGGCGTGGTGGAGCGCTCCGTTCAGTTCCGTCCGGTGATCGAAACCATGGAGGACTACTACCTCTACGCCGACAAGTCCAGGGGAACCATCTTCCTGACGGAAGCGGGCTGGGACATCGCCTACGGCTATGACGAGCCCCAAAACGCCGCAGTGAAGGCTGTCAGCACCGACGCCATGACCACCGCGGGAAAGGCCGTGGCGGACAAGCTCACCGCCAGCCAGATTCAGAATCCCAGGAACAGCGATTACAGCTACCAGAGCGAAGACCTGCTGCAACAGGCGGAGCAGCTCCAATCCATGAGCGAATCCACCAACAATCTGCTGATCTGGATTGCCGCCATCTCCCTGCTGGTGGGCGGCATCGGCGTGATGAACATTATGCTGGTGTCCGTCAGCGAGCGAACCCATGAGATCGGCCTGAAAAAGGCCCTGGGCGCCAAGCGCCGCAGAATTTTGGGCCAGTTCCTCACCGAGGCGGCGGTGCTCACCTCCCTGGGCGGCCTGCTGGGCATCCTGGGCGGCATCGGCCTGGCGGAGCTGCTGTCCAAGGCCATGGACACTCCCACCGCCATCAGCGTCCCGGCCATCATCGTGGCCGCGGCCTTCTCCATCCTCATCGGCCTGATCTTCGGCCTGCTGCCCGCCACCAAGGCCGCCCGGATGAACCCCATCGACGCCCTGCGCAGAGAGTAAGAACAAGTTTCCGTCGTCTATGTCACCATAACCCATTGGAACTACGTGCGAACGCAGCCACACAACCCAACCGGGAAAACTCCCATAAATGACGCAATCGGGAAGATCGGCTTTTGCCGGTCTTCCCGATTATTGATACAGCAGGGGGAATACTGTGCGGAGCGTCGAGGACGCCGCTCCCTACTTTTTGATCCAGCGCCAGATGGGCAGCAGCCACAGGTACACCGCCAGAAGGACGGAAGCGGGAGGCGCACCCACCATGGTCAGCGGAACGGTGCCCGCAATGCACCAGGGAATCAGCGGAGAGGTGATGGCCGCGGTGTCCTCCAGGTCCAGGGCCAGGTCGGGCCTGCTGTCATATTCCTCCCGGCAGAGCTGGTCTGTCAGCAGGATGGCAAGGGTCTGGTTGCAGGACACCATCCCCGCCAGCACCGAGGTAATCAGCGTGGCAGGGAAGCGGCCCAGGCGGCGGTTCAGCCGGGTCACGCCCCGCTTGCAGCCGTCCAGCAGGCCGGTCTTTTGGAACAGGCCGGAATAGGAGGAGGAAATGCACACGATGGCGCTGACCTGGAGCATGGACAGCACCCCGCCCCCGCTCACCAGGGCAGCCGCCTCCGGGTCCGCCGGTGTGAAGCCCCGGAGCGCACAGAGCAGAACCTCCCCGATGGGAAGCTCCTGAACAAAGAGGCAGACAGGCACCGCCGCCAGGATACTGGCCGTCATGGCCAGCCGCACCTTCACCCGGAAGACCGCCAGCAGCAGAATCACCGCCGCGGGAATCAGGGCCGTCCAGTGGAGGCGGAAGCTGCCGGCGAAGACGGCCCGCAGGTCGATTCCCTTGCCGCTGCCGCCCACCGTCAGGCCCAGAACCCCATAGACCCCACAGGCCAGCAGAAAGGGCACCAGGGCCGAACGGAGCATAGCCCGGATATTTTCATAGATGTTCGTCTTCGTCACCGTGGCCACCAACAGGGCGCTGGTGGAAACCGGAGAGCAGCGATCCCCGAAGAAGACCCCCGCCAAAACGGCGCCCCCGGTGAACAGCGGGGAAACCCCCATGGCCCTGCCCATGGCTGCGCAGATGACGCCCATGGTGGCCGCCGTACCCATGGAGGTGCCCATGAGCAGGGAAAGGCCGCAGTTCAGCAGGAAGGTCATCAGCAAAAAGACAGCGGGCTGAATCAGATCCTCCGCCCGGCAGACAATGACCGACACCGTCCCCGCCGCCCGCCAGAGGGCGGTCATCACGCCGATCAGCAGAAAGGTGGTCAAAATCCCGCTGACGGTGGACACGCCCTCCCAGGTCATGGCGGCCAGGTCCCGCCAGGAGAAGCCCTTTCTCCTGCCGTAGTACCAGAACAGGGCCAGACCAAAGCACAGCGCCCAGAGCATCGACAGATCCAGCACCAGTCCCAGCACCAGCGCGGCGCAGAACAGGCCAATAATCAGCCATTCCATTTCGGTTGAATTCCTTTCGAAATAAGGATATTCCGGCAAGCTGGCAGTCCGATGGGGGCAAAGCCCTACGACTCCCGGTTATACAGGGGCTTTACGTGCTTTTTCCCGCCGCCGATGATGACAACGGCGGCCACCAGGGCGATTCCCCTGAACAGGGCCAGCACCGCCCGCATGGGCAGGAAGGCGGTACAGGCGCCTGCCAGCAGCTCTCCCAGCAGGGCGCCCGCTGTGTTAAGCATGATGAAGGCCCCGTTGAAGCGGCCCTTCCGCTCATGGGGCACGTAGGACTGGGTGGCGGAGGAGCGGATGGTATAGGAGGTCACTCCCAGGATGCCGATCAGGAAGCAGGCAATCCGCATTCCGGCCTGGGGCAGGAAGAGATAGCTCCCCTCCAGCACGTTCACCAGACAGTAGACCCCCAGGGCCAGGCCGTACTTAATGGCGGCGGGGTACTTGATCTTATACTGCAAAATGCCCCCGATGCCCCGGCCCGCCACGGAAAAGGCCATGGTGAGCAGATAGAGCCATTCGCCGTTATCGAAGGTCTCCTTGAAATAGGGCAGGGTGATAACGCTGGAGGCGCCTCCCGCCAGGGAGGAGAAGGTAAAGTACAGGGTGACGCAGAGCAGGCCCTTCTCGCCCCACAGATACCGGACGCCCTCCTTGGCGTCGGCCCAGTAGGCGGACAGGGAGTAGCTCTGTCTGGCAGGCGTCTTCCCCTCCCCTTCCACGTCCCGAATCCGGGTCTCGCAGAGCGCGGCCCCCAGGAAGCACAGGGCGTTGATCAGCAGCAGCGGCGCCAGGCCGAACTGCTTGTAGAGGAAGAGGGACACGGGAACCATCACCGCGGAAAGGGTCTCCAGCGTCCCCGCGATGGAATAGGCCCGGGAGAAGTTTCCCTCGGTAATCAGCATGGGATAGAAGCTCTCGTAGGCCACCCGGTAGGTGCTGTTGATGGTGCCCACCACAAAGGTCACTGCCGCCAGAAGCCAAAAACGGAACAGATCGAAGTAGATCATCAGCCCCATAAAGGCGTAGATGCAGGCGGACAGAAAGTCCAGGGAGTAGATGGTCTTCCGGCGGCTGAACCGATCCATGAGCGGCCCGGCAATCAGCGGGGCCGCCAGCTGGGGCAGGGTGTACAGGAAGACGTACAGGGCATAATACAGGGGCTTGTCGGTATAGTCCAGCACAAACAGGCTGATGGCAAAGCCCGCCATGGCGTTGCCGAACATGGAAATCACGCTGCCCACCGTAATGATGGAAAAGTCCCTGGTCCACAGGGTCGGACCGGTTCTCGCTTTTCTCATGGCTTTCTCCTCACAACAAATCGGTGGGGACAGGCCGGGCGCGTCACAGAAGCATTCCGCACGCAGCCCGGGGCTCCCCGGATCGCAGGCGTATTATACTGCACTTTTCCATGCTTGTCTACCGTTATTTCCGGGGAAGCCGGGATTCCCGGCAGGGCAGCCCCGATGCCGGACCCAGTTCCCGGCGCGCACGGCCCGGAGCTCCCCGGGCCTCAGGTCCGCCTCGCGTTTTTCCGCAGGATGTGGAAGAGGACAAACAAACCGGTAAAGAACAGGACAGACCCGGCCAGAACGGCAAACATCACCGAGGCAGAGACTTCCTTCCCGTAGAAATACAGATTGACGTCAATGCTGTCCCGGATGCCCTTGACCACCTCAGCGGGGAAGCCGACAGCTTCCATTTCGGCAAAGACGCCCTGCATCATGTGCTTTTTCAGCAGGCAGGTGCCGTAGGTGCCGGGGAAGAAGCCCAGGACCCTTTGCAGCCCCTCGCCGAAGCTGGCGATGGGCATATAGGCGCCGCAGATGAAGCCGTAGCCCGCGCTGATGATCGTGCCCACCGCGGAGGCCTGGCCGTTGGTATTCAGGAAAAAGTTGACGCAGGAGGAGAGAGCCGTTCCGAAAAGAGTGAGCAGGAAGACGTCGCCCGCCACCAGCAGGACATCCGTAAAGCTCAGATACCAGCCCTGGAAGGCCAGATAGGCCAGACAGGCCCCAAGGGCCGAGAAGGTCACAATCAGCGTGCTGGCCGCCGAGGCGATATAGTAGCCCGCGGCAAGGGTGGAGCGTTTGACCGGCGAAACCAGGAAATCCCGGCTGATTCCGTTGGCCTTGTCGCTGATCATCATCAGATTGGCACAGAAGGAAACCGTCACGCAGGAAACCGCCAAAAGGGCGGAGACCAGCTGGCTCGTCACCGTGCCGTTCAGCAGCTTCTCCGCGATGACTGTGCCCTCCGGAAGGGCGTTGGCGAAGCTGTCCCGGTAGAGCTTGGCCAGGAAGGTCGCGTAGAGCACCAGAAGAATCAGGGGGGTGATAAGGGCAGAGAAAAACATCCCCTTGTCCTTGAAAAACAGCTTCAGATTCCTGCGAACCACATTGCCCAAAATCTTCATTTCAGCGCACCTCCCGGCAGGTTTTTCCCGGTAACGCTCAGGAAAACGTCGTCCATCTTACCCTTTGCCACCTCATAATCCCGAAACAGGTCCGGGTGGGAAAGAATCAGCTCTGTGACCTTTTCCGTACCGGGCACGGAGAGGCGGAAGCCCTCCCGCAGCTTTTCGCAGGGCAGGCCGAGGACGGCAAGCTCTTCCTCGCTTTTGCCGTAAATGGTGATGTAGTCCCCAACGTATTTGTTTTTCAGCTCCAGGGGCGAGCCCTCCGCCGCAATCTTTCCGCTGTCAATGATCACCACGTAATCCGCGTCCGCCGCCTCTTCCATGTAGTGGGTCGTGAGAAACACCGTCATCCGCTCTTCCCTGCGCAGGCCCTCGATCACGTCCCAGAGCAGCTTCCGGGTCTGAGGGTCCAGGCCGGTGGTGGGTTCGTCCAAAATCAGAATTTCCGGCTTGTGGACCAGGGCCCGGGCAATATCGATCCGGCGCTTCTGGCCGCCGGAGAGCCGGTTCAGCGGGCGATCCGCGAAATCCGCAAAGTCCAGAATCCCGATCAGCTCCTGAAAGCGCTGTTCAAAGGCCTTTCCCGTAATCCCGTAGAGGGCGGCCCGGCTGCGCAGGTTGTCCCGGGGAGAAAGCTGTGCGTCCAGGGCGGAGCTCTGGAACACCACGCCGATCTTCCGGCTGATGTACTCCAAATCCTTTTCCACGTCCCTGCCGCAAACCGAAACGGAACCGCTGTCCTTTCGGAGTTCTCCGCAGATCATGGAAATCGTGGTGGATTTGCCCGCGCCGTTCACCCCGAGAAAAGCGAAAAGCTCCCCGCGCTTGACGCAAAACGACAGATCGCAGACTGCGTGAACCTCCCCATAGGATTTGTTCAACTGAGATATTTCTATAATGTTTTCCATGGCATCCTCCTGATTCTATGCCTGCCCGGGGGCTCCCGGGGGGGCAGATCCGATTCGTCCCTTCCGCTTCCCCCTCCCCTGCCCCGGGGAGGGTCTTCCGCATTTTGACGGGATAGCCCGCACCCTGTAAGCGCAGGATGGAGAAGAGCTCCTTCTTCACCGTCACAAAGCCCTGAGTCTCGTAGAACCGGCGGGCGTTCTCGTTTTTGGAAAAGACTTCCGTATAAAGAGCGTCAAAATTCCCCAGAGCACAGGCCCGTTCCAGCAGGGCGGCGGCAATCCCCTGTCTGCGGGCGGCGGGGGCCGTAACCAGGGTGTCCAGATACAGGTCCCGCGCCCCGCTGACAGCCCGGCTCTGGAAGACGGCGTTCATCTGTCTGCTGATAAGCCTCCCCTTCCGCTCGCCGAAGAGCGCCCGGCAGAGCTCCGGCTTGAAATAGATTGGCCGTTTCTCCCGGGTGCCCAGGCCCATCAGACCCAGAACCTTCTCCCCCTCCAGACAGCAGAAAAACCAGTCCGGGTCCAAGATTTCCAGAAACAGCTTCCGTTTCAGGGCCTCATCCTTAGAGAAGGTCATAAAGCGCCCGAAGCCCACAAGAAAGAGCTCCACCGCCTCCGCCTTCTGCGCTTCGCCGAGGCTTCCGTAGCTGACTATGGTTTTTTCCATATTTTCACCCCCTCACAGCTTCAGGCCCGCCAGCAGAAAGCAGACCGCAGCAGCGGCCGACATGGGCGTCATCACCAGCTTTTCCTTCTTGCTGGGGGATATCAGATTCATCCCGGTATTGCCCAGGAAAAACACGGCAAAGGCAAAGCAGGCGATTTTTGTGACCTTTTGGCTGAGAAAAAGCGGCAGGATTCCCCCGGCGGCCAGAAGGACCCAGAGGGCAAAGAGCTGCACCGCCAGCTGGCTCGCCGCAAGGGGCCGCAGCTTCTTGGGCCAGACCCGATAGCGCCCTCCCATGGTCAGCTCCCCCAGGGGCAGGCCCAGGAGCAGCAGAACGCTGAGGACGATCACCGCGGTCAGCAGGGCCGCTCCAATGTAAATATGCGTCACAGCTCAGCCCTCCAATTCCTTTTTCAGGATTTTCTCGTAGAATTTCAGCTCGGCTTCCGCGCTGTGCAGGCCGTGGTCCAGCAGATACATCTGGTAGGCATAGAGGCTTTGCACCGCCTTTTCCGTGTCCTGCTCCCCGGACACCGCCCGGAGATTGTCCGCCGCGGTTCCGTCCCGGCAGATCAGCTCCGTACTCTTGCGGATCACGGTCTTCTGGTTCTTCTCCGTAAAGTGTTTCAGCTCCCGGAGCTTCTCATATTCCGCCCGCAGGTCCCCGATGTACTGGCGCAGGAAGGCCACCCGCTTTTCCTTGGGGGCCATGCCCAGGAAGAAGAACTTTCCCTCCTCCATGGTCTTCCGCTTGGCGATATTGATGGGGGTGCCGATCCAGTCCCGATAGAAGGCTACCCCCGCCGGGGTGACCGCGTAGCGCTTCTTGCGGGTATTGTTCTCCGTGTACTCACCGGCTTCAATATAGCCCTTCTCCAGCAGCTTCTTCAGCCCCGCCTGGATGCTCCCCAGGCTGTCGCTGCAAATGGCGGAGAGCTTCTGCTGGATGTAGGCGCGAATCTCATAGATGGTCATGCCCCGCAAAATGAGCAGGCTCAAAATAATTGTTTCCATGGTCTTTCCTCCGTTGTTACTATTAGTAATGCCATATTACTATAAGTAACATCAAATGTCAAGAGGAAAAAATACCCCGGAACCACAAAAGATTCCGGGGTATTGCGTTTACAGGAAAAACAATTACCGCTTGCTGAACTGTCGGGCGGATTCGGAAATATGCCGGCGGCATATTTCCCCGCACGACCGCAGCGGCTATGCCGCGAGGACGCCGCTGTTCGGAAAGAGATTTATCTCTTGGAGAACTGTCGGGCGGATTCGGAAAAATGCCGGTGGCATATTTCCCCGCACGACCGCAGCGGCTATGCCGCGAGGACGCCGCTGTTCGGAAAGAGATTTATCTCTTGGAGAACTGTCGGGCGGATTCGGAAA
>JAGABH010000040.1 GCA_017614755.1 Oscillospiraceae bacterium
GTTTAAATAAATAAGAACAAGATCTCGCCGTCATGACGAGACCTTGTTCTTTTTTCCTTTTTTTGACTCCCGTTACATGCTTTCGGGAAAGTACAACATTCAGGTTACACGACAGAGGGTTCGGTGAACAGGTTGCCCTCGGCAAAACGGGACAGCTTGAGCCGGGAGGCGTCGATGGTTGGCTCCATGCCAAGAATCATCTCGGACATGACGGTTCCGGTAACAGGACCGAACATGAAGCCGTGTCCGCTGAAGCCGACAGCGACATAGAATCCCTCGACGCCCTCTACCTTGTCGTAGATAGGCTGACGGTCTGGAGACATATTATAAAGGCCGGCCCACTGGCGAATCACCCGCAGCTTGCCGATAGGCGGCAGGACCTTGTCGATGGTCTTGGCCATCTCCTCCAGGAAGTGCCAGGATGAGGTTCGTCTCAGGTCTCTGGGCTCAGAAGAATCACTGCGGCCCATGATAAAGGAGCCGTGGGGGGACTGCTGGACGTACAGGTTCAGGTTAAAGGCCATGACCATGGGCTCCTGCATCGGCTCAACAGGCTCAGTCACCAGGATTTGATGGCGCTCTGAGTACAGCGGCAGGTCCACGCCCGCCATTTTGGCGATACCCTGGGACCAGGCGTTGGCCGCGTTGACCACAATGGGCGTCTCAATATAGCCCTTGTTGGTCTCTACGCCCACGATCTTTCCCTTCTCCACCTTAATTCCGGTCACTTCTGTGAAGGTGTTGAATTCTACGCCCAGCCGCTTGGCTGCCTTGTAGAAGGCGTCGGTGGTCTTGTGGGGATTCAGGAATCCGTCCTTTTGACAGTAAGCCGCACCGGAAAGAATATCGGTGTTCAGGTGAGGAACAATCTCCTTGGCCTCCTCCAGACTGACCATGCGGGAGGGAATGCCGCAGGCGTGCTGGACCTCAATATTCTTTTTGAACTGGGTGAGCTCCTTTTCCGTGTCGGCAATCATCAAGTAACCGCTCTGGCGGAGCTCGATATCGCCGTCATATTCCAGGATGTCGTTGGCGTGCTCAAAAAACTCCGTGGAGAACTTGGACATACGGCAGTTCATCTCCGTGCCCCACTGCATCCGGAAGCCGGCGCCGCAGGCACCCGTGGAGCCGGAACAGATGAAGCTCTTTTCCAGCACGACGATATTCTTCGCCCCCCGTGCGGCCAGATTGTAAGCGATGGAGCAGCCGGACATACCGGCGCCGATAATCACAATATCCGCTTTATTCTTCATTCTTCACCGCCTCCTCCGCAATCAGATGCAGCTTGACGCCCACTACAGGTGGACGAATGTTATGGAACTTCAGATCAGCAATATTTTGACCCGTGGCGTTCGCAATCTCCCGGAGCACCAACTGTCCGCAGGTCTTGCCCTGGCAGGGGCCCATGCCGATGCGGGTAATCCGCTTGATCTCATCGTAGGTCACGTAGCCCTGGGCAATCAGGTCCCGGATGTCCTTCAAGCTGATGTCGGAACAACGGCAAATGATAGTATTCTCATCCATGTGCTTATATCCCCCTTCTGAAGTTTCGGAAGTCATAGAGATACTTGCGGTCCACCTCCAAGGTGACGACCGGGGTGCGATCGAAGGCCGGAGGATTCATCACCTTTATGACCTTGGCTTCGCAGACGGGCTGACCTGCCCGGTCCAGGCCGATGACTGTCTCCCCTGCCTCGGGCAAAGGCAGGAACTCATAAGGAATGCGGAATTCCACGGTTTCAGCGGATTTGGAACCGTCCACAATCATAATGGACAGGCCGGGACATTTCGCCACGCAAAGGCCGCAGCCGGTGCAGACGGCTTCATCCCGCTGGGGAATGTCGTTGATATCCGCGCCAATCTGAATCGCGCCGGTGGGACAGGCTGTCTGGCAGGGATTGCAGGGGATCTTCTGGTAGCACTCTACCACCGCGACGGGGCCCCTGTTGATCCTCTCCATGGGAGGAAATTTTGTCATGACCATTTCTCTGGTGGCCACACCAGTTTTCTCAAACATATTCTTCCCTCCTTACAGCTGGCTGATTTTCATGCCTGCACGGATTCGATCTCCCACGGGACCGGATCGCAAATCTTCCAGCTGCTTTAGATATTCCTCTTTGCGTTGCCGGAAGTCTGCCGGGACATGGCCCAGCTTGGCGGCAGCACAAAGTCCGGCCAGATAGCCCTCTGCCATGGCGGAGCTGGCTTCCTCAATACCGGAGGCGTCTCCGGCCACAAAAATGCCGGGAATGCTGGTCTCGCACGTTTCCGTCCGCAGAGGGACATAGCCGCTGAGCTGGCCCACGTATTTCATCTCCACACCCCGCATGGCAAGAAGCTCATTCAGCGGGCTCAGGCCCACGGAAATGCACATCACATCCACATCATAGCGCTTCTCCGTACCGGGGATGGGTTGGAATTTCTCGTCAACCTCGCAAATAACCGCTGCTTCAAGACAATCGCTGCCGATGGCTTCCTTAACCGTGTGAGAGGTCAGAATGGGCACCCCCATTCTGGCCAGCTTGGAAGCGTGAACCAGATATGCGCCAATCCGGGGCGCAGCGTCCAGCACGGCCACAACCTGAATCCCCGCCTGCATGAGCTGATAGCTGACAATCACGCCAATATTGCCTGCGCCAACCATCAAAACCCGGTTGCCGGGACGAATTCCGTAGACGTTCATCAGCGTCTGCACAGCGCCTGCGCCGTAGATGCCCGGCAGGTCGTTGTTAGGGAATGCCAGAGACTTTTCATAAGCGCCTGTGGCGCAAATAATCGACTGAGCTTTAACCTTAAAGTACTCTTTCTCGTCCTTCAGAACGGTGATCACGTTGTCCTCATAGAAGCCCACAGCGGTGGCATTGAGCATAACCTCGATTTGGTCGCCATATTCCGCGACCTTCTTCAGAAGAATTCCCGCAATGTCCACGCCTCTGTGAGAAGCATACTGGCGCTCGGAGCCAAAGAACATATGGGTCTGCTTGATGAGCTGCCCGCCCGGTCGGAAGCTGCGCTCCAAAATGAGCACCTTTGCGCCGGAAGAAGCCGCGGAAATCGCGGCACACAGGCCGGCCGGACCGGAACCGATGATCAGCAATTCAACTTCTTTCATCATTCGATCCTCCCCTTCCCTTCCTGGGTTTCCACGGCCATTCCTTCCCGCAGAAGCGTAATGCAGGTACGGACGTTCGGTTCTCCGTCTACGATCATCTGGCAGGAGGCACAGTTTCCGATCGCGCAATAGAAACCACGGGGACGGTGCTTTTCCAGACTCTTTGCAAGCACTTTTACGCCTGCAGCGTGGAGTGCGGCCGCGATGGTTTCGCCCTCATAGCCCTTCATCGGCTGCCCGTTGAAAGTGAAGTGAATCTCCTTGCCGCGGTCAAAGTTCAGAATCGGGTGCTGGGTAATTCTCATTTCCGCATATCCTTTCATATTAATTTCCGAAAAGCACTCTTCTTGCATAAATCAGAGCGTATATAGAATATCATATCCGATTGTCATTGTCAACGAAAAGCAGCGGCGAAAGGAAAAGAAATATGGTACTATTGCCCAAATAAATTCATTTTCGAATATACAGAATATTTTAGATAAATCCCCAACAAAAAACGACAGCCGAACTCTCAATGAAAGAAATCAGCTGTCGTTTTTGTTTTTTATTTTTTTCTGCGGTCCAGACCATTCTGCCGGTAGTATCGTTCCTTGTCCTCATACATTCTGGCATCCGCTATTTTTTCAAGCTCATCCATATTTGCATCCGGGAACTCCACATGACTCGCGCAACCTACGGAAATTGAAACGGCGTTTACAATCTCACCCTTCCAGGAAGAGACGTTTTTCCGGATCTGACGCAACAGGGATTCATAGTCAGCGGCGTGAACAATCGCCATAAACTCGTCTCCGCCAGTGCGATAGACCTTTCCATAACTTCCAAGCGCAGAAAACAGACTGGAGGCCGCGCCGCAGATCAATTCATCTCCCGCTGCGTGGCCGAAATTGTCATTAACCGCTTTCAGGCCGTTGACATCTGCGGAAATCAGAACCAAATCCTCTGGGATGCCGGCTTCCTTCGACTCCGTGACGTCCACCTCGTAGCAGTGACGGTTATACATACTTGTAAGCTCGTCCGTTCTGGAAACACGAATAAGCTGTTCCTCTCTTCGCTTGTCCGCGTCAATATTCTGAATCGTATAGATCACAATATCCGGCTTTTGATCCAACGCCCCCTGTACCCGGATATACTGTGCCCGGAACCAACCGATACGATTGCTGATAAACTCACCGGAAATACTCTTTCGATCAATCAACCGGGTGGGGACAGTCGTAATGTCCGTGAACTGCCAAAAAGCATCCACCATGTCCGCGGAAATATGCGGTCGCAGGCTCTGTGTCATATGAGTGTGATTCTGACCCGGCGCTATGGTTAGCTTATGCAAATTCTCCTCACGCAGAGACATCTCTGTCGACTCAGTGAAATCAATCAAATTTACATAGTCGTAAATTTCCGCCATGGAATCCAAAATGTCCAAGTTTTCCTGCAGTTCCTGCCTTTGCACCTCCGCATCGGCGTACTGCCCGATCATCTTTCGATAGTAATTATTCGTGGTCTTGCTGAGCATCAGACCGACGACAAACATGATCGCCGCCTCAATGGAACAGCCGGAAATGATGTTGATAAACCCTTGCAGCGGCGTTGAAAAGTCCGCACGGATTTCCGCATAATGGGTAGATTCCAACCAGACACCAAGCGCAATAATCAGATAATTCAACACAGAAATCCCAATATAAGCTCTGGAATCCCGCAGCAGCAGACTGAGAAGCGGAACTACGAACCAAGTCAGCCGGACAGAAATATGCGACACGTTCATGTAGCACAGAAGAATGTCCATAGCGACCAGCGCAAGAAAACTGGGGACATAGCTGTAGGGACTCTTCTTCAATATCAGAAGATCGCCGCCGGCAACCAGAGCGACCGTCAAAGTGATCAAGGCGCAGGCAAGATAGCTTGTGCGTTGGAAGACGCCGCAATAGATTCCAAGAGCAATTGCGGGACCGGCCAGAATACAAATCCAGAGGGACCTGTTCAGGGAACGATTGACCTTACAACGATTGTCCCGCTGAAAACTCTCATAGTCCATTGTCGCGTCATGGCCCTGGCCTTCCATTGTCATATCTCTCACCCGCCTTTGTCCTACTCTTTGAATCAAAAAACCGAACAAAAAAATTCAATGCTTGTCGCCAAAATACTTTGTTGTTTCATTGTAACACATTCTTTTCAGAAAACAACCTTTTTTTCACTTGAAACAGAATCGATTTTTCCACTGCTGATTTTGTTTAATTGATATCGTTGGATTGAAATTTTCAGCCTGATGTGATAAAATTAGCACGCTATGCAAATTCAGCAAAAGGGTTGAGAAAAATCGAATGAATGACGAAATTGAAATCTTCGGCGCAGCCGAAAACAACCTGAAGCACATTGATCTTACGATCCCCAAAGGAAAGCTGGTGGTTTTCGCCGGAGTCTCCGGCTCCGGCAAGAGCTCCTTGGCTTTTGACACCGTAGCCGTGGAATCCGAGCGGGAATGGCAGCAGAGCTATCCCTTTTTTCTGCGGAATAAAATGCCCCACTACGACCGTCCCAAAGTGGACGAAATCCGCAACCTGACCCCCACCATTGTGGTAGATCAGCACGCCATCGGTTCCACCTCCCGCTCCACCGTGGGTACGGCGGTGGACGTGGCTCCCCTGCTGCGTCTGCTTTTTTCCCGTGTGGGTCAGCCCAGTGCGGGGGGCTCCATGGCCTACTCCTTCAATCATCCGGCAGGGATGTGCCCGGACTGCACCGGAATTGGAGAGCAGTTGGAGCTGAAAAAAGACAGCTTTTTCGATAAGGATAAAACCCTGGCTGAGGGAGCAATCCTGTTCAGTCAGTTCTCCTCCGGATGGCAGACGGTTTACTATCAAAACAATCCTCTTCTGGACCCCTACAAGAAACTCCGGGATTTCAGTCCCGAGGAATGGAAGGTGCTGGAATATGGCCCCGATGAACCACTCAAGGTAGAGTTCAAATGCAACAATATCGGACGCATGGACTACCTGCCTTATGAGGGCGTCTATCCCCGCTTTGAACGGGTGTATATGAAACGGGACATCACCAAGCTGAAAAAAGGCTTGCAGGACGAAATTCTGACCCACGTTCGCCATGGATTCTGTAAAACCTGCGGAGGCTCCGGCCTGAATCCCAAAGCTCTGGCCTCCAAAATCAATGGCAAGAACATTGTGGACTGCATGAACATGACAGCAAGCGATCTGCTCCCCTTTCTGAAATCCATTAAAGACCCCCGGGGGGCTTCCCTTGCCCGACAGATTGCCGCCTATCTGGAACGAATGGTAGATGTGGGCATCGGCTATCTGTCCCTTTCCAGAAAGACAGAAACGCTCTCCGGCGGTGAGGCTCAGCGCATCAAGATCGTGCGAAACCTGGGAGGCTATCTCAACAACATCACCTACATCTTCGATGAGCCTACCGCCGGGCTCCACCCTGCTGACGCGGAGCGCATCGGCAAAATGCTTCTGGAGCTTCGGGAAAAGCACAACAATGTTCTGGTGGTAGAACACTCCCGGCAAATGCTGGAATTAGCGGACCATATTATCGAGCTTGGTCCCGGAGCAGGCAGCGGCGGCGGCCATTTGGTCTTTTCCGGGAGTCTGAAAGCGCTAAAAGCCTCCGACACGCCGACTGCCAAGGCTCTGAATCGGGATATAACCGTAAACAGGAGTCCCCTGCCCTGGACGGATGGCTATCTGATTCCAGACGCCTGCTGCCACAATCTGAAGCACGTGCGCGTCACAATTCCCATGGGCGTCCTCACCGCCGTCACAGGCGTGGCGGGGAGCGGGAAGAGTTCTCTGATGCGCTACGCCTTCCCGGAAGTCTACCCGGAGGCCATTGTCATCGATCAGAAGCCCATTGGAACCTCTATTCGCTCCACGCCCGCCACCTACACCGGCATCATGGACGAAATTCGAAAGGTCTTTGCCAAAGAAAACGGTGTGGGCGCCGGTTGGTTCTCCTTTAATTCCGAGGGCGGCTGTCCGATCTGCAAAGGAACCGGCCAAATCAGCTATGAAATGGCATTTGCGGAACCGGTCACCATCACCTGCGAGGAATGCGGCGGCCACCGCTTCAATCCTACTGCCCTTTCCTACCGCTTCCGCGGCCTGAACATCGAGCAAGTCATGGAGCTGACCATTGCCGAAGCATATCAGTTCTTCGACAACGCAAAAATCCGCAAGCGTTTGCAGTGTATGCTGGACGTCGGACTGGAATACCTTACCCTGGGGCAGCCCACCAGCACCCTTTCCGGCGGCGAGGTCCAGCGGGTCAAGCTGGCCAGCGAGCTGCATCGGCAAGGGCAGGTCTACGTGCTGGACGAGCCCAGCACGGGCCTGCACAGCCAGGACATTACCAAGCTGCTGGCGCTGCTGCGAAAGCTTGTGAAGGACGGGAATACAGTCGTTATGATCGAGCAGAACATGGAGCTGATTGCCCAGGCGGACTGGATCATTGATCTTGGTCCGGAGGGCGGTTCCGGCGGCGGCACGGTCATCTTTGAGGGAACCCCGGCGGAGCTTCTGAACTGTGAGGCCTCCAAAACCGGACGTTTTCTCAAAACTATGACAAAACAAGTTTGAATTCAAATCGACAGGAGGCAGCGCAATGCGAATCATCACCATCAGCCGACAGTTCGGCAGCGGCGGACGGGAGCTGGGCAAACGCCTGGCAGACCGTCTTGGCTGGGATTACTACGACAAGGAGATCATCGACACGCTTGCCGCGGAGCACGGGCTGGATCCTGAATATGTGAAGCGGACTCTGTCCAATCACGGCTGGCACAATATCCAGCTTACCTATCGCAACAGCTTTTCCCACCTGCTCTACGATCCCGGCGCCGGAACCCAACTTCTCTGTCGGGAGCGAGAGGTGCTGCGGAGTATAGCCGCCCTGGGCAGCGACTGTATCATTATCGGTCGGGATGCGGATGTGATTCTGGAAGACTATCACCCCTTCCGGGTATTCGTTTGTGCTGACACGCAGGCCCGGCTTGCCAGATGTATGCGGCATGAGGCCAACCGGCCAGAGTCGGATCGCCTGACCGAAAAACAGATTCTGCGGAATATCCGCAGAATCGATAAAAACCGGGCAAACACCCGGGAAATTCTCAGTGGAAAATCCTGCGGTGATTGCAGCGCCTTTGAGCTGATCGTTAACACCACGGGCTGGGACATCAAAAAGCTGACCGCCGCCCTGGGAGAATTTGCACTGGAGTGGTTCGAGGAATAACTTATGGAACAACAATTATCTCGCAAGGATTTGACCCAGGGCGTCGTATGGAAAAAATTGCTGATCTTTTTCCTGCCCATCGCCGCAGGAACCTGTATCCAGCAGTTCTATAACGCCGTGGACGGCTTGATTGTCGGCCGCTTTGTAGGCACCACCGCTCTGGCGGCTGTGGGCGGAAGTGCGGCACAGATTATCAATCTGCTGATTGGCTTCTTTGTGGCCATCACCTCCGGCGCCTCTGTAGTCATTGCACAGGTCTACGGGGCAAACCGGGAGCGGGACGTGCAGTTGGCTGCGGGGAATGCCATCGCGGTCTTTTCCCTGCTGGGCGTCCTGCTGATGGGCTTCGGACTGGTATTCTCCCCAGCTATGCTCCGGCTGCTGAAAACCACCTCAGACACGCTGGAGGACGCGATCCTCTACCTGCGAATTTACTTCATCGGCGTCCCCTTTATCCTGGTTCTGAACATGGAATCCAATATGCTTCGGGCGGTGGGCGATTCCGTCAGTCCCTTCCTCTACATGGTGGTGGGCTGTGTCACGAACATCGTTCTGGACAGCCTGTTTGTACTGGTGTTCAAATGGGGCGTTGCCGGTGTGGCTGTTGCCACAGTGGCGGCCCAGGTGGTAAACATGGCCCTGCTGACCCGAAAGCTGATGACCACAAAAGAATCCTACCGTCTGAGCTTCGGAGAGCTGCGGCTCAAGGGCGTCTACCTGAAAAACATGCTCCGGCTTGGTATCCCGGCAGGAATGCAGTCTTCTATGTACGCCGTATCCAACATGATTATCCAGGTGGGCGTCAACTCCCTGGGCACTGTGGTGGTTGCCTCCTGGGTAATGACCGGAAAGACCGACGGGATATTCTGGGCCGTCAGCAATGCGCTTGGTGCAGCCATCACCAGCTTTGTGGGCCAGAATCGGGGTGCCGGACGGGATGACCGGGTAAAGCTCTGCGTAAAGCAGGGCATGATTCTCTCCACCATCATTACCCTTTCCCTCTCAGGTCTCATCATGCTGGCCGGGCGGCCTCTGTTGTTTGTCCTCACCGAGGACCAGGCGGTGCGGGACACCACCTGGCTTATGATGATCTACTTTGTCCCATACTATTTCACCTGGGTGGTAATTGAAGTCCTTTCCGGCGTGCTGAGAGGCTACGGAGATGCGGTTCGGCCTGTTATCATCATCGGCATCGGCATCTGTCTGCTTCGGATTATTTGGATTGCGGTTTTGTTTATCGCAGAAATCCACTCTCTCTTTGCCCTTTGCCTCTGCTATCCCGTCTCCTGGACCATTACCAGCTGCGCAATGTACACCTACTACCGCAAGGGCGGCTGGAAAAACCGAGGCAGCGTCATTGTAGACCGATAAACTCGGCTATTGCAATTCATATAAAACGCTCAACGGGACCTGGCACAAAATCAGGTCCCGTTTCCTAAATTCTATTCTGCCCGAAAAGAATTAAACCATGCCCGTTCAGAAAACGCTTTTTTGGCGGGTGCAGTCGGTGCGCTTTCCGCTGCACCAACCGGAAGAACGCATACCAGGTCGTACTCCTCCGGTACATGAAGAATACAGGCAATCTTATCGCAGATTCTGTCGTCGTCCGTGATGTGTCCCTCGTACCAGCAGCTCTGATATCCCAAATCCACGATGGCCAGCAACATATTTTCAATCGCCGCCGCGTAATCCTGAACCGCAAAGCATTTGTCCCGATAGGCAAAGGCTCTTTGCGTCAGGACGCAGATCAGAGCGGGAGCCGTCTCAGCAATGGGTGGATGGATCACGGTGCGAATTCGGGCAAGTACAGCTGGATCATCCACACAAATCAGGCTGGTAGTCTGCTTGTTGCAGCCGGAGGGAGCTGCCAGGCCGGCCTCCAAAATAGCAATCAAGTCCTCACGGGGGACCTTTTCCTGCTTGTACGCTCCACGATAGCTATGCCTGGCTTTGATCGTATCAACAATGTTCATCATTTTCCAACGAAGCTCACTTCCTGTCTCGCAAAAGATTATCCCGCTGTTTTCTGAAACACGCAAACAATACAAATCTGACATTCGCGGCGAGGTCACGAACATGGTCTCGCCGCTTTTATATTGCTCTGTCGAGCCACTACTCCACGGACTTCAAGGCCTGAACCATATCAATCTTTCGGATGCGATAGTACATCAGGACATTGACAATTGCCGCAAAAAAGAAGCTCAGCAGAATTGACAGCAGATAGTTTTCCAGTTTGGGGTCCCGGCCAAACATAACAATATCCATCTCAACGGTACGAATCAAAAATGCCAAGAGGTCCTTTCCGAAGAACTGGCCCAACGCAATGCCAAGGGCAGTCAGGACTAAATTTTCCCGGTAGACATACATGGCAACCTCCGGATCATAGAATCCCAGGACCTTAATGGTAGCCAATTCCCGTATTCGCTCTGTGACGTTGATATTGGTCAAATTGTAGAGCACAACAAAGGCCAGCGCCGCAGCTGAGAGGATGATAATCGTAACCGCCGCATCGACTGACTCCATTGTTTTACGGAAATCCCTGGCCATGGCTGCCTTGTTTTGTGCGCTGCGAACCCCGTCTATCCGCATCAAGGCCCTGCACAGGGCTGAAACGGATTCGTCGTCATTTTGTTCCAGACGGATCATATACTCGTTTGGCGATGCAGTCTCTCCGGTCAGGTCATAATAAGTCTGGGCGGAGACAATTGCGTAATGATACACATAGTGTTCCCGCACCGCCGCTACCGGAAGAGAAATCATGTGACCCACGTCCGTGCGCAGCGCATCTCCTGGATTCAGGTCCAGAAGCTCCGCCAGCTTCAAATCAATCAGTCCGCCCTCAGCCGGGACTTCGACAGTTTCCTTGGAGTCCATATCTCGAAGGAGAATTTGGTCCTTCAATGCTTCCGGATCGGAAGGGACAGTAATGAAGCCCTCCACGGACTGTCCGTTTCCGGAGAAGCTTACCGCCCGATTATATACCCCGGTCCAGGATTGAAGCTCCGCGCTATTCTCCAAAAATTCTTCCACCCGTTCCGTCGCCCCGGGAGAATCCGTGTCTACGGAAAGCAGGACGTCATACTGGTAAAGCTCAAAAAACTGAATGTCCAGGATGTTGAAAATACTGGTATGCAGTCCAAGCCCGGCAATGAGCAAGGCCGTACAGCCGGCCACGCCGATCACCGTCATAAACAGGCGCTTTTTGAAGCGAAACAGATTTCGGGCGGAGACTTTCATGGAAAAACTCATACGTCGCCAAAGGGGCTTGATTTTTTCCAGCAAAATGCGCTTGCCAGGCTTTGGAGCCCGGGGACGAAGCAGAACCGCCGGCGTTTGCCGGGCCGTGGCAAACATCGCCCAAAGGGTAGCGCCAACGGTCACGGAAATGCCCACTGCCGCCGCAATCAGGCAGAGGCGCCAGTTAATCAGAAGAGTCAACCAGGGAAGCTCATACAAGATGTCATAAGAGGTGAAAATAACCCAGGGAAATACCACTGTACCAATGGCCGCACCGGGAATTGCGCCGAGCAAAGCAGCAAGAGAACCGTACAGCAAAAACTTGGCGGCAATGCTCCAGGTCCCATATCCCAAAGCCTTGATGGAGCCGATCTGTGTACGCTCTTCCTCCACCATACGGGTCATGGTCGTCAGACAGACCAGGGCCGCCACAAGATAAAAAATGATCGGAAAAACTTTGGCAAGGTTCGTCATACGCTCGGCGTTCTGGTCATAGCTGACAAAACCGTAATTGCTGTTGCGGTCTAAAACGTAAGTTTCGGGCGTCTTCAACTCTTCCAGCCGTTTTGCGGCCCGATTCAGCGCTTCCCTGCCCTCAGCAAGAGCTGTCTCGGCCTCAGTCCGAGCGGAGTCCAAAGCCAAAAGTCCCTGGGCGTATTCCTCTTCCCCCGCATGAAGCTCGTCTTCCGCCGCTTCCAGAGCCTTCGTTCCGTCTGCGATTTTAGAATTATACTCTGCTTCCCCGGCGGCAAGCGCTGCTTCGCCTTCCTCCAATTTGGCTCGTCCGGCAGCAATGGCAGCTCTGCCGGCAGCAATCTCTGCTTCCAGCGCGGAAATCTGCTCCTGTCCCTTGCGGCGAGTCTGTTCCAAATCATTCTTGATGTCAGAAAGCTCCTGTGCGGCATCCGCCGCACTACGCTCCGCAGCGTCAACAAGGGCATCTTCCAGTGCGGCATTGGCCAGTGCGGCAGTCAAGGCCTCCAGCGTGTACTCCGGATTCTGCTCTCCTCCTGTCATGGCCGCAATCATATTCTCCCGAATACCCGCCTGAATGGCGTCTACGTTGGCGTGTGCAGCCGCGGCGTTTTCGCGGGAAAGAATCCATGCAGCCTGCTTTTCCGAATTTTTAACTTCCGCTTGGGCAACAGCTTCCCGGGCGGAAGCCAGATTGGTCTTGTAGAGCTCACGGCTCATAGCCAGTGCGCCCTGGCCAAGTGTCAGCTTGAGTTCTGCTTCGGTCAATTCTGTCCGGCCATTTTTCAATTCTTCCCGAGCGGCGTCCAAGGCTTCCCGGCCTGCCTGGGATTGTGTCTCAAAGTCCAGCTTTCCCTGCTCCAGCGCTGCCCAGCCTTCATCCAGCTCTCTCCTGCCATCTCGCAGCTTCTGTTCAGCGTCTGTAAGCTGACGCTCTGCGTCGGCCTTGGCTTTGGCCAGTTCCCGCTTCCCCTCGGTAAGCTGTCTGTTCCCGTCCTCTTGCAAGAAAACATACCGTTCCTCCGCCTGGGTCTCCAAGACAGGCTCCAACCGATCTGCCAGATTCCTGACAGCGGTTTGATAGTCGTCAGCGTAAGCATCCAGAGCCGCGGCGTCAGAGGCACGAAGATAAACAACCGTGGAATAGTCCAGGGCAAAGCCATCCTCCGGCAGAATGACAAATCCAGCCACAGAGCCATCTCCCAAAGTGGAGGTACCCCGATCCAAAGAAATGTACAAGGGACTCTCCACGAATCCGACGACTCTGTAGCTTTCAAAGCTCAGCGCCTCCTCCGCAGCGGCGCTGAGCTTCACCATTACACCGGTTTCCAGCTTAATCGAATCCAGCAGGTGCTCGTCCAACACACACTCGTCTGCCGCCTCCGGAAGCCTACCCTTCACCAAAACGGGCGCATTAAAGCCGGTGGTCAAGCTGTGGAGCTTGATCACCTTTTCCATATTCCCATAAGTCAGGGTTCCGTCCAATGCTTGCGCTCCGACGCAGGCTTCCACGCCCTCCAATTCAGCCAATTCCTCCACATCCGAAGGGCCAAAGCCAACAGTGGAATAAAGCTGAAGGTCAAAGAAACCTTGTTCGTCGAAGTATTTGTCAGCAGTGTACCGCATATCCGGTGCAGCCGAACGAAGCCCCACCAGGAACATGACGCCCAGGGCAACCATCGTCATAATGGATAGAAAACGTGGCATGGAGCCGCGAATTTCCCGGGCAAGCTCTGTTCGCAGGATCTTGTTCACTACCACTCGATCCTTTCCACTTCCGTAGGTATCCCATTCACCCAGGATTCCAAAACTTTGCCGCTGCGAAGCCGGATCACTCGGTCCCCCATGGGCATCAGTGCGGAATTATGGGTAATAATCAAGACAGTCATCCCATCCTGACGGCAAGTATCTTGAAGCAGACGCAGCACTTCTTTTCCCGTGACATAGTCCAGAGCGCCTGTCGGTTCGTCGCAGAGCAGGAGCTTTGGCCGCTTGGCAAGGGCCCGGGCAATGGCAACCCGCTGCTGTTCGCCGCCGGAGAGCTGGGCGGGAAAGTTTTGCAGTCGATGACCCAGGCCGACTTTTTTCAGGGCCTCAGCAGCCGGCATTGGGTCCCGGCATATCTGGCTTGCCAACTCCACATTCTCCAGTGCGGTCAGGTTTCCCACCAGGTTGTAGAACTGAAAGACAAAACCCACGTCGTAACGCCGAAACTTGGTCAGTTCCCTGCCGTGGAGCCCCACGATTTCCTTTCCGTCAATCAAAATTGAGCCGGAAGAGGCCGTGTCCATTCCCCCCAAAAGGTTCAACAGGGTGGTCTTTCCCGCACCGCTGGGCCCCACAATGATTGCAAGCTCCCCCTGTTCAATTTGTAAATCCACGCCGTCCAAAGCGCTGATTCGCACGTCACCGGTCTCATAGACCCGGGTAACGTCTTTCATTTCAATGTAAGCCATAGTCGTTCATCCGTTCAAATCAGGATTCCGTTGCAATGATCTATTTCGTGTTGAATGATTTGCGCGGTCCAGCCGGAAAACGATTTCACGCGGACCTGCATCTTCTCGTTTTGATATCGGACCTTGATCTTGTTGAAGCGTTTTGTCTTGCGCACGCCGGCCAGGGACAGACAGCCCTCCTCGGTCTCGTAGGGCTCCTCCGCTTTGATAATCTCCGGGTTGAACATTACGGAAGCTGTCCCCTCGTGATCAAACACAATAATCCGTACCGCTTCGCCGATCATATTGGCCGCAAGACCGACGCAGCCCTCCCGGTTCGCTGAAAGGGTGTCCAGCAGATCCCGGGCGACCGGAATGTCCGCCGCTGTGGCCGCCCGCGACTTCCGGGCAAGAAAGAACTGATCCTTTACAATGGGTCGTCCCGCCATAATCATCTTCCCCTTGAATCTTCCGCTGTTCCGTCGGTCCACACGCTTTTACTGATTTCATGGATGCCGCCGTGGTAAGGACCCTCCCCGGTAAAAATCGTGTGGAATCCGCACTTTTCCAGGACCCGGCCTGAGGCCCGATTCTCCATAAGACGAATGCCGTACACCTTGGAAGCTTCAACCCGTTTTGCCAGCACGGGAAGAACCGCTCTCACCGCTTCCGTCGCGTAGCCCTTTCCGGTAAACGCCTTCGCCACATGGTACCCGATCTCCCAGTTCCCGTCCTCAAGGGGAACAAGCTGGACATAGCCGATGTTTTGATTTCCGTCCTTTGTCAGCAGCGCATAAACAAGTGGCCCGTCCGCAGACCCATACTGCGCCATCAAAAACGCAATCGTTTCCCGGGCTTCCTCCACCGTCTCAAATACCTCGTCCGGCACAAACCTTTTCGTATCCTCATCCAGAGAATTCCTGTGAACCGTAAAAGCCATATCCAGCGTCAATTCGGTAATCCGCAGCCGATCTGTTTCCAACAATATCATCATCTTCATCCTTTATCGCATTGTGTCTCGTCTTCTCCTCAATGATTTACGCCCTCCACTCAACCCAAATGCGCACCGAAATATTCCCTGCGCCCAGGAAGCGCAGAAGATACTCCTTTGTAACGTCGGGAATCCTTGCCAGACGGGTAAGCTCCCAGGTGTTCTCACCATAATAGATTGTAATCTGCTTCCCCTGGTAGAGAATAATATCGCCGGGCACCGTGGTGATGGATTCATCACAGCCGGGAAGCTCCCAGGGCAGATCGCCCACCTTCTCAAAGCCGCCGTAATCATGGAGCTCCAGAGACAAAGGCTCTCCGCTCAGCTGTTCGATCAGAGCTTCCGCAGAGGCGTTGTCCTCAAAGTCCGCAAAAAACACCTGATCTTCAATCATAATAGCCAGCACCGGGACGGGCTCAACCAGTTCAGCGGACACGTCCAGGTCAAGAACTCCTAAAGCTTCGACCATTACGTGCATATCATCAGAAACAGTCACCGCGTAGGTCCGGTCATAGTTCCCTGCGATGGGCGAACGCTCTTCAATTACCAAACCGGTTTTCCCCGCCTTTCGGCCCGAGAACGTAAAGGTAACGGTAAAGCCTGCACCGTCCAGTTCCGCATGATTGGGCTTGCTGTATTCGACGGTTTTTTCCACTGCAACGATGGACGAATCCTCCAAAACCGCGGTGAAAGAAGGTCCTCCTCCATCGAAAGAATGGAATTCCAGCACTGCTGTGTTTTCCATCTCATCCTCCAATTTCGGCGGAGTAATTTCCCCCTCCCAGGTGATGATACCGCCAAACTCATAGACATTGGTATATCCCATTTCAGCCAGCTTTTGCGCCGCCTCCTTACTGCGGCGGCCGCTCCGGCAGTAGATCAGGATAGTCTGTGTTTTGTCGGGAAGTGCGGGAGGCGGGGCAGTTTCGATTTCTTCATTGGGGATTAAAATCGCACCGGGTATGTGTCCGCTGTCGTATTCGTCCTGACGACGGACGTCTACGACAACATGTCCGTCTTCCCTGTTTATCATCCTTCTCGCTTCCTCTTGGGTGATTTGCGTATAGGCGGGAGGATTTCCCGTAGAATCGGTGCGAATTACATCCTTGGCAGTGCATCCAATCATCAGTGTCGGCAGGACAGCCAGCAAAAATGCAATCATTTGTTTCATTTTCCGCCCCCATCATCTGACTCAAAACCAAAAAATTGCCGAAGCCCCTTTTTCTCAAGCAGCATCTCCGGCGTGAAGCCATAGTGCGCAGCGGCGGAAAGCGTGACTACGTGGACCAGGAATTCCTCATAGGGCAGATGAAACCACTCCTCCGGAATTTCATTGTGCATGGTGCCGCCGTCGTTGTGGCTGCCGCCCCAGCACCAGGCTTCGTCCAATTCCGCCTCGTAGGTGCCGTCGTCCATCTTGTTAAAGGCGTACCAGGACGCCCATTCCCTCATATTCGCCGGTGTGTTCGGTCCCTCCCGGTGCGGGGCGTCGTGGGGAAGCGGAGAATAATCCGGCTCGTTTTTTTCCGCGCTGCGCCGATATACGGAGTAGCGCGGGCCGCTTTGCTTCGCTTCCCGCTCCAGCAGCACCGGCCCGCTGCGGTACAGAATCCGCTTGCGACCGGGTACACGGTTTTCTTCACGAATCAGCTCCGTGAAAAGCTTGACCGGCTTGTGGTGTTTCAAATTCCTGTCCAGCCCAAGGACTTGCAGCTCCGCCCTGATATTCCATGGACTTCCCAAAGCTGTCTCATAGTTTACCGTCCCATCGCTGAAAATACGATAGTACCCGACTACTTTGTCATTGTAAAAAACTGTGTAGTCGTCCCGAATATAAACAATCTCGCTCATGGATTCTTTTCCCTTTCAGTTTTTGGTGACAACACGACAGATTTTTCTTTACAATCCCCCAAATTCTATTATATCTGAAACGCAGAAATATGCAATAATATCTTTCATTCAAATCACGAATCCCTGAAAAGCAGCCGGCGCAATCACTGCGCCGGCTGAGAAAAAACAAAAAAGATCATTTGAACTTCTGGCTTCTGTTCAACAGCGCCGCCGCAGGGCACCGTCCGAATCGTCGCGTAGGATTTGCCTATACAACTGCAAGAAGATTTCAGTCCTTGTGATTCGCCAGAGTGTCCAGAAGCCAGAGGCCGGTGTCGGTGTAGTCCTCCTGGGCAAAGCCGTTGTAAATCGGCACTGTGGAACGGATTGCGGAGCAGGCCTCCGGGGCCTTGGAAAATGCCCACATACAATAAGAGATGTTTTCCTGCTCCAGCAAATCAATCCACAGGTCGGCACTCTCCAAATCCCGGGAAAGGCCGCCGCTGGCAGCGGTGACGCCATATTCCGTCACAAAAATGGGAAGCCCTGCCTGACTGACGCGAGCAGTCATATCCCGAAATTCCTGACCGTGGGTAGCTGCGTAAAAATGTAGACTGTACAGGATGTTATCATAGGAAAGGGGATCTGCCGCGACGCTGTTCAAGTCCTTCGACCAGTCAGGAGTACCCACAAGAATAACAGCATCCGGCGCTCTGTCCCGAATCACGGGAATAATCTGCTCGGCATAGCGCTTTACCGCAGACCAGTCCACGCCGTTGGGCTCATTGCAGATCTCGTAAAGCACATTTGGGCAGTCTCCATAACGTTCCGCCATCTCCGCGAAAAAATCCTTCGCATCCTCAATATAGGTGTTCGGGTCGCCGTCACTGAGAATATGCCAGTCAATAATCACATACATATCCGAAGCAACCGCCAAATCAACGCCCAAATCGATATCCGCCTTATGGCGATCCTTGTCGCCCTTGGTGCAATAGCCGATAATGCCTACCCCATAGGTGTACATAGACAAACGCATCAAGTTTACACCATCATCTTGGGCCAGTTCCCGGAACAGCGCTTCATTCAGAAAGGACTCGGAGGTGATCAGCCCGTTCAGACTGACGCCCCGAAGCATAACAGGGTTGCCGGAAGCATCGCAGAGCTTTCCATTCAGGACGCGGAGCTGCCCGCAGGAGGAAGGACGTGCTCTTCCATCCCGTACCTCTATCCTGCTGAAGGATTCAGCGCTTCCGCTCTCCCCTGCCGTCGACTTCGTCTCGGCCGAAAGCGGGTCTTTTTCCTCCGGAGAAGCGGCGCAGCCGGACATAAGCGTCAGCAGAAGGGCCGCCGCAAGCAAAATGGAAAAAAGCCTTTTCATCATCCGCTCCTCCTTTTCCAGGTTCCAATCAAATTGCAAGCTCAACGCAGCACACAGGCGCATCCGTCAAAGGGACCGTGTTCCCCGACACCGGAACGCCGTCAACCAGCATACCCTTTTCCTTTCCGCGGCGGAACGTAATATCATACCGCGTGCCTCGGAAAAACCGGTGAATCTCGCAGCCGGAAATGTGCTCTGGCAGGCAGGGCGTCAAGGTCAGTCCTTCATAGTCCGGCCTTATGCCAAGAATTCCCTGGCTGACCGCCACAAAAGACCAAGCCGCAGTGCCGGTAAGCCAGGAGTTCTTCGCTTCGCCGTAATTCCGGGCTGACCGACCTGCAATGGTCTGACTGTAGCAATAGGGCTCCGTGCGGTGGATATCGCTTTTATCTTCGATGTAAGCAGGTGCGTTGCGGGAATAGGTACGGAAGGCTCCGTTGCCGTCACCCAAGGCGCAATAGGCCAGCGTAATCCACGGATTATTGTGGCAGAAAACAGAGCCGTTTTCCTTGTAGCCGGGAGGATAGGATGAAATCTCCCCCAGGTAATCCCGGTATTCTGTGTAGCAGGGCCAAAGCAATTCAATGCCGAAGTCATTTGCCAGGTGACACTCCACCGAGGTCAAAGCCTTTTTGCCGCAGTCCAAACCGCCAATACCGGCCATAACGCAGAAGCCCTGAGGCTCCACGAAAATCTTTCCTTCGTCGCAATCCCGACTGCCAATGGGCCGCTCAAATGCATCGTAAGCCCGGCGAAACCATTCGCCGTCCCAGCCGTGCGCCAGCACCGCCTGTTCCATCTCCGCCACCGCACTGCGGACTTCCTTGGCCTCCTCCGGGAGCTTGATTCGTTCCAGCAGCGCAGCGTATTCCTTGCCATATTTCACAAACATCCCCGCAATAAAGACACTTTCCGCTCTGCCGCTCTCATAGTTGGAGCAAGTCTGGAAGCTCTCGCCGGGTTCGTGACTGAAACAGTTGAGGTTCAGACAGTCATTCCAGTCCGCTCGGCCAATCAGCGGCAGACCGTGGGGGCCCCGATGCTGCATGGGATAGCGCACGCTGCGGCGCAGGTGCTCCAGCAAGGGGACCTCAGAACCGGGCTCATTGTCAAAGGGCGTCGGCTCATCTAAAATTGAGAAGTCACCGGTTTCCCGGATATAAGCGCAGGTACATGCCACCAGCCAAAGGGGATCATCATTGAAACCCGAGCCCACATCGGCGTTGCCCCGCTTTGTCAATGGTTGGTATTGATGATAGGTGCTGCCGTCAGAAAACTGAATGGAAGCAATATCCAAAATTCTCTCCCGGGCACGCTCAGGAATCAAATGAACAAAGCCCAGCAGATCCTGGCAGCTGTCCCGGAAGCCCATCCCGCGACCTGTGCCGCTCTCGTAGTAAGAAGCACTGCGGCTCATATTAAAGGTCACCATACACTGGTACTGGTTCCAGATATTTACCATCCGATCCAGCTTTTCCTCGCCGGATGACACAGTGAAACGAGACAGCAGGTCAGACCAATAGCCCCGCAAAGCGTCAAGTGCGGCGTCAAACTGCAAGTCAGTTTCAAAGGAAGCCATCATCTGTTGGGCTTTCTCTTTGTTGATTACGTTCAGCGCAGTGAATTTTTGATTCTCAGAGTTCTCAACGTAGCCAAGCCGGAACAGCAGAGATTTGGTTTCGCCCGGTTCCAGCGTTATTTCCAGCCGAAGCGCAGCGATAGGCGCCCAGCCGGAAGCCACGCTCTCAAAGCTGGTCCTGCCTTCAACTGCGGCAGGATCCCGCCAGGCGCGGAACTTGCCCAGAAAAGAATCCCGGTCGGTATCAAAGCCGGAAATCGGCGCATTGACAGAATAGAAGGCATAGTGGTTTCTGCGCTCACGGTACTCTGTTTTATGGTAGACGGTACTTCCATCGATCTCAACCTCACCAATGTTCCAGTTGCGCTGGAAATTCGAAGCATCGTCCACAGCGTTCCAAAGGCACCATTCCACCGCACCGTAGACCATCAATGTTTTTTTCCTGTCGGACTCGTTTTTAAGTATAAGCCTTTGAACCTCCATCGATGCACCGATGGGGACGGTCACAGTCAGCTCAGCGGAAGCGCCGTTCTTCTTCCCTTCAAAGACAGAATAGCCAAGTCCATGCCGGCAGCGATAATGATCCAGCGGGATCCGGGCCGGCAAATAGGCCGGACTCCAAACATCATCGCCGTCACAAATGTAAAAGCAGCGTCCGCCGTCATCCGCGGGAACGTCATTATAACGAAAACGGGTAATCCGCCGAAGCTTTGCGTCCTTGAAAAAGCTGAAGCCGCCGCAGGTGTTGCTGATTAAAGAAAAAAAGCCGTCGTTTCCCAGGTAATTGATCCAAGGCAGCGGCGTGTCAGGCCGCGTGATCACATATTCCTTTGCCGCGTCATCAAAATACCCGTATTTCATATAATATCTCCTTTTCCTTTCGGTCCTGAGAGTCGATAATTTTTTGGAACGCATCGCTTAATCGATTAAGTAAAGTATAAGGAGCAAAGTCTGAAAAAGCAAGTGGTAATTTTAAAATTATCAAAGATTTCTACTTAGCAACAATATCATCACACAATTTTGTGCACTTTGACGAGTAAAAATATTCAAAACTGGGCTTGACGAACGAGAAATCAGGCTGTATAATGGGGCCATCGAAATCGATTAAGTAGTGTTTTCAGTCAGAGGGGCGATCGCATATGGTAAAAATCTCAGATATATCCAAACTCTGCGGCGTCTCCCCCGCGACAGTCAGCAAGGCGCTCAACGGGGCGTCGGACATCTCCCAGGAAACCGCCAAGCGTGTTCGGGAAACCGCGGCCAAGCTCGGCTACCTTCCCAACGCCAGCGCCAGGGCGCTGAAGCTCGGAAGAAGCTACAACATAGGCGTCCTTTTCTCCGACACCACAGGCGGAGGCATTTCCCACGAGTACTTTTCCCGCATCCTTGACAGTGTAAAGGTGGAAGCCGAACGTCTGGGCTACGATATCACTTTCATCTCCAAGGATTTGGGCAAAAGGTCCATGGACTACTACCAGCACGCAAAATATCGCAGCTGTGACGGCGTGATTATCGCCTCGGCAAATTTCCAGGACCCCGCGATCATCCGTCTTGCTACCAGCGAGATTCCCACGGTTACGCTGGACTACACCTTCGACAGCCGCACCTCCATTTTGTCAGATAATGCGCAGGGCATGGAGTCATTGGTTCGTTTCGTTTATGATAAGGGTCATCGAAAAATCGCTTTCCTCCATGGCGAGATGACCTCCGTCACGCAGAAACGTCTGGCCAGTTTCAAGAAGACCTGTGCTGCGCTGGGCCTTGAGATCCCGGCCGAATTTATTCGGCCGGCGATCTATCACGATCCCCGAACCAGCGGCCTCCAGACCCGGGCGCTGATGGCTCTTTCCATCCGGCCTACCTGCATCATTTATCCCGATGATTTGTCCTTCCTGGGCGGGATGAGCGAGCTGGAACGGCATGGACTTTCCATTCCGGATGATATCAGCGTCGTGGGATATGACGGCATTCCTCTTTCCCAGGTTTTGCGTCCCCGGCTCACGACCTACCGTCAGGCCGGCGAAAAGATGGGAACCGAAGCCGCGAGACTGTTAATTGAGCAAATTGAACAGCCTGAAATCTGGCTTCCGCAGCAAATTACCGTTACGGGTGAGCTTCTCCCCGGCGATACGGTCCGTTCTATCGGTTAAAACGTAAAAGCGTTTTAATATAAAAGAAAGGAACCCAAATATTTTTAAGGAGAAATGTACAATGAAAAAAGTATTCGCGATCCTTCTTGCAGCCTTGATGCTCCTCAGCGTCGTGGGCTGCGCCGAAAAGACTCCCTCCACGCCTGCCGCCACCAAAGCCCCGGATAAGCCCGCAGAGCAGGGCAAGGTGTTCAACATCTACGCATGGAACGAGGAGTTCAAGGGCTTCTTTGAGAAGTACTACACCATTCCCGAAGGCGTCACTGTCAACTGGATCATCAACCCCAGCGACAACGGCGTCTATCAGCAGAAGCTGGACGAGGCTCTCCGCAATCAGGATAAGGCCTCTGCCGACGAGAAGATCGACCTGTTCCTGGCCGAAGCCGACTACATCGGCAAGTACGTCAACTCCAATTACACCATGGACGTGACCTCTTTCGGTTTCCAGAACGCTCCCACTCAGTATGAGTACACGATCAAAGCTGCCTCCGACGACAACGGTGTCTGCAAGGGTGTCTCTTTCCAGTGCTGCCCCGCCGCTGTCATCTACCGCAAGAGCATTGCCATGGATATCCTCGGAACCGATGATCCCGTCGAGGTTCAGGCTGCCATGGACAACTGGGAGAAGTTCGACGCTCTGGCTGCCAAGGCAAAAGAGAAGGGCTACTACATGACCGCTTCCTTCGCCGAGACTTTCCGTGCTTTCTCCAACAACTGCACCAAGCCCTGGGTTGACGCCGACAACAACCTCCAGTTCGACCCCCAGATCACCGCTTGGATGGATCAGACTGAGAACTACATCAAGAACGGCTACACCCTGACCGCCGGTATTTGGGACACTGAGAAGACCAACGAAATGTTCAAGGCCGGCAAGACCTTCTGCTTCTTCGGGCCCGCTTGGTACTACAACTTCTGCATGAACAACGCTATGGATCCCGAGAACGGCTGTGTGGGTGACTGGCGCATCGTCAAGGGTCCCCAGGCTTACTTCTGGGGCGGCACCTGGCTGCTTGCTGCTACCGGCTCCGACAACACCGATATGCTGAAGGAAATCTTCGAGACCTTCACCGTGAACGAGGACGTTTGCTCCAAGCTCGTCTCCGAGCAGAACCAGTTCCCCAACAATACCAAGGTCGTTGAGAAGTTTGCGCAGGACAGCTCCTACGGCAACACCGCCATTCTGGACGGCCAGAACGACATTGCTATCTTTGCCGAGCTCGCCAAGGATATCAAGTGGGAAAACCATACCAACTATGACCAGCTCCTGAACGAGGGCCTGCAGAACAAGCTGCAGGAGTTCTACAACGGCTCTGTCGACAAAGAGACTGCCATGAAGAACTTCTACAACTACGTCAAAGAGACCTACGCCAACATCAACGTCCCGGAAGCATAATCCGATGAACCCAACTGCGGCGGGGGCGAATGCCTCTGCCGCAGTTATTCTGATAATCGGAGGAAAATGATATGAAAAAGCACGCAAACGGCAGCGGCCGTCTCCCTGACAGACAGCTGAAATCTGTCAGCTATGCCAAATGGGGCTACTTCTTCATTATTCCCTTTTTTGTCGTCTACATTTGCTTTACGCTGGTCCCCCAGTTTTTGACCATTTACAACAGCTTCTTTGAAAACTACCGGGATGGTCTGAATGAGATCGGCCCGAATTACGTGGGGCTGGACAATTACGAGACTCTTTTCACTGCTGACTCCAGCGGCACGATCCGTATTCTGAAATATACGTCCAACACCATGGTCATGTGGTTCATCGGTGCGCTGCCTCAGTTCGTGATCGCAATGCTTTTGGCAATCTTCTTCACCAGCGCCCGACTCAATATCAAGGGACAGGGCTTCTTCAAAACCGTCATCTATATGCCCAACCTTATCATGGCAGCGGCTTTCTCCATGCTGTTCTTCACTCTGTTCTCCCGGGTCGGACCGATCCAGGCTCTGCTGGTTGAGAAAGGTTGGATCGACGCTAGCTTTGATTTTTTCTCCCATCGGATCACCGTGCGAGGCATGATCGCAATGATGAATTTCCTGATGTGGTTTGGCAACACGACCATCGTCCTGATGGCCGGCATAATGGGTATCGACCAGTCCCTATTTGAATCCGCTACACTGGACGGTGCCAACGCCTGGCAGGTATTCTTCCGGGTAACCCTTCCCCTGCTCATGCCGATTTTCGTCTACTGCCTGATTACAGCCATGATCGGCGGTATCCAAATGTTCGATGTGCCGCAGGTTCTGACCAAGGGCAACGGTGCGCCAAACGAGACCACCCGAACTCTGGTCATGTATCTCAACGGCTATCTTGCGAACAAGAACTACGGCATGGCCGGTGCTATCTCTGTGATTATCTTCATCGTGACCGGCGCACTGGGCGGCGTTGTCTATCGGATGCTCTCCGCGCAGTATAAGGATTCCAGCCGTCAGCGCCGTCAGAGAAAGGGGGATGTGATATGATCAGCGATAACACGAAAGGCAAGGTCAAACTGACGGTTCTTCGAATCATCGTCTACGCCATTCTTGCCTTCCTGGTTTTCCTGTGTCTGTTTTTCTTCTATCTGATGATCGTCAATTCCAGCCGATCCAATGCGCAGCTGGCTTCCGGCTTTACCCTCCTGCCCAAGGAAAACTTCTTTACGAACCTGAAAAACGCCTGGAACGACGCCTCCATCAACATTCCCCGGGGCATGCTCAACAGCTTAATCATCGCCCTTGCTACCGCTGTGCTGACGACCTATTTCTCCGCCCTGACCGCCTATGGCATTCACGCCTATGACTTCAAGGGAAAGCGGCTGGTCTTCACCTTCATCATGGCGGTTATGATGATACCGGCGCAGGTATCCGCCCTGGGCTTTGTTCAGATGATGAATGAATTGGATCTGACCAACAACTATATTCCGTTGATTATTCCCGGCATCGCTGCGCCCGTGGTATTCTTCTATATGAAGCAGTACATGGAAAGCGTGCTCCCCTTGGATCTCATTGCCGCGGCGCGAATTGACGGCTCCGGAGAATTCCATACCTTCAACTTCATTGTACTTCCCCTGCTGAAGCCCGCAATTGCGGTTCAGATGATTTTCTCCTTTGTCAGCTCCTGGAACAACTACTTCATTCCGGCTCTCCTGTTGGATAAGGCCGAGCTGAAAACTGTTCCGATCATGATTGCCCAGCTCAGAAGCGCGGACTATTCCAAGTTTGACATGGGCAAGGTTTATATGTTCATTCTGCTGGCAATCCTCCCCGTGCTGATTACCTACATTCTGCTGTCCAAGTCCATTATTAAGGGTGTTACCGCGGGCAGTGTGAAGGGCTGATTCCTGATCCCCATATTGTAATTTGCAGAGAGTGAGAAAAAGTATGAAAATTTTTTCCGGGTTCCAACGGGGCGTGAACTTGGGCGGCTGGTTTTCCCAATGTGACCACTCGGAGGAGCGTTACAACTTCTTTATCACCCAGGCTGATTTCGCTGTAATCAAGTCCTGGGGCTGCGACCATGTTCGCTTGCCGATTGACTATGATCTTCTGGAAACAGCTGACGGCACGCCCAAGGAACAGGGCTACATTCGGCTGGGACGCGCCGTGTCCTGGGCCAGAGAAAACGGTCTTCACATGGTTTTGGATCTGCATAAAACCGCCGGCTTTTCCTTTGACCCGGATGAACACGAAGGCGGTTTCTTCGAAAATGAGGCTTTCCAGGAGCGCTTCTATCGACTCTGGACCAGAATCGCCCGGCGCTTTGCAGACAGCACCGATCTGCTGGCCTTCGAGTTGCTCAATGAAGTCACCGAGCAGTCCTATATGGACGCCTGGAACCGTATCTCACAGGAATGCATCCGACGCATCCGCGCCATCTCGCCTACTGTTCCGATTCTTGTGGGCGGCTACTGGCACAACAGTGCGGTTTCAGTTCCCGCGATTGCTCCGCCAATGGATGAAAACATTGTCTACAACTTTCATTGCTATGAGCCGCTGATCTTTACGCACCAGGGTGCCACCTGGATGCCGCCTATGACGCCGGATTTCCGCATTCCTGTTACGGCAAGCTATGGTGAAATGATAGCGGCGAGCCAACGGAAGCTAAACGGAAACTGCTCCCATTTGGAGGATTTTTCTCCTTCCGACAAGCTCTCCAGCGACTATTTCACTGCATTTTTCGCGGAGGCTCTGCGAGTTGCGGAGGAACGGAATGTGCCCCTCTATTGCGGCGAATACGGCGTGATTGACCGGGTGCCGCCGGAGCAGGCCTTACAATGGTACCAGGTAATTCATCCTGTATTCGAAGCTCACGGGATCGGCCGCGCGGCATGGAGCTATCGGGAAATGGATTTTGGTTTGTCCGACGCCCGCATGGACTCCGTTCGTCAGCAGCTGACAGAAAGTCTTTAGTTTCCCCGCAATCGCGTTTTCATTGATCCGAATGCATCGAAAGGAGTAAATCCTATGGCTGAAGTCGTTTTAAAAAATATCAAGAAGGTCTATCCCTATGTCAGCGGTGAGCACAAAAAGAGCAAGAAAAAAACAAAGGAAGAACCTGATAAGAAAAAAGTCAATCTGCAGATTACCGACGAAGGCGTTGTAGCCGTCCAGGAGTTCAACCTGGATATTGCCGATAAGGAATTCATCGTTCTTGTCGGTCCCTCCGGCTGCGGCAAATCCACAACTCTGCGAATGATTGCAGGCCTGGAAGAAATCACCAGCGGCGAGCTTCTGATTGACGGAAAGATCGTAAACAGTGTGGCGCCCAAGGATCGGGACATCGCGATGGTTTTTCAGAACTATGCCCTGTATCCTCACATGACCGTTTACAACAACATGGCCTTCTCCCTGAAGCTGAAACATCTGCCCAAGGAAGAAATCGACAAGAAAGTGCGGGAGGCCGCCGAGATTTTGGATATTACCCAATATCTAGATCGGAAGCCCAAAGCGCTCTCCGGCGGTCAGCGGCAGCGCGTTGCCATCGGCCGGGCCATTGTCCGGGCGCCAAAGGTCATGCTGATGGACGAGCCTCTGTCCAACCTGGACGCCAAGCTGCGAAACGAAATGCGTGCAGAGATCATCAAGCTGAGAGAGCGTATCGACACCACGTTCATCTATGTTACCCATGACCAGACCGAAGCAATGACTCTGGGTGACCGGATCGTGATCATGCGCGACGGCTATATTCAGCAGATCGGCACCCCCCAGGATGTCTTTAACCACCCCGCGAACCTGTTTGTGGCCGGATTCATCGGTATGCCCGTTATGAACTTCTTTGACGCAAAACTGGAACGGGAAGGAAGCAAATATTTTGTCCTTCTGGGCGGTCAGAAAATCGAGCTCTCCCAGGAAAAGGAAGCTCGTCTGCTGGCCAACGACGTACAGAGCCAGGAAATCACCCTGGGTGTCCGCCCGGAGCATACCGATCTCTCTGACTCCGGCATTAAAGCCACAGTTGACGTTTCCGAAATGATGGGTTCCTCTGTTCATTTACACGTAACCGCGGAAGGCAAGGATGTTATTATGATTGTCCCCACGGTGGATATGAACAGTATCCCCGCAATGGGCGACAAGATCTACTTCAACTTCGTCGGCAAGGTTGCCCACATTTTCAGTAAAGAAACTGAGAAAAACCTGGAATTTTGATTGTAGTCTTTCCTTTTTCCATATAGCGCAGGGCTGTCGCAGCATTTCCGCTGCGGCAGCCCAATTCTTTTTCATCCGTCACTTTAATTCCTGATTTTTCTATTTCACTGTGGCCGTGGTGTCCTTCTGGATCACGTCGTGGGCGCCGCCCTCCACAATGGAGGTGGCGGAAACCAGGGTCAGCTTTGCCTTCTGCTGAAAATCCCGAATATTCAGCGCACCGCAGTTGCACATGGTGGA
>JAGABH010000041.1 GCA_017614755.1 Oscillospiraceae bacterium
ACCGAATTGCGCATAGTAGGCTTTTAACTTTTCAGTAATTGTATCGCCAGTCACTTCAGTAGTTTTTTGAATGTGAAGATTGCCAAACGTCCAACCCATTTTAGATACCTCCTGCAATTTTGTGAAAAAGCCGCAAAACATCTCTGCTTTGCGGCTTGCGCGGATGATACCGCGTTGGCGGAGCGGGTGGGATTCGAACCCACGGTACCGTTTCCGGTACACCTGATTTCGAGTCAGGGCCGTTATAACCACTTCGATACCGCTCCATATACAACGGCGCTATTATAGCAAGTCAATCCGGGAAAATCAAGGGGAAATTTTACAGAATAGCTTGTTCCCCGGTTCGGATTATCCCGTTCTCCGCTTCGGATTCCTCCTTTGGTCTTGCCTCCGGTCTCCCCTCTTCCGCATGAATTAAATCTATCTCATGTCCGGGGCTACGGGTCGCAGCGTTTGCAGGGCTGGTAGCCTTGCTCAATCAGTTCGTCCCTGGTGCCGGTAAAATAGAGCTTGTTGCTCTCCTTCATGTCCGCAACGGAGCTGCAATCCGGTCTGTGAAACTTCTTGGAGTTCAGGTTGGCTATGTATGTAATTTCCGCATCCCCTGCCGTAGTTTCAGGGGCAAAAGTATCTGGGCTGGTTGGGACGGAACGCTCCGACGGCTCTGCAAGAGACGTTGTCTCTTCCTGCTTTGGCGAGGTGGATGTTGTCACGGTCACGGAAGAAGCAGGCACCTCAGTTACGTCAATTTGCCCCTGCTCCGCCATAGACTCGGCGTTGGCTTCCGTTTGAGAAACCCGCTTTTCTGTCACTGCGGGTTCCATGGAGGACGCCTCTGTCTGCGCTGCGCCGCGAACCGGCGTCCACTGGACCGGTTCCTCTTTCCGGCACCCCATCCACACAGCGGCATGGAGCATCAAAAACAGCACCAACAGCATCTTTATGCTTTTCTTCATAGGCAGACTCCTTTGCGGCAAACGGGATGGACCGGCGCTTCCTTTATCGCTGTCTGCGCCAGAAAAATCGGTTGACCACCTCAACCACCATAAAACCAAGAACCATTCCGAAACAGACCAGGCCCAGTTCTTCGCCTTTCGTGTATGACAGGCTCGAGTTCCGGGTAACAAGGCCGTACATGGCGTAATACAGCGCGGAGCCCGGAAGCAGCGGCAGGATACAAATGGTGGAGAAGATTGTGGCGGGTGACTTCTGAATGCGGGCGATAATCTGACCAAACAGGCCACTGAAGATGGAGGCAGCCATGGTCGCTCCAAAGGTGGAAGGGTAGGCGTGATAGGTCAGCAGATACACAACCCAGGTCAGCGCTGCGCCCAGGGCGCAGTATATGACCTTCCACCCTCGCACGCTGAACAGGAGCGAAAAGCCCACACAGGCCACAGCAGCAGAAATGATCTGGATGGCCGGGGCCGGGTTCTGCATGGAGACTACCGCTCCGCCCCAATTCCGGAAAATCAGCATGGGCAGCGCCATACCCAGGGCAATGCCGATCGCTCCGGTAAAAGATGCGGCGAGATTTATCACACCGGAAAGCGTGTCCAGGTGCACCAGGTCTCGCAGGCCGTTGAAAGCGCCCAGACCACTGATCAGCAGCATGACAACGCTGATGGTGATTGTCTCCATGTGATTCCCAGGTCCGAAGCGGCAGACCAGGAGAATGAATATTTCCGTCACAAAGGAGACAAAGAAATTCAGAACCAGCGGATTTCCTTCTTTGGGAGAAAGAATCCGAACCATAAAAAAGATCATCAGGGAGGCTAACGCCGCAATCACGGAATCCCAAATATCACAGCCGAAAAACAGAGCAAACCCCCAGCCGCCCAGGACACAGCCGAGACAGGATATCCAAGTCTTGGAGGGAGCGGCGGAGCGGCACTCCTCCAATTTCGCCGCAAACTCCTCCGGGTCCGGCTGCTCTGCGCAGGCCCAGCGGGAAATCGCGTTGAGCCGATCCAGCGCTTTGAAATTGAGGCTGCTCCCCTTGACATGACGGATTTGAGTCTGAACAACGCCATCCGGGTCCGTAAAGGTAGCCTGAATCAGAGAAGGCACCACCCAAATGCTGCAGGATTGGAAATTGTATCCAGCAGCAAGGCGATACAGGGTATCCTCCACCCGGTGCGTCTCTCCCCCGCAGCCGATCAGGTCTCTGCCAAGGTCAAGGATCAGACCGAAGAGTTTTTCATAGTTCATGGGTGCCTCCAATTTCTGCCGCAAAAACAGCAAATTCTCTTTCATATATTATACCACGAAGAGGAAGGGTTTTCCAGACCTCAATGTGTAAAAATCATGTTGACCGGGAATCATTCATAAAAAAACCATACATTTCTCATGGATTTTTTCGAAAAACCGTTGAAATGGAGAAAAAAAAGTGTTATAGTATAGCGTATTTAGAAATACAAAAGCGCATTATCTGAAATTTTATGTGCGGAAGGATCCACCGCATCATATTGAAAGGAGAAACCTACATGTCCCAAAAGTATGTCTACCTCTTCACCGAGGGCAACGCCAAGATGCGCGAGCTCCTGGGCGGCAAGGGCGCCAATCTGGCCGAAATGACCAACATCGGTATGCCCGTTCCCCAGGGCTTCACCATCACCACTGAGGCCTGCACCCAGTACTACGAGGATGGCCGCCGGATCAACGACGAGATCATGGCGGAAATCATGGAGTACGTGGCTAAGATGGAGGAAATCAACGGCAAGAAGTTCGGCGATCTGCAGAACCCCCTGCTGGTTTCCGTCCGTTCCGGCGCCCGCGCCTCCATGCCCGGTATGATGGACACCATCCTGAACCTCGGTCTGAACGATGACGTTGTCAACGCCATGATCAAGGGCAACCCTGATCCCAAGTTCGAGCGTTTTGTCTATGACTCCTATCGTCGGTTCATCCAGATGTTCTCTGACGTTGTCATGGAGGTTGGTAAGAAGTACTTTGAACAGCTCATCGACAAGATGAAGGCTGAAAAGGGCGTGAAGCTGGATATCGAGCTCAGCGCTGCCGACCTCAAGAAGCTGGCTGAGCAGTTCAAAGCTGAGTACAAGGCTCAGATCGGCTCCGACTTCCCCTCCGACCCCAAGGTCCAGCTCTACGAAGCCATCCGCGCCGTGTTCCGTTCCTGGGACAACCCCCGCGCCAATGTTTACCGCCGCGACAATGACATCCCCTACTCCTGGGGCACTGCTGTCAACGTCATGCCCATGGTCTTTGGCAACCTGAACGACAACTCCGGCACCGGCGTTGCCTTCACCCGTGACCCCGCCACCGGCGAGAAGAAGCTGATGGGCGAGTTCCTGACCAACGCTCAGGGCGAAGACGTGGTGGCCGGCGTCCGGACCCCCATGAAGATCGACCTGATGGCCGAGAAGTTCCCCGAAGCCTACGCCGAGTTTGTGGACGTCTGCAAGAAGCTGGAAGAGCACTACCGTGATATGCAGGACATGGAGTTCACGGTGGAAAACGGCAAGCTCTATATGCTGCAGTGCCGTTCCGGCAAGCGTACCGCCCAGGCCGCTCTGAAGATCGCCTGCGATCTGGTGGACGAGGGTATGCGCACCGAGGCCGAGGCTGTGGCCATGATCGATCCCAGAAATCTGGATACTCTGCTGCACCCGCAGTTTGACTCCGCCGCCCTGAAGGCCGCGAAGCCCATGGGCAAGGGCCTGGGCGCTTCCCCCGGCGCCGCCTGCGGCAAGGTCGTCTTTACTGCTGAGGACGCCGAAACCTGGAAAGCCCGCGGCGAGAAGGTGGTTCTGGTCCGTCTGGAGACCTCTCCCGAGGACATCACCGGCATGAAGGCCGCTCAGGGCATTTTGACTGTCCGCGGCGGCATGACCTCTCACGCTGCCGTTGTGGCCCGCGGCATGGGCACCTGCTGCGTCTCCGGTTGCGGCGACATCATGATGGATGAAGAAAACAAGCGCTTCACCCTAGCCGGCAAGGAGTTCCACGAGGGCGATTGGATTTCTCTCGACGGCTCCAACGGCAACATCTACGACGGCATCATCAAGACCGTAGACGCCACCATCGGCGGCGACTTTGGCCGTATCATGGGCTGGGCTGACAAGTACCGTCGGCTCAAGGTCCGCACCAATGCGGATACTCCCCGCGACGCCAAGAAGGCCCGGGAGCTGGGTGCCGAGGGCATTGGCCTGTGCCGTACCGAGCATATGTTCTTTGAGGCGGACCGTATCGCGGCCTTCCGTGAGATGATCTGCGCCGACAACGCCGAGGACCGCGAGACTGCGCTGAACAAGATTCTGCCCTACCAGCAGAACGACTTTGAGGCCCTCTTCGAAGCTCTGGAAGGCTATCCCGTCACCATCCGCTTCCTGGATCCCCCGCTGCACGAGTTCGTGCCCACCGAGGAGAAGGACATTGAGATGCTGGCTGCTACCCAGTGCAAGTCCGTGGATGAAGTCAAGGCCCTCATCGAGAGCCTCAAGGAGTTCAACCCCATGATGGGTCACCGTGGCTGCCGTCTGGCCGTCACCTATCCCGAGATCGCCCGGATGCAGACCAAGGCCGTCATTCGCGCCGCCATCAAGGTCCAGCGGGCCCATCCCGAATGGAAAATCGTTCCTGAGATCATGATCCCGCTGGTCGGCGAGGTCTAGGAGCTCTAGTTCGTCAAGGCTGAGGTCGTCAAGACCGCCGACGCCGTGATCGCCGCCTCAGGCATCGAGCTGAAGTACGAGGTCGGCACCATGATCGAGATCCCCAGAGCCTGCCTGACCGCTGACGAGATCGCCAAGGAAGCAGAGTTCTTCTGCTTCGGCACCAACGACCTGACCCAGATGACCTATGGCTTCAGCCGTG
>JAGABH010000042.1 GCA_017614755.1 Oscillospiraceae bacterium
GACAGCCCGGAGTTTTTGACCCGGTTCAAGACCTTTTACCTCGTAGGGGCGAGCATTGCTCGTCCCCAAACGGAAGAACCTTCCGCCTCGGGCGGGCGGCCGACGGCCGCCCCAACGGCGCTCTCCGTGGAATCCTCCCGCGTGCAGAAGACCTGCGTGCTGGTGAAGCTCAAAGGGATCGACACCGTGGAGCAGGCCCAGGCTCTGAGGGACCGGGTCCTGCTGATCGCCCGGGACGATCCCCACATCCCGGCGGGGACTGTCTTTCACGCGGACCTCATCGGACTGCCCGTCCGTTCCGGCGGCGTCGAGATCGGCACGATCCGGGAGATCCTCTCCATGCCCGCCTCCGACGTGTGGATCGTGAAAGGGGAGAAGGAGTACATGATCCCCAACGTCAGGGCCTTCGTCCCCGCCATCGACCTGACCATCGGGTACGTCGATGTGAACCTGATCGAAGGAATGGAAAGCGATGAGAATTGACATTATGACCCTCTTCCCCGACACGGTGGGGGACGTTCTTTCCGAGTCCATCCTGGGCCGGGCCCAGGAGCGGGGCTTTATCACCGTCCGCACCCACCAGATTCGGGACTGGACCACCAACAAGCAGAACCAGGTGGACGACTACCCCTACGGCGGGGGCCGGGGGGCCGTGATGCAGGCGGACCCCCTCTACCGCTGCTGGGCCCACGTCTGCGAAGAGACGGGAACCCGGCCGCATACCATATATATGTCCCCCTGCGGCGAGGTTTTCAACCAGGATCACGCCCGCCGCCTGGCTGCCGACTATGAAAACCTGATCCTGGTCTGCGGTCACTACGAGGGCATTGACCAGCGCTTCATCGACGAGTGTGTGGACGAGGAAATCTCCCTGGGAGACTTTGTCCTCACCGGGGGCGAGATCGCGGCCATGGCCATCACCGACGCGGTCTGCCGCCTGCTGCCGGGGGTTCTCTCCGACCCGGAATGTTTTGAGGAGGAGAGCCACTGGAACGGACTGCTGGAATATCCCCAGTACAGCCGCCCCGCCGTCTGGCATGACCGGCCGGTGCCGGAGATTCTCACCTCCGGGGACCATGCCAAGGTAGCCCGCTGGCGCAGGAAGCAGTCCATCCTGCGGACCATGCGCCGCCGTCCGGACCTCTTCGCCAAGCTCCGTCTGCCCGACAAAACAAAAGCAGAAAAGAAATTCATTCAGGAACTGGAGGAGGAAGACCATGAATTCAAGGTTAGATACGCTGAAAACCTGGGTCGATGAGGCCCGGCACATTGTCTTCTTCGGCGGCGCCGGAGTCTCCACCGAGAGCGGCATCCCCGACTTTCGCTCCGTGGACGGCCTCTACAATCAGAAATTCAAGTACCCGCCGGAGACCATCATCTCCCATTCCTTCTTTGAACGGAAGCCCGAGGAGTTCTTTGACTTCTACAAGGAGAAGATGCTGCCCCTGGGCTTCGAGCCCAACGTGACCCACAAGGTTCTGGCCCGCTGGGAGCGGGAAGGGAAGCTCTCCGCCGTAGTCACCCAGAATATCGACGGCCTGCACCAGAAGGCGGGCAGCCAAAACGTCCTGGAGCTTCACGGCTCTGTGCTGCGGAACTACTGCGTCCGCTGCCATAAGAGCTACTCCGCCGAGTTTGTGAAGAACAGCAAGGGCGTGCCCCGCTGTGACTGCGGCGGCGTGGTGAAGCCCGACGTGGTGCTCTATGAGGAGAGCCTGGACCAGGACGTGATGTACCGGGCCGCCAGGGCCATATCGGAGGCGGACCTGCTGATCGTGGCGGGAACCTCTCTGACGGTCTGGCCTGCCGCGGGGATGATCCGCTATTACCGGGGCAATCGGCTGGTCCTCATCAATCGGGACGAAACCCCCTTTGACGGCGAGGCGAACCTGGTCCTCCATGAGAAGCTGGGGGAGATTTTTCGGGCGCTGTAAATTCTGTGCCGAAAACCGGGTGAAAGGGCCCGCGGCGAAAGAATTTCGGCGGGATTCCCGTATAGCAATCAGCTTTCTCTCATAAAAATACTATTTCCATTCGGAATATTTGTATTTCATGCGCAGTTCTTCATCAAAATTAACAAAGCGCATACAGAATATTTGCGACGAATATTTGAATAATGCGGGCAAAACACCGATATTCTTCACGAAAACCCGGTGGATTCTTGTGGAAAACCGGAAACAACGGCTTCCAGATATTAGGAATTTTGACAAATCTAAGAAAATATGAAAATTCTTTTAAATTCTAATTGAAAAATGCAGAGTGCTGTGATACAATGGGTTAGCGAAAAAGGGAGAAGCGGTTTTTTTGCGAAAAACGGTGTCTCCGACAGACGGAGGCGGCCAAATGGCAAAAAAAAAGCAGAACTCTGAGACAAAATCGAATCGGATTATCGGCCGCCGTTACCGCTACACCGGCGACTATACCGTTTACCAGGTTCTGAGCCCCGGCGGCGGCATGACCAAGCGGGTGACCTACAACGGCCGGTGGATTCTTCCCACCAACGACCCGGAGGAATACGGGAAGATTGTCAGTCTGCTGTGGATTCTCACAGCCGTGGCCGCGGCCGCCATCGCGGGAGCCCTGTGTGTGCTGCCCGCGCCCATGACCCACAAGTGGTATATGCCGGTTCTGGTGATGGGGCTTTTCCCGCTGGGCTATCAGATTATGGGCGCCGTGATGATCCCGCCGCAGATCACCCACATGGAGCGGCAGCGCTTCGACAAGAGCTTTCTCCGCACCGGCCACAGCGCCATGTTCACCTTCGTGGTGGTTTGTCTGTCTGCCCTGGGCTGCGGGATCTACTGGATTGTCTACGCCGTCAGCACCATTGAAGACTCCGCTCCCTACTCCCTGATGGACGGCCTTTTCGCGTTCCTGTTGATTCTGGCCGCGGCGGCGGAATTTACCGTCTACAAGACTGCTCGCAGAATCAAAACCGATACGCTGGACAACGACGCGTATCAACCCTGACCTTGTATCAAACATACTCGCGGAGCCTCGCGGGTGTGTTTAGATAAAAATTTTTTAGGAGGATAAAGCATGAAAACTCTGAAAAGATCGCTTGCGCTTCTTCTGGCTCTCGTGATGGTCTTCGCTCTGGTGGCCTGCACCGGCAGTGAGACTACCACCACCAAGCCCGGTGAGACCGGCAACAACCCCGCCACCACCGGTGAGAATAAGCCCAGCGACACCGCTGCTCCCACCCCTGATACCAGCGCCAACCCCGGCCCCGTGAACGACACCCCCCTGGTTGTCGCTTACAGCGCCTTCTCCCAGAAGTTCAGCCCCTTCTACGCGGACACCGCGTATGACCAGGACGTCGCTGGCTTCGTTGGCCTGGGCCTGATGACTACCGACCGTATGGGCGGCATCATCTACAACGCCATTGAGGGCGAGACCGTCAACTACAACGGCACCGATTACCTTTACACCGGTCCCGCTGACCTGAA
>JAGABH010000043.1 GCA_017614755.1 Oscillospiraceae bacterium
AGCCTGCGCCGCAGGCTCCCCGTTTTGTCAGGTTGACGGAGATTTTTCGTCAACTTTGTTACAATTTCATAGGTACCCCGCTTTCCGTTTTTCTCCCCGCAAACAACGTCTTTTGGACCAAATCGCCCCGAAATTGCGGAAGAATTCTCCAATAAATTGTAAATTTTTCTCCGCAGGGGTTGACAAACTCGTTTCAATGAGTTACAATTTGGTTACATTTCCAAGCAAGGAGGTGCTCCATTGGCTGAACAAAACGGCCTGACGTACAAGGGCCATCCCTTGATGCGAAAGGATAATCTCGTCTACTACGGCTCCATGGCCGATCAATACATTGTCATTCTTCAGATTCTGGAGTCCAAGGATTTCCAGGATGTCAGTCTGGCGACCAAGGTTTCGGTACAGCTCCAGCTCACCGACCAGACGGTCCGTCCCAAGGACCGAATCGTCAAGAAGGGCGAAAAGGACGGCTTCTACACAGCGCTGGACGTTGGCTGTGTTTGGCTCGAGCGGGCCTTAGCCGGTAAATAATCGGAAAGCGGGTGTACATATGAAACGAATCTGCACGAAACTGATCGCGTTGATCCTCTGCGTTGCCACACTGGCGGGCTTTGCCCTCCCGGCTCACGCAACAGAACTCAAAACCGGTATTGGCGTTGTGACCGCCTCGTCCCTGCGTCTGCGTGCCTCGGCCTCTACCGACAGCAAGATCCTGGCCACCGCCTCCTGCGGTGACAGCGTCGTCATCATCCGTGAGGTGGGCGATTGGTACCTGGTCAATTTCAATCTGGAAATTGGCTATATGTACAAGGATTACATTGAGTTCAACGAAAAGAAAAACATCAAGCTCGGCTATGCCATGTTTGATTCCTCCAGCAATGTCCGCAAGGGTCCCGGCACCAACACCGACGTGGTAGCCCAGGCGCCCAAGGGCGAGACTTGCTTCATCATCGGCTTCAACTGCGGCTGGTACAAGGTCAGCTTCAACGGTCAGATCGGCTACGTTCGTTCCGATCTTCTGACCCTGCTGGAAACTCCCTACACCAACGCCGGCAGCAAAGGCAACACCTACAAGGAGAGCAGTTCCGGCAAGAAGTCCGGCAGCTCCTCCTCTTCCAGCAGCTCCTCCTCTGCCTCCACTCTGGGCGAGCAGGTTGCGGCCTACGCAATGCAGTTCAAGGGCTACAAGTACGTCTACGGCGGTGCCACCCCCTCTGACGGCTTTGACTGCTCCGGCATGGTCTACTACATCTATAAGCAGTTCGGCTACAATGTCGGCCGCACCTGCACCAACCAGTACAACAGCGGTTATTCCCGCGTGACCCGCGGCAATCTGAAGGTGGGCGATATTGTCCTCTTTGAGCGTACATACACCACCAATTCCTACTGCACCCACTCCGGCATCTACATCGGCAACGGTCAATTCATCCACGCCGCCAACTCTCACTCCGGTGTCGTCGTCACAAGCCTCGACAACGAGTACTATTCCTCCCGCTTCGTCTGCGGCGTGCATGTTGGCTGATCGAGTTGAATCTGTTACCCGGTATTCTTCGGAATACCGGGTATTTTTTTGCGTGCTTCGGGAATGCTATGGAAACAAAAGCCATCATACAGTTTTGATCCCGGCGGCCGGCAGCCGCCCCCCATTCTCGATGAAGCAGGTGAAATTTATGACGTCTCTGCACCGCGGAAAACAGAGTATGATCTTCCCCAGCCGGCCTGTGGTCACAGCCTGGGCCTCCGTGGCAGGAAAAAAAGAGGGAGAAGGGCCTCTGGGCAAATCCTTCGATCTGGTGATCCCGGACGGGAAATACGGAGAAAACACCTGGGAGCAGGCGGAAACGCACTTTCAGCGAACCGCCATGGACCTGCTGCTGGAAAAGGCGGGCCCGGACTCGGAGACGCCGGAGTTGGTCTTCTCCGGAGACCTGCTGAACCAGTGCGTCGGCTCCAGCTATGCTCTGCGGGGCTCGGGGCTCCCGGCCCTGGGGCTCTACGGAGCCTGCTCCACCATGGCGGAAGGGCTGCTGCTGGCTGGGGCCATGGTAAACGCGGGTTACGCCAAGCACGCCGCTGCCCTTTCCTCCTCCCATTTCGCCGCCGCAGAGCGGCAATATCGCTTTCCCCTGGCCTACGGGGGCCAGCGGACTCCCACCGCCCAGTGGACCGTTACAGGCGCAGGAGCCGTGCTGGCCTCTGCCGAGGGCAGCGGCCCTGTCCTCACCGGAGCCACCGTGGGCACCGTGGAGGACAAGGGCATCACCGACGCCAACAACATGGGCGCCGCAATGGCCTGGGCTGCTTACCGGACCATACGGGCCAACCTGGAAGACCTGGGCAGAAGGCCTGAAGACTATGACCGGATCGTCACCGGAGACCTGGGCAGCCTGGGCAGCGCGATGGTGCGGGAGTTCTTTGCCGCCGACGGGGTGCGGCTGGGAGAGCGGTACACCGACTGCGGTGTTTTAATCTATGACCGGGAGGCCCAGGACGTCCACTGCGGCGGCTCCGGAGCCGGGTGCAGTGCGGTAGTTCTGGCCGCCAGGCTTTTGCCCGGCTTCTCTGCGGGCCAATGGAAGCGGATTCTGTTCTGCGGCACAGGGGCCCTGCTCTCCCCTACCACGGTCCAGCAGAAGCGGAGCATCCCGGCCATCTGCCACGCGGTGGTAATTGAGAATTGAGACGCAGGGCGGCCAGACTCCTGGCCGCGGCAAAGGGCATGACGGCAAGCAGAGCTCTGCCCGCCCTGTGGATATTCAGGAAAGGAAACAGCAATGGATTATTTGCGCGCGTTTCTCGTCGGCGGACTGATCTGTCTGATCTGCCAAATTTTGATTGACAAAACCGCTTTGACTCCGGCGCGAATTCTGACAGGCTGCGTGGTGACGGGAGTTATTCTGGGCGCCGTTGGCCTCTACCCTGCCCTGGCGGACTGGGCCGGAGCCGGCGCCACCGTGCCCCTGACGGGCTTCGGCAGCCTGCTGGCAGAGGGGACCCGGAAGGCAGTGGAGGAGGATGGCATTCTTGGCGCTCTGACCGGTCCCCTCTCCACCGCCGCAGGGGGCATCACGGCGGCGGTGCTCTTCGGCGCCCTGGCCGCAGTGGTGTTCCCCTCAAAGGAAAAGTGAAAACCAGTGGACAATTGACAGGTGTCGGTTGACAATTTGAGGTATCCCTTCGGGATTATAGCCCAATATTTCAAACGGCAATTTGAAATATACCTTCAACTCTCAATTGTCACCTGTCAATTGTTGTCTGTCACCTGTCAATTGTCAATTATTCTTGCAATCGTCCCCTGCTTCGGGTATAATAGCCCCGAAGGAAAGGGGGCTGAAGCCATGCAGCGCATCTTACTGGTGGAAGACGATCCGGCCATTGCCCGTTCTATGACAGAATTCTTGCAAAGCGAGGGCTTTGCTCTGCAAACCGTAACCGGCCAGCGGGCGGCCGAGGAACTCCTGGGCCCCGGCGCCTTTGATCTGCTGCTGGTGGACGTCTCCCTGGCGGACGGCAGCGGCTACGGCGTCTGCGCCGCCGCCAAGCAATACAGTCTGCCGGTGATCTTTGTCACCGCCTCGGGGGATGAGAGCTCTGTGGTAGCAGGTCTGGATATGGGGGCCGACGACTATATCTCCAAGCCCTTCCGGCCCCGGGAGCTGGTGTCTCGGGTACGGAGCGTCCTGCGGCGCTGCGGCAGCCAGAGCGTAGTGACCCTGGGCAGCCTGCGGGTGGACGCCGACAAGGCGGTGGTCACCAAAAACAGCCAGGAGGTCTCCCTCTCGGCCCTGGAATACCGGATTCTCCTGCTTTTCCTCTCCAACCGGGGCAGACTTCTGACCCGGGCGCGGCTGTTGGAGGAAATTTGGGACGTAGCGGGAGATTATGTAAACGACAACACCCTGACGGTGTACATCAAGCGGCTGCGGGAAAAGTTAGAGGACGATCCCCAGCAGCCCAGGCTCTTCAAGACCGTCCGGGGCATCGGCTATCGGATGGACGAATGACGCTATGAGGGACTTGAAAAACCCCGAACTCCGGCGGGAACTGCTGTTGTACTGCCTCATGGCCCTGGTATGCGGGGCCCTGGGGCTTTTGGTGTCTCCCGCCGCGGCGCTGTTCGGCGCAGGGGCCCTCCTGGCGGGCGGGCTGCTGCACGGGCTGTTCCAGCACCGCCGCTACAAAGAGCTTGCCGAGCTGAGTCGTTCCGTTGATCGGATTCTTCACAACCAGGATCAGCTTTTGGATGACAGCGCCGAGGGGGAGCTGGCCATTCTTCGCAGCGAAATTCGGAAAATGACTGTCCAGCTGCGGGAATCCGCGGACCTGCTCCAACGGGACAAGCAGACCCTCTCCCAGGCTCTGGCGGATATTTCCCATCAGCTCCGCACTCCGCTCACCTCTATGAATCTGACGGTCTCCCTCCTGCCCGGCGCGGCGGAGGAGGATCAGCGGCTCCGGCTGACCCGGGAACTGAAGCGCTCCCTGGAGCGAATTGACTGGCTGGTAGAAACCCTGCTGAAGCTCTCCAAGCTGGACGCCGGGGTGGTGCGCTTCGAGCCCGAGCCACTGACGGCGGCAGCCCTGACAGAGCGGGCGATGCGCAATCTCCGCATTCCCATGGAGCTTCGGGATCAAAAGCTGGTTTTGGACCTGTCCGACGCGGCCCTCACCGCAGACCCGGCCTGGACCGCCGAAGCCCTGGGCAACATCCTCAAAAACTGCGTGGAGCACACCCCGGCGGGTGGGACTCTCACCGTAACCGCCCGGCAGACCCCCATTTACACGGAGCTGGCCGTCACAGACACTGGCCCCGGCCTTGACCCGGAGGACCTGCCTCGGCTCTTTGAGCGCTTCTATCGGGGCAAGGACGCCAATGAAAACAGCATCGGCATCGGCCTGGCGCTGGCGAGACAGATCATTGCCGCCCAGAACGGCACCGTTCAGGCCGCCAACAACCCCGCCGGCGGCGCGAAGTTCACAGTGCGGTTTTACGCGGGAACGGTGTAATTTCATAAATGAATCCAAAAATGATGGTTGGGTGACAAAACGCTTATGGTTTTGTCACCCAACTGTCACATTGCCATGTTATAATCGGGCCATAAAATCCAAGAGAGGAATGAATCACATGGAAATTCTGAAAGTTGAACACTTATCCAAGCACTACGGCACCGGGGAGAACCTGGTGAAAGCCGTGGACGATATTTCCTTCTCCGTGGAGAAGGGCGAGTTTCTTGCCATCGTCGGCCCCTCCGGCTCCGGCAAATCCACCCTGCTGCACATTCTGGGCGGCGTAGATCGCCCCAGCGCCGGAAAGGTCTTCGTGGACGGCAAGGACGTCTACGCCCAGGACGACGAGGCCCTGGCCATCTTCCGCCGCCGCCAGGTAGGGCTGATTTATCAGTTTTATAACCTGATTCCGGTGCTTTCCGCCGAGGAAAACATGACCCTTCCCGTGCTGCTGGACGGGCGGCAGGTAAACAAGGAGCGGCTGGAGGAGCTGCTGGACACCCTGGGCCTTAAGGAACGCCGGAAGAACCTGCCCAACCAGCTCTCCGGCGGCCAGCAGCAGCGGGTCTCCATCGGCCGGGCCCTGATGAACGCTCCGGCGGTGGTGCTGGCGGACGAACCCACCGGCAACCTGGACTCCAAGAACAGCCAGGAGATCGTGGAGCTTCTGAAGTTCTCCAACCAGCATTACGGTCAGACCTTGATCGTGATTACCCACGATGAATCCATCGCCCTCCAGGCGGATCGGATTATCGCCATTGAGGACGGCAAAATCGTCCGGGATGAGAGGGTGAAGGCATGAGTGCGGAAATGATCCAATCGGCCTGCATCGGCCTGTGCCTCCGTTACGCGGAGGGCGAAGACGTCCGGCATCTGGTATCCGACGATCTTTGCGTAATGCCTTTGCTCTCCTGTGAAGAATCTCCCAGCCGCAGCGATGCGGACGTGCGGTGGAAAGGAGCAAAAAGGCTATGAGCATTTTGACGAGCTTCACCATCCGCTGCCTGAAAAAGAACCGGGTGCGGACCCTGGTAACCCTTATCGGTATTATACTCTCCGTATCCCTGTTCACAGCGGTAGCCGAAGGCGCCTGGTCCGGGCGGCAATACCTGGCCAACGTGGCGATTGCCGACGTGGGCGCCTATCACGGTATGTACGACGAAATAAGCGACGCGGAGCTGGCAGAGCTCCGCACCCAGGATGAGGTGGAGAATACCGCCACCCTGGACGGGGTTGGCTGGGCCCTGGTGGGAAAAACAGATCAGTTTTACCCCTACCTGCGCATCAGCTCCATGTCTGAGAATTTCACGGATCTGGTGTCTGTCCGACTTCTGGAGGGGCGGATGCCCCAGAACAGCCGGGAGCTTCTGATCTCCAACCGGGCGGCGGCCTGTACCAGAACGGACCTGGCCGTGGGCCAAACCCTGAAACTCTCGGCAGGCCAGCGGGAAACTCTGGACGGCAGCCATCTGGGCGAGCATAACTCCTATCTTTTTGAGGAAGAGCATCTGGTTGGCACCACGGAGGACGTTTGGACCATTGTGGGCGTCTATGACCGTTTTCCCTATGACATTGAAGGTTCTGAGCTTCCCGGCTCCCTGGCTCTGACCGTAGGTGAACTCAGCACGGACCACAAGGCCTTTTTCACCTTGGATCAAATCAATGATACGCTGGATTTTTTGGCCGCCCACAACTACGGTTCCGTCAGCAGCGAGAACAAGGACCTGCTGCTTTACTCCGGCGTCTCCGGAAACGGGAGGCTGGAACAGGTCATCAGCGGCCTTGTCACCATCCTCTTCGGGTTGATTTTCCTGGGCTCCGTGGCCCTGATCTACAACTCCTTCTCCATCTCCGTCTCCGAGCGAACCAAGCAGTTCGGCCTGCTGAAATCCATCGGCTCCACCAACCGGCAGATTCGCCGGACCGTGCTGACGGAGGCCATTCTGCTCTGCGTTGTCGGCATTCCCCTGGGTCTGCTGGTAGGCTGCGGCGGCATCGGATTGACCCTGCGCTTCCTGCGTCCCGCCTTTGACAGCATCGTACAGCTGGACGGTGCGAAGGGCATCCCCATCAAATTGGTCCTCCATGCGCCCTCTCTGCTGCTGGCTGCCGGAATCGGTCTGTTCACCGCTCTGGTCTCCGCCTGGATTCCGGCCAGACGGGCCACCCGCCTCTCCCCCATCACCGCCATCCGGCAGAGCACCGACGTGAAGGTGCGGTCAAGAGAGGTCAGGGTCTCCCCCCTCACAGGCAAGCTCTTCGGCTTCCCGGGAACCCTGGCTGCCAAGAACTTCAAACGCAGCCGCAAGCAGTACCGCTCCACCGTGGTTTCCCTGTTTATGAGCATTGTCCTCTTCGTCTCCGCCTTCTGCTTTGCGGACTACCTGCGGCGGGATATCGGAGACACCGTCAGCAAATCCGAAGCGGACCTGGTGGTCAGCGACTTGAATTTCAAAGCCGGTGACAGCACAGAGCATCTGGCTGCTCTGGCGGATCAACTCCTCTCCGCGGAGCACGTGGAGGAAGCGGCTTTCACCGTCTGCACCAGTCAGGAATTTCTTAGCCCGGAGGCCGCTATGACGCCGGAGGCCGTCGAATCAATGCTGCATCGGGAGAACGGCTCCTTCTGCCTGTCCGGTATGCTGTGTTTCCTGCCGGAGGCGGATTACAGCGCACTCTGCGCCCAGGCCGGGGTGAATCCGGAAACCCGCCAGGCCGTGGCCTATGCCACACAGCTTCTTTTCATCTACAGCGACAGCGGTACGGCCTACCAGCCCTGTCCCCTGTTCCGCAGCAGCGCCCTTCCCCTGACGCTGACCATGGAGCTTCTGCTGCCCCGGGAGCATATGATTGTCAACGGTTCTGTCTACGACGACGAAGATCATCTGACCGGCTACTATTTCATTTCCGAGGACGACGTGGACGAATACGGAAACTATAACACCGACGACCTGGTCTACGTTCCCCTGGAGGAGGCCACAGCCCGCAAGGAGCTGGTGATCGGCGGGATGCTGGAAAAACGTCCTCTCGTTTCCGCGGAAAACACGCTGACCATTTATCTTCCCCTTACCGGTACGGAAGCGCTCCAAAAAGACATTCATTCCCAGGAAGCGTTGCTCTTCCTCCGGGCTCCGGAGCACCTGACCGCAAAGGCTGAGGTGGAGGGCATCCTCAGCGAGCTGGCTTTGAACGACGAATACACAGTCAACGATACCCGGGACGGCCGGGAAAGCCTGCAGGCCGCCCTGCTGGTGCTGAACGTCTTCACCTTCGGCTTTATCATTCTGATCTCCCTGATTGCGGCTGCCAACGTCTTCAACACCATCTCCACCAACGTGGCCCTGCGGCGGCGGGAGTTCGCCACCCTGAAATCCGTGGGCATGGGGGACAAGAGCTTTGGCCGGATGATGCGCTTTGAGTGCCTGCTCTACGGCAGCAAGGCCCTGCTCTGGGGTCTGCCGGTGTCCATCGGCATCAGCTGGCTGATCTGGAAGGCCGTAACCAACGCCTTCATCACCTCCTACCGCCTGCCCTGGACCGCCATGGCCATTGCCGCAGGCTCCGTCTTCCTGGTGGTCTTCGCCACCATGCTCTATGCCACCGGCAAGATCAGAAAGGACAACCCCATCGACGCATTGAAGCAGGAAACCATGTAAACACGGAAAAGCCTAATGGACAAAAAACGCTGTGCCGCGGCACAGCGTTTTTTAGGTTCAGTTTAGTTTCCTCCGTAGGATTTGTAGAGGAAGGTCACGATCTGGGCTCTGGTGCAGGACATACCTACGCCGAATCTGTCGGGTGCGACGCCGCCGGTAACGCCGTTTTCCACGGCCCACAGAACGGCCTTGAAATAGTACTGCCCGGCTTTCACGTCGGTGAAGGGACATACCGTTCCGGAAGGCTCCGGGCTGCCCATTGCCTTCCAGAGGAAGGTCACAGCCTGCTCCCGGGTGCAGTTCTGGCCTGCACCAAATTTTCCGCCGCCCACACCGCCGGTAACGCCGTTCTCTACGGCCCACATCACGGCATTGTAGAAATAATGGTTAGGCTTTACATCGGTGAAGGGATTTTCAGCCGGTGCAGAGGTCGGCCGACCCGCTGCCGCAAAGAGGAAGGTCATAATCTGTTCCCGGGTGCAGATCGCCTGGGGACTGAACTTGCCATTGCCGGTCCCGCCGGTGACGCCTTTTTCAATGGCCCAAACCACCGCGTCATAATAGTAGGCGTCTTTCGGCACGTCAGAAAAGGGAGAAGCAGGATTTGAATCTTTCATCTGCAGCCGCTCGATTTCCTTTGTCCAGCCCCAGAAGCTGGTAATGTCAGGCGTCAAGGTTGCAATATTGATGCGCTGAGTGGAAAAGACGATGCAGTTCTGACGCTGGTAAGCAGGGACAATCACTCCGGCATCCATGATGATGTCCAGGCATTCCCTGTAGGCAGCCTTACGGAAGCTCTGGTCGTCGGAGGAACGGGCCTCCATGATAAGCCGGTTCAACTCTTCGTCGTCGATGTGGTAATAGTTGGAGCCCCAAACGATGTTGTCGCCGTGGAAGAGACGATACAGATCGGGATCAATGGCCGATTCATCGGAAGCGCACCACAGTTCCTGGGCGCCGACGTCCAGAGAATCCCACAGGACGTTGGAGTCAGCGGGATCGTGGATGATCAGGGTGATGTCGATGGACTCAAAGGCGTCTCTGGCCATGGTTAGGACCATATAGGAGGGGTGGTCGCCCTGGCCGTTGGCGGGGATGATGACCTCGAACTCGGTCCTGCCGCCCTCGGGTGCGGCGGTGACCTTGCCGTTTTCGACGGTGTAGCCGGCAGCCTCGAACCAGGTCAGGGCAGCGGCCTTGGCGGCGGCGTACCTCTCCTCGGCGCTCATCTTGGCGTTGTAGATGTCGTTGCCCTGAGCGTCCACAGAGAAAGCGATCCTGTAGTCGGGGTCGGAGGGCTGGGGAGCGGCCCAGGAGGTGTTGGAGATGGGGTACTGGATGACGGAAGCGGCTTCGCCGTAGTAGGAGTCGTAAGCCTCGTCCCGGTACACGGCCAGGACGGTAGCCAGAGCCTTGCGCAGAGCCTTGGACTCAGCAGAGTCGGGCACGTAGCCCACGTTGATGGTGGAGGCATTCAGGCCGATGTAGCCGTAGCCCAGGTTGTCAACCTTGGAGGTGGTGATGACGTCGCCGGTGATCTCGCCGTTGGAGTTGTAGCCGGCGATCTCCTCGAAACGAGTGCGGGAGCCGGTCGTCTCGCCGCAATCGATTACGCCGGCGGCGATGGCGTCAGCGATTTCGCTGGAGTTGGTTTCCTTGAAGAGAACGGTCTGGATCTTGGGCTCGCCCTTGTAGTAGTTGGGGTTGGCCTTGAAGGTAACGACCTTCCCCTGGTAGGATTCGAAAACATAGGGACCTGCCCCCCGGGGAATCGAAGTCAGAGAGCGGACCTTTTCCAAATCACCGCGCTCAAAGCCGTACATACCGTTGTCGGGGTCCCACTTGTTGACGTCGCCGTAGTAGTGCATGGGGGTAACGGTGATGCCCAGGATGCTGTAGACAGCGGGAGCGGAGTAGCCCTCCAGGGTGACGGAGACGGTGTAGTCGTCGATCATCTTGATGCCCTCGATGGAGGAGATGCCCTTGCCGCCCATTTCGGCGTCCTGAGGACCGTAGGTGCAGATCAATTTATCGGTGGCATATTCGACAATAGAGACGCCCTCGTTGCCGGTAGCTTCCGTGTCGAAGAACACTTCGGGGTCGTTGTCATAAGCCAGCTTGGTGACAGCGATAAAGTCTTTCTTGGTGGGGAAGGTTGTAACCAAGTCCCAAGTGTACAGGCCGCAAGAGTCTGCAAACAAGCCATCACCATTCAGTCTGCCGAAGCCCCACAGACGCATGGCGTAGGCCCACATCAGGCCTTCGTTGGCGGCAATCTCCGCATAGGTATCCCTGCCAATCATGGGCGCGTAGTCGTCAGCGGCGTAGTTGCTGTGGATATAGTCGTAGATGCACTGGACGGTGAACGCCCACTGCTCGTCGATCCAGCCCCAGAAAGAGTTGTACATTTCTTCGGAATAAAAGTCGTTTGCAATATAGCCATCACCGCGGCGGTCTTTCAGCATCTTTTCGGCGATTTCTTTGTACTTTTCATAGACAGCGTTGGAGGTCTGGGTTCTCCAGTTCGTCAGGCCCACGATGTCGTAGGAAGACAGGGAGGAGGGGCCGACGTAGGAGGGATCCAGGTAGGTGTAGTAGGTGAACATGATGTCCTTGGCGGTGACGGCGGTGCCATCCCAGAACTTCAGGTCATCACGGATCTTAGCCGTGTAGGTGGTCCGGTCGGCGGCGGCGTCATACTCGACCTTCAGGTCAGCGGGACCGGTGTAAAGGTAATCGGTGCCGTTGTAGTTGACGGTCTCGCCCTCAATGGCGTTGTAGATGATGCCGCCCATACGGTCGGTAGTCATCAGGCCCAGGCCAACGAAGCCAGCGACGTCCTGGTCA
>JAGABH010000044.1 GCA_017614755.1 Oscillospiraceae bacterium
GCCCGCGTTGCGGGCGCAGTGAAGAGTGAAGAGTGAAGAGTTTGCGGCGGGCGGGCGGAGGCCGCACCGCACTTCTTCCTTCTTACTTCTTACTTTTTCCTTTTTACTTCTCCAGCGCCGTGATCTTATCCACCCGCCGCTGGTGCCTGCCGCCCTGGAATTCGGTGTCCAGGAAAATATCCACAAGCTCCAGGGCCATCATAGGGGGCGTGACGGCGGCGCCCAGGGCCATCATGTTGGCGTCGTTGTGCTGCCGGGTGAGGCGGGCGCTCATGTGGTCGTGGAGCAGGGCGCAGCGGACGCCGGGGACCTTGTTGGCCACGATGGAAACCCCGATGCCGGTGGTGCAGCAGACGATGCCCTTTTCACATTCCCCGGAAGCGACTGCTTTTGCGGCAGGTCCGGCAAAATCCGGATAGTCGCAGCTGTCCGGGCTGTTGGTGCCGAAGTCCTTGCAGGCAAGACCCCGGCTGTCCAGATGTGCCTTGATGGCCTCCTTCAGCGCCAGTGCGCCGTGGTCACAGGCGAGTGCGATCATAGTGTGTTCCTCCTTTAATGCGTTGCGTTACATGAGCCGAGCCTGGAGCTCCGCCGAAAGGGGAAGCGCCCAGGCGGCCGTTTGAATGAAGATATACCAGGCGACACCCAGCAGGGTCAGAGCCAGGGCGGGAATCCGCTTTCGGCCCAGGTTGGCGTCCCGCAGGATGCAGGCCGCGCTGAGGGTCAGGCCCAGAGTGGGCATAAAGCTCCAGGTAATCAGCCAGACCAGCAGCACGCCCGCCAGCACACCAAGGACGAAGTAGCCCCGAGCGTCCCGGCGTTTTCTCGCCAGAATCCAGGCGGAGCAGAAGCCCCAAAGGCCGAAGCCCAGCAGGGGAGCGTCCACCATCAGATCAACGACCCCGTTCAGCGCGGGAAGGGCAAAGCTGTGAATGGCGTCCCGGGTCAGGGTCCGCAGAGCCGGGCCGAAGCGGGAGAAGGAGAACAACGGAACCGCCGCACCCTCTGCCAGCAGGGGGTGCAGGGTGGACCCAAGAGCCGCGGCAACGATCCAGGTCACCAGGGCCGCCGCCATGGTCAGCCCCAGTTTTTTGCCGGGGAGGCGGCGGGTGCGAAGCTGATGGTCCAGCTTGTACCAATGCACCGGCAGATAGCAGGGGGCAAGCCAAAGCAGAGCGGGCTGGGCGGCCACGGCCAGAGACAGGCTCAAAACCGACGCCAGATACAGCAGCTCGGCGGGGAAGCCGGGCTTGTCCTCCCGAAGGTAGAGCAGCAAAAACAGCAGACTCAGGGCCAGCAGGGAGTTTCCCTCATGGCCTCGGGCGGCGGAGGCGGCAAAAAGCAGGGCCCCGGGAAGAGCGGTCCAAGGGCTGCCGAACAGGACGTTCAGCAGGCAGTAAACCGCGCCCGCACCCACAAGGGCCAGCGTCAGCCGCAAAAAACCGTAGAAATCAGAAAACAGGCTGCCGGATCTGCCGGAGAGAATCATCCCCATGTTCGCGAGCCGACCCCAGGCCAGAACGCCCGCCGCCAGCAGAACCGCCAGCAACGCCCAGACGTGCAGCTTGGGGCTGCCCATCAGCTTCCGCCGGAAGGGAAAGCCGCCGGTGCGGTAGCGCCGGACCCATTCAATGGACTTTGGGCTCCGCTCCATGGCCCTGGCTGCGTAGAACCGCCACCAGAGGCCCAGCAGTATAAACACCAGCGAGGCGGCGATGACCGGCCAGTAGGGCTGTAGCTTGTCAAAGAGCTGCATCTGTAACACCTCCGCCTCTCAGTATAACAAAAAAAGATGCCCTTGGCAACGAGATTTTTGCGTTTCGGCGGAACATTTTTTGGGGCTCATAAAATTGCGTGAATCCGGGCGGAAAAGCAAAATCAGTCTTGCCAATTTCCCGGTGGAAATGTTATAATGCAAATGCGTTTATGAATGCGAAAACGAGCTTCGGCGTAAAAATTTTTTTGATTCCGGATGAAACATTTTGCGCCGGATTACGTCTTACAAGCGGAGCGTTTTTTGCTGAAAAACGCAAGGCTGAAAAAATTTCCATGAGGAGGAAAATGAAAAATGCGCAACAACAAATTCATCATCGCGATCCTGATTCTGGCCCTGACGGCCACTCTGCTGGCGGGCTGTGAGAACAAGCCCCAGACTACCACCGAAGCTCCCGTTCAGACCACGGGCCAAACCCAGCCCCAGACCACGGAAAAGACAGAGCCCACGACCACCGATGCGCCTGTGATTACCACTGCCGAGCCCACCGACGCGGTGACGGAGTTCCGCTTCACCCGGGAGAACTTCCCCCGGCTGGACGGCTCCACCGCCTGCCTGCCCATGGCGGAGGCCATCTGCTCCGTGCTGCTGGGCGAGAGCCGGGAGAGCGTGCAGGACCTGATCAACTTCAACCGCACCACTCAGGCTTTCCGGAACCTGAAGGACGGAAACTGTGACCTGATCGTGGCCGGCGAGCCCAACGCCGCGGTCTTCCAGGAGATGGACGACGCCAAGTTCGGCTATGACATCGAGCAGATTGCCACCGACGCCCTGGTCTTCCTGGTGAACGAGAACAACCCTGTGGACAACATCACCACCAAGCAGCTCCGGGACATCTACTCCGGCAAGATCACCAACTGGAAGGAGCTGGGCGGCGAGGACGCTGAGATCGTTCCCCTCCAGCGGAACGAGGGCGCCGGCTCCCAGGCTCTGATGAAGAAGCTGGTGATGAAGGACACTCCGTTGATGGAGGCCCCCGCCGAGTATTACCCCGGCTCCATGGGCGATCTGATGGAGGCTGTCAAGAGCTATGACGCCAGCGGCAACGCCATTGGCTATTCCGTCTACTACTACGCTCACGACATGGAAATGGCCACCGGCCTGAAGCTGCTGAAGGTGGACGGCGTGGAGCCCAACCGGGATACCATCGCCTCCGAGCAGTACCCCCACCGCAACGCCTACTACTGCGTGATTGCCAAGGCCGCCAAGGACGGCAGCCCCACCCGCATCCTCTTCGACTGGCTGATGACCGAGGACGGTCAGGCCCTGCTGGCCGCGGAGGGCTACGTAACCAACAAGTAAGAATTGAGAAGTAAGAAGCGATTGTAGGGGGCGGCGCCCTCGACGCTCCGAACCCCGCAGCAACCCGCACCCGGTTCCGCAGCGGCGCACACCGGTGCGGCACGGTTCAGCGCC
>JAGABH010000045.1 GCA_017614755.1 Oscillospiraceae bacterium
ACAGCGCTTCCGGCGCCCCCAGAGCGACCAGCCGGGGCAGGGCGGCCGCCAGATCGTCGCCTGCAAGCTCCCACTCTCCCCGCAGATGGGGGTCCGCCCCCGGAGCGGGGGGAGCCTTGACGCAGAGGACGGAGCTTTCATTTTCCAGTCTGCGCCGGAGGGTGATCCGGCTTCTGGAAAAGCGCAGATCCGGGGCGTCATAGAAATCGCTCCGCATATGATACTGCCGGAGAGCTTCTACAATCCGGCTCTGAACCTCCGGGGAGGCCAGAATCTCATCCAGCAGGGAGGGCTCCGGTACGGCGTATTTCCATTCCAGTTCAGTTCCCATCAGAGGCAACCATGGGCAGCAGAGTCCGGCTCAGCTTTTCGTAGCGGTGCAGGAGAACCAGGCGGATGGGCTCCAGAACCAGGAGCACAAAGCCCATGGCGCCCAGCTCAAAGTGCAGGAACACAAAAAGCAGCAGCACGGCGGTCCGCAGGTTGAAGGTCAGCAGGTTTGTCAGCTTCACCAGCTTCCGGCTCTCGGCGTAGAAGGCGTCGCAGACGGCTTCGTTCTTGCCGTGAACCTCGATGGCGTCCAGCAGCCGCTGGGTCTGGGGAGCCCGACGCTCCTGGGCGCCGGTGTAGAAGCCGTAGCAGAACAGGGAGAACCGGGCAAAGCCCTTGGCCTGGGACCGCTCCGCCCGGATGTGCTTCATCCGGGAGAGCTCGTTGCCCCGGGAATTGTCGATCATGTACATATGTACATTTTTGAAGTAGTCCGGAAGCTGACACTGGGCGACATAGGCCACGAAAGTAATCACGCCGAGCGCGATCAGAATGCCGTGGCGCAGATCGCTGCCCACAAACAGGGAGCTGTTCCAGAGCCGACAGACGCAGGCAGTGTAGAGCGTGGCGTAGACAGAGGCGTCCGCCATGCCGTCCAGCATCCGCCCCAGACGGCTGAAATGCTTGGTCAGCCGGGCCACCTGGCCGTCGCTGGCGTCAAAGACAGCGGAGAAGAAAACCAGCACCGCCCCGAGGATATCCATCCCCAGGGACCGGTTCAGGGCCAGCAAAACGCCGCCCGCCACGCCGGAGAGCCCGGAGAGCATGGTCACTACGTTGGGGATGATGTGCAGGGCGATAAAAATCTTGGCCCAGAACATACCCACGTAGTCCACGAAATGGGTATCAACGGGATCGTTAATGTTTTCGCACTTCCGCGCAGCCAGCACGTCAGCCCGGGTGGACTGAAGGTTCTCCTTCGCGTTGTGGAGATTTCCCTTTACGGCTTGGGTGGCATGGTGCAGGTTATCTTTCATTTTTGCGACCATAAAATCGACTCCCAGCGATGAATTGTGACAAAATTTAACATATTATAACACGCCGGGGAGTGAAATTCAATAGAAAATTCAGGCAGTTTTGGCAATTTCGGCAACAGATCTCCAGCAATCGGGGACGGGGAACCGAAGCGGCAGCAATTTGCCGTCGGTTGGCGATTATTTCGCCGCCAGTCTGACTGCCTCGTAGGCCCCGTTGTAGAGTCCGGCGGCCTTGTTTTTGAGGATGCAGTCGTTCATCTTCAGCAGAATTTCCGGCTCCCGCTGGAGCAGGCGGATCATATCGGTGGTCTCCCGGCCCGGGGCCGCCTCATAGCTGCCGTCGCCCACCTCGGCGGAGTGGATGGCCCCCCAGACCTCGTGGCCGCCCACGTGCTGGATGAACAGCTTCGGGATTGGGTAGAAGGCCAGCTCCGAGGGCTTGGTTACCAGCACGTCGCTTGCCCGCATCAGCAGATTTGTGATGTAGACGGCGGCGAAGATGTCCTCATGGCAGAAGCCCACAATACCCTTGACCTCGCCGGTGCGGGCATCCTCGGCATAGGCCCGGGCCCGGTTGTAGTCGTTCAGGAAGACCTGGGCGGAGCCCAGGGCGGGGACGGCCTTTTTCAGACCCTCCCAGACGTTTTTGTGATCGCCTACATTGATGAAGAGTACAGCCTTCCCGACCTTAATTTCCGGCAGCAGAGCCTGGATGATGGAGGCGAAGAGGGCCTGCTGAGCTCCCGCACCGCCCACGGTCAGCAGATAGCGCTTGGCCTTGCCGTTCTGCAAACGGTCCACCCGGCGGGCGGTGTCGTCTTCCAGATCGGCCACCAGCTCGTGATCCACGTAGTGACCGGTGTAGACGATATCCCCCTCCGGCATGGGCTTGAGGGAGCGGGACTTGTCCATGCCCCGCAGGGCCTTGTAGCCCAGCCAGGCGGAGTAGGTCTGGATGGTGTGGGCGGCTCCCTGAGCCAGGTGCAGGGCCATGGGCCAGTTGTCGGGAATGGCGTTTACCACTCTGGTGAAGCCCGCGTGGATGGCGGCCTGGGCGGGCCAAACGTGGGTGGCCACATAGGGCAGATCCTTGGGCAGATTTTTCAGCAGGTTCGCCATGAGCTCCGCACTGGCCTGGTCGGCGCAGTTGTAGCTGAGCTTCCGGAAGCCCTCGGAATTCAGAGGCTCCCAGTAGAGCTTGTTGAAGAGCCTGGATTTTTGGCTCAGCCGGGAGCCCATGGAATAGAGGTTGTTCTGGCCGGAGATGATCTTGGTGCAGGTGGAGTCCTGGAAGGAATTGAGGTCCACCCATACGGGCTCATAGCCCAGCGCCCTGGCGCAGGAGGCCATGGCCATGGAAATCCGGTAGTGGCCGAAGCCCATGCGGATATTGCCCACAAAGACCGTCTTGTCGGAGAAAACCGCGCCCTCGCCGGAGACCAGCTCCTTCGTTCCGAGGGCAGAGAGCACGGGATTGTCCTTCAGCGCGAAGCGGTAGTCTGCCTTGCTGTCGTCGCCGTATTTCTTCAAAAACTTTTCCTTGGTTTTTTCGGCTTTTTTTACGTCCTTTTCAGACATGGGATTCCCGAAAATCTCTCTGGATTTCTCTAACACGGCAATCTCCTCCTTCGTGTAATTTTTGTGTAGTCTCGCTGTTTTCTTGACAATCCAAGCAGATTTCGATATGATGTGTTTGCTGATTTTAGGCTATCATCCGAGAGGTCTTTTGTCAAGCTCTTTCGGAAGTGAAACAGGAGGAGTTATGAAGCGACTGACGAAAAAACAAATGATCATTTTTGCCATCGGCCAGCTGGGCTGGTCGATTTTGAGCGGCATCATCGGCGCCTGGTTTGTCACCTTCTATCTGCCCACCCAGGGCGACATTGACGCCGGCGCGACCCAGTTTATCAAGCCAGGCCTTGTGATTCTGGGCTTTTTAACAATCCTCGGGCTGATTACCGCGCTGAGCCGTGTGTTCGATGCGGTTACCGACCCGCTGATTGCCAATCTTTCGGACCGCAGCAAGAATAAGCGGGGCCGCCGCATCCCGTTCATGCAGTACGCGGCGATTCCCCTGTCTATTGTGACGGTTCTGCTGTTCTGCGCCCCGGTGAACGAAATCAGCGGCTTGAACGTGGTGTGGATTTCCGTGTTCGTGGTGCTGTTTTATCTGTTTATGACCATGTACTGCACCCCCTACACCGCCTTGATCTCCGAGTTCGGCAAGACCCAGGATGACAGAATGTTCATCTCCACCGCCATTTCCCTGACCTTCTTTGCCGGCACCATGCTGGCCTATACCCCCTTCGTCTTCGCGGGGATGCTCCGGGACGCGGTGGGCTTCAACTGGAGCTACCGAATCTGCTTTATCGTCCTGGCGGTGATTGCCTGCGTGTGTATGCTGCTGCCCACCTTCCTGCTGAAGGAGCGGGAGTTTGTGGATTCCAAGCCCTCCAATTCCAGCGTGTTCAAATCCCTGGCCGCCACCTTCCGCAATCGGGAGTTCCGGGTCTTTGCCGCCTCCGACATCATGTACTGGGTGGGCCTGACCCTCTTCCAGACCGGCCTGCCCTTCTTCGTCAAGGTTTCCATGGGACTGGACGAGGGCATGACCATGGTATTTATGGGCGGTATGACGGTGCTCTCCGCCTGCTTTTATCCCTTTGTCAACGGCTTTGTCCGCAGGCACGGCAAGAAGAAGATGGTAATCTTCGGCTTCCTGGGCCTGGCTCTGGCCTACCTGATGACGGTGCTGATCGGCGTTCTGCCGCTGCCCGGCATGGTCTTCGGCGTGGCAATCTGCGTGATTGCCGCCTTCCCCATGGCGCTGCTGGGCATTATTCCCCAGGCCATTGTGGCGGACGTGGCGGAGGCCGACGGAATTGTCACCGGGGAAAACCGGGAGGGTATGTTCTTTGCCGCCCGCACCTTTGCCATGAAGTGGGGCCAGGCGCTGGCCATGCTTTGCTTCACCTCTCTCGCAATCATTGGCACCACGCAGAACGCTAATTCCAACGAGATCACCGCCTCGACGCTGGGCCTGCGGATTGTGGCCATTGTGGCTGTGGTCTTCTGCGTGCTTGGCGCGGTGCTTCTGGCGCTCTATAACGAGAAGAAGGTTATGAGCACCATTGAGAGCAAGGAGGAGCGGTAATCATGGAGCTGCTGCACAACACCGTCAGGGCTTCCGGCCCCATCGAGACGGAGGAGCGGTTTGAGAATGACCGCTATACCCTGACGCTTCGGAATCCAGGCCGGGAGGTTGTGGAGCTGGAGGAGGTCAGCGCCCTCTTTTCCGTGGACTGCGGCCTGGCGGACGCCTTCTTCCTCAACGGCTTTCAGAGCTGGACCTACAGCCCGGAGCGGACCCGAAAGCAGTACGACGCCGCCATGCGCTATGTGCCCAAGGCCCTGGACAGGCGCTTCGGCCTGTCTCAGTACGGGGACGGCTACTTTGCCGACGCCGTCTACCGGAAGGATCTGCGGCAGGGCTATAAGAAGGGCTACTCCTATGCCTATATCCGCCGGAGCGCGACCTACTCCCTCTTTGCCTCCCTGGCGGAGGATACGGGCTTTACCCGAATCATCATCAAGCCCAATGAAAACAGCGTTCTGTTCAAGAAGGATTGCCACCACCGCTTCCTCCTGCCCGGGGAGGCGTTTACCGGTCTGGACCTGATTTTCCCGCAAGGGGAGGAAAACGCGGTTTTCGACGCATGGTTCAGGGCCCTGGGGGTGAAGGCCCTGCCCGCGGAGCCCAAGATCGGCTACACCAGCTGGTACAACTGCTATCAGAATATCTCCGAGGCCCAGATTCTCCGGGACCTGGAGGGGATGCGGACCCTGCCGGTGAAGCCCCATATCTTCCAGATTGACGACGGTTTTGAGCCCTTCGTGGGCGATTGGTTGACGGCCAATGCCGAGAAGTTCCCCGACGGTCTGGAGCCCATTATCCAGAAGATTTTGGAGGACGGCTATCAGGCGGGAATCTGGCTGGCCCCCTTTGTGGCGGAGCAGGATTCCGCCCTCTTCCTGAACCACCCCGATTGGTTCCAGTACAAGGACGGGGAGCGGGTCTACACCGGGGGCAACTGGTCCGGCCACTACGCCCTGGACCCATACAATCCCCAGGTCCGCGACTATATCCGAAAGAGCATCGAGCACTTTAAGGCCATGGGGGTCACCCTGTTCAAGCTGGATTTCCTCTATGCCGCCTGCATGACTTCCCGGCCGGACAAGACCCGGGGCGAGATCATGGCCGATGCCATGGACTTCCTGCGGGAGGTCTGCGGGGACTGTCAGATTCTGGGCTGCGGGGTGCCCCTGGCCTCCGCCTTTGGCCGGGTGGAATATTGCCGCGTCGGCCCGGATATGTCTCTGGACTTTGACGACAAGCCCTTTATGCGCTGGCTCCACAACGAGCGGCCCTCCACTCTCCATACCCAGCGCAACACCATTTACCGCCGCCAGCTGGACGGCAGAGCCTTCCGGAACGACCCGGATGTGTTCCTGCTCCGGGAGGAGAATACCACTTTGTCCGAGGAGCAGAAGCATACCCTGGCCATTGTCAACGCCCTCTTCGGCTCGGTGCTCTTTGCCTCCGACGATTTCGGCAAATACGACGAAAAAAAGCGGCGGCTCTTCGCCGCCCTCTGCGCCCTGCAAGGAGCGAAGATTCTTGCCGTGGACAACGGCCCCATCACAAGGGGCCTCCGCACGGTAACCGTCAGCTACCTCCTGAACGGGGAAGAAAAACATCTGGAGCTGCGGGTGTAAGCGCCCATTAAAAAGACCGCCAATCGGCGGTCTTTTAATATGGCTGTGAAGCATTGCATGAAAGACGCGATTCCACCGCTGTTTGCCGTGCCGCTTACTTTGCGCAATCCCGGGCGATATCCCGCGGGACGAGCCGAAAGTTGTGTTCGCCCAGAGTAAACTTCTTGCCGTTGATCCGCTCTGCCAGGCGGCGGCTTTCCAAAAACTCGTCGGAAACGCTGACAAGATACTGCTCTGAACCGCGATCCACCAGATAGTATTCCGTGCCAAGTTCATCGATGGAATGGGCAATGTCAAACCCTGCCCCGGGAAGATCGGTCAGAAGAAAAACCATCCAGTCAATGATTTTTTTCCCTTTTGTGAGCTTGCGCCGCGGCATGAGCATAAAGATCTTTGCGCCGGGATACTTCTCGCAGACGATACGGTTTTTGCGGCTTTTTTTCATGCCGGTTCCGCTGTTGGAAAGGTCGATCGCTTCCCGGGTCACGCCCAGGTCGAGGGTGCTGCCGTCGTCGAGCAGATAGTCCACAGACACGTTCAAGAGCCCTGCCATTGCTTTGAGATTGCCAATATCCGGCATCCCCTTGTCGCTTTCCCATTTTGAAATTGCCTGCCGGGAAACCGTCAGCTTGGAGGCGAGCTCCTCCTGCGTCAGGCTCGCGTCGATGCGTGCTTGCTTAATTTTCTCACCGAGTGTCATTGTAAAAACCTCCGTTTGATGAAATTGGCCCTTCGGTCCCTCTCATCATAATGTGGAGCGGTGCCGGACGCAAGAAACGTTCCGTTTCCCGGGAGCAACGCTCCGTTGCACGGCGGAGAAGAGGCGTTTTTTCAAGAAAACAGGCTGCTGCAATCCGGCCAAATTGCAGCAGCCTTGCAGCTTCAAAGTCAGGAAAAGATTTTCCGACCGTCCCATGAAACAACTACTAAGCGATCCCGGCTTTATTCAAGCTCGTCCAAATTCTTCCCGAAGCTCTCCAGGCAGTTGGCCATAAACCAGTCCACCTCCGGCAGGGCCATTTCCTTCAGAGCCCGGCAGGTCTGCTGGGCGGCGGAGACAAATTCCAGGTTCCCGGCCTTCAGCTCCTCGATGCACTTGATGTGGGCCGAGAGCTTGTCGGCGGCCTTGACGATGTCCCGGCTGACCGGGTCCTCCTCAAAGATCAGGGGGGCCATGGAATCCCGAAGCTGCTCCGGCAGCATGGACAGCAGC
>JAGABH010000046.1 GCA_017614755.1 Oscillospiraceae bacterium
AGCAGGCCGCTGATGATGGCGAGGGTGTGAGCCCCCTGCTCCATCTCCGTCCGCAGCCCGTTGAGCAGGAGGGCCGGGAGCATGGGGAAGGTCGCCAGCAGCAGGAGCTGACCAAGGCGGCGGCCAAAGGGCTCACCCCGCTGCCTGGAGCCGGGCCGGGCCAGCCCCAGCAGGACCAGATTCTCCCGGGCCATGTCGTAGAGCTGGGTGCGGTAGAACAGGACGCCGGAAAAAGCGACGCCCAAATAGAGCATTCCCCGGAAGGACTGGAATTCCGCCCCGGACGCGGGAACGCCCAACAGCTTTGCAAGGATGTAGAGGTGGCCCGTGCCGGACACGGGAAAGATCTCCGTGATCCCGGCGGCCAGGGCCAGCAAGATGGCGGCAAGAATGGTCATTGCTACCTCCAGAGGGCGATATGACGCCACATTAGAAGTATTATAACACATCCTATTCAAAATTTCCAGTATTTTTTCCGATCATCTGGTGCAGCGCCACCAGCGCCTCGGATAGGGAGCCCAGGCGCTCGATGAGGCCGCAGTCCACGGCCTGCTTGCCGTAGAGGACGGTGCCCACGTCGGTGGCGAGCTCCCCTGTCGCCATCATAAACTCGGTGAAGCGCTTTTTGGAGATGTGGGAGTTGGCGGCCACGAAGTCCGTGATCTGGCTCTGGATGCGGTTGAAATACTGAAAGGTGGCCGGGGCCCCGACCACGGTGCCGCTCATGCGGACGGGGTGGATGGTCATTCCCGCCGTGGGGGCGATCATGCAGAGCTTCGCCGCCACGGCCAGCGGGACGCCGATGGAGTGGCCGCCCCCTAAGACCAGGGAGACCGTAGGCGTCTTCATGCCGGAGATCAGCTCGGCAATGGCGAGCCCCGCCTCAATGTCGCCGCCCACGGTATTGAGAAGCAGCAGCAGGCCGTCCACCTGCTCGCTCTCCTCGATCTGGGCCAGCAGGGGCATGAGATGCTCGTACTTGGTGGTCTTGACCGTCTCGGGCAGGACCTGGTGGCCCTCGATCTGGCCGATGATGGTGAGGATATAGATGTTTCCGTACTTCGTCCGGACCAGCCCGGAGCCCAGCTCCAGGGTCTGATCCAGCATTTCACTTTGAGACTGCTTCCCGCTCTGTTCTTCGTCCATACTGCTCGCTCCTTTAGACAGATGATTTTCCCTATTGTTCCACCGGTTCTCCTTCCCTATTCAAAAATCCCGACGCAGAGAATCATTCTCTTCCGTCTCCCACAAGAATCATTCTCTTCTGTCTCACGTTTGCCCTTGCATTTTCCATTGGCTTCTGCTACAATAGTTTTTGCGCACAACTACAGACAAATATAATTATGAAGGAGATATGGGAAATGAAACACACATTGCGACGAACGCTCTCCCTCCTGCTGGCCCTGGTGCTGCTCTGTTCCGCCGCACCTCGTTTGACGCTCTCCGCCTGTGCGGAACAATCCGGTTATTGCGGAGATCACGTCTCCTGGACTTTCAATGCGATAACAGGAGAATTGGTGATTTCAGGAACCGGTCAGATGGCAAACATGTCCGGGGGAGGCGGCGTTCCGTGGTACGATCTTCGCCCTTCGGTTAAGACGCTTACGATTGAGAACGGCGTTACGAGTATTGGAGCGTATGCGTTTGACTATCTCCCAAATCTCGAGGAAGCGTCCATACCGGACAGCATTGTCAGCATAGGAGATCATGCATTTTCGAGTTGTTCATGTCTTCCAGAGCTTGAGATCCCCGGGAGTGTCAGAAGTATCGGCGACTCTGCTTTTGAGTATTGCGAAAGCCTTCAGACGCTGCATCTTTCCGAGGGCGTCACCAGCCTTGGCTGTGGACTCCTTTCCCATTGTGAGAGTATCACCGATTTTACCATTCCAAACAGCGTCACAAGTCTCTTATCCTATGCGTTCTTTGACTGCAGAAGCTTGCAAACCATTACCATAGGAAGCGGCCTGCCTGAGATCGAGGGTCTTGATTCGCTTGAGGGCTGCGACCAACTTGAGGCGTTTTATGTCTCACCGGATAATCCCTATCTTTGCAGCGATTCGGATGGGGTTCTGTACAATAAAGCGAAAACTGAATTGCTGCGTTGTCCCCCTGCTTTTCAGGGAAGCTACAGCATCTCCGACGGCGTGATCAGCGTGAATGCCTCAGCCTTTCAGGATTGCGTCTCCCTGACCGGGATCGATATTCCCGCCAGTGTCGCCAGCATCGGCGAATACGCCTTTTCAAATACCGGTCTCACAGAGGCGACCCTTCCGCAGGGGCTTACGATCATTCCGGAGGGAGCATTTTGCTTCAGTCATGCGCTTACAGAGGTAAATATCCCTGTTGAGGTTACTGAAATCGGGTTCAGGGCATTTTTGGAATGCGGCCTGGTTCATGTTTATATCCCCGCCAATGTTGCAGAAATAGGCTATAATGCCTTCGGAAACAGCGGAGCAATGAAGTCCATAACGGTGGATCCTGCGAATCAGTTCTTCAGCAGCGATGCCGAGGGCGTGCTTTTTAACAAGGACAAAACCGTGATTATCGAATGTCCCGAAGGCATGCATGGAAGCTATACGATTCCGAATGGCGTCACGAGTATCGGGATTGCTTTTTTCAATTGCCGCTGGCTGACAAGCATTGTCATACCGGAGAGCGTTGAGGAAATCGGATTCTACGGTCCGGGCCTCTATTATGTGCCCTTTGAAGGATACTATTATGTTCCAGGCTTTTCGGTATATGGCTATCCAGGCTCCGCTGCGGAACAATACGCAAATGATTTCGGTTTCAAATTCTGCCCCCTTGGTACGTTTACGGACGTGCAGGAAGGGGCCTGGTATGAGCT
>JAGABH010000047.1 GCA_017614755.1 Oscillospiraceae bacterium
TCCTGGGTCGGTAGCGCCTCCCCCGGGGAAACGGGCTCCAGCCGGGCCGCCAGGGCGCTGAGCACCCCCAGGCTCCACAGACCGTAAAGCGACAGGGCCAGGGCCAGGGCGCAGGCCGCCAGCCGCCAGAATCGGCCCCCCATGTCAGTCCCCCCTTTGTCAATACTTTCCTCCTATTCTATGCATTCGTCAGTCTTGCCAGAACCAGGACAGGATGCTATAATTTATTGTTACAAAGAGAAACCGCGCCTTTCCGAAGGGGGCGGCTGAACGGAGGATATCATGCAGTATACCTATAATACCAAGGGGACCTGCTCCCGTCAGATCATCATCGACGTGGAGGGGGAGACCGTCACCCATGTCCAGTATGTGGGTGGCTGCCCGGGGAACGTCCAGGGCGTGGCCCGGCTGGCGGAAAACCGGCCTATCGATGAGGTCATCAGCCTGGTGGACGGCATTCGCTGCGGAGCCAAGCCCACCTCCTGCCCGGACCAGCTGGCCCGGGCCCTGAAGGAGATCAAAGCTCAGCAGCAGGCGGGATGAACGTCGTCGTCTTGGGCAGCGGAGCCTGGGGCACGGCCCTGTCCATGCTCCTGTGCCGCGCCGGACATCAGGTGACCCTATGGAACCGGGATCCGGAAAAAGCGGAAAAGATGGAGCGCAAGCGATCGAATCCCCGGCTCCCCGGCGCTTCCCTGCCCCGGGAGCTGAAGATCCGCGCCTCCCTGGAGCCTCTGGCGGAAGCGGAGCTGACGGTGTTCGCCGTTCCCTCCTATGCGGTCCGGGAGACCGCCCGCCTGGTCCGCCCCGCCCTCAAACCCGGTACCCTTCTGGTCTCCGCCGCCAAAGGGGTGGAGCCGGAAACCTGCCTGCGCATGACCCAGGTGATCCGCTCGGAGCTGGGGGAAGGGTTTCCCCTTACGGCCCTCAGCGGGCCTTCCCATGCGGAGGAGGTGGCTCTGCGGATGCCCACGGGCTGCGTGGCCGCCGGAGAAGAGGAGGAAGCTGCCCAGCGGGTGCAGGAGGCGTTCACCACCGGAGATTTCCGGGTGTACACCAGCACCGATCCCACCGGCGTCGAGCTCTGCGGCGCGGTGAAAAACGTCATCGCCCTGGGCTGCGGCGTAGCCGACGGTCTGGGCTACGGGGATAATTCCCGGGCCCTGCTCATCACCCGGGCCGTCCGGGAGGCCGGAGAGCTGGTCCTCCGGGCGGGCGGCAGCGCCTGGACCTGCGCCGGTCTGGCGGGTGTGGGGGATCTGATCGTCACCTGCACCTCCCGCCATTCCCGGAACCGGAAGGCCGGTCTGCTCCTGGGCCAGGGGCTGGAGGTCCGGGACGCTCTGGAGCAGGTGGGGGCGGTGGTGGAAGGCTACTATGCCGCGGACAGCGTCCGCACCCTTTCGGAGCGGCTGGGGGTATCCATGCCCATCTGCTCCTGCGTATACGATATGCTCTACGGAGGATTTCCGGCGCAGCGCTGTCTGGAACGGCTCATGGGCCGTCCCACCAAGCGCGAATTCTGATCCTGGGGGTGGACTTACGATGAAAAACCTGAAGCGCACCCTTTGCCTGATCCTGATCCTTTCCCTGTGCCTGGGGGTCTGCGCCCCCGCTGCGGGGGCAGCCAACAGCGGCTCCGACCTCAAAACCGTGATCAACGGGGCTGCCCGGTGGATCGTGAACAACGTGTCCGACCCCGGCTCGGTCGACTATTTCTGGTCGGTATTCAGCGTCGCCCGGAGCGGTTATCAGGCGGAGGAGAGCTGGTACCGCAGCTACCTCAAGGGGGTTCGGGATGAGCTGACCGCCAACGGCGGCGCTTTGAGATCCAGCTATTATTCAAAATATGCCACGGCGGTGCTCGCCTATACCGCCCTGGGGCAGCAGCCCCCGGAGGAGCTGCTCCGTCCCCTGTCCAACTTCGAAAAGGTCTGCAAACAGGGGATCAACGGCCCCACCTGGGCCCTCATCGCCCTGGACAGCGGCGGATACGAGGTCCTGGCGGATCCCGCGGCCAAGACCGTCGCCACCCGGCAGATGTATGTGGACGAGATCCTTTCCCGCCAGCTGGAGAACGGGGGCTGGTCCCTCTCCGCCACGGGGGGCTCCGGACCCGCGGATACCGACATCACCGCCATGGTGCTCCAGGCCCTGGGCGCCTATATGGACCAGGCGGCGGTACGGAAAGCCGTCGACCGCGCCCTGGCCTGTATGTCCGAACGGCAGCGGGAGGACGGATGCATGGGCAACTATGCCGACGAGACCTGCAGCGAAAGCCCCGCCATGATGATCCTGGCCCTGGGCGCTCTGGGGCTGGATCCGGAGGACGAGCGCTTCGTGAAGGAGGGCGGCAGCCTGGTGGACGCGGTGCTGCGCTTCCGGCAGTCGGACGGCTGTTTCCTCCACGTTATGGAAAACAGCAGCACCGGCCTTCTGATCGCCACCGCCGAGAGTCTCTGCGCCTTATCGGCGGTACAGCGGTATAACGAGGGCAAGTCTTCCCTGTATCGGATCACCGATCCTCTGAAGCTCAGCGCCGAGACCGCCCCGGAAAGGGACCCGGCGGTGAAGGTCATGCCCGTGGTGAAGGACAGCGTCTCTTTCCCGGATATAAAGGGAAAGGCGTGCAGCGAAGCCGTTCTGGGTCTGGCCGCCCGGGACATCCTCAACGGTTTTCCGGACGGCACCTTCAAGCCCGACGATCCCATGACCCGGGCCCAGTTCGCCAAGACCGCGGTCACCGCTTTGGGCATCACCGCAAGCGGAACGGCCAGCTTCCCGGACGTTTCCGCCAAGGCGTGGTACAACGCCGCCGTGGCTACGGCGGTGCGGTTCAAGATCGTCAACGGCCGGGACGACGGCCGCTTCGATCCGGAGGCGAACATCGACCTGCAGGAGGCCGCCGCCATGGTCTGCCGGGCGGCCAAGCTCTGCGGGCTGGATACCGCCTTGGGTACAGCCGAAGGCGACAAGCTCCTGTCCGCCTACGGGGACCGCGGCAAGGTCCAGTCCTGGGCCGTGCCCACCCTGGCCTGGTGCCTGAAAAACGGAGTGATCGTCCGGAACGGGGATCTGGATCCCCGGGCGAAGATGACCCGGGGCGAGATCGCCCAGATGTTCTGGCGGCTTCTGGAGCTGGCAAAGCTCCGGTAATCATTGCAGAATGGATTCCGCCCACAGGCGGGTTCATATAGAACGAGGAGGAAAAGAAATGAAAAAGAATCTGCTTCGCATCTTCTGCATCCTGCTGACCCTCACCATGCTGGTGGGGCTCATGCCGGTCCTGGCAGCGGAAGACGACATCACCGTCTACGTGAGCGTCAGCGACCAGGGCGTCCCGGCCGAGACCAAGGACGGCGGCGCCGCTGCCCAGCTGGCAGTCACCGTACCTGCCGGTTCCACCCTGGAGGACGCCATCATTGCCGCCCATGAGGCCTACTGCCCCGACGGGGCCGAGGGCTGGGAAACGGCGGAGAGCGACTGGGGCCTCAGCATGGCCAAGATCTGGGGCAAGGCCGACGGCGTAGGCGCCTGGTATCTCAACGGCGTCATGCCTATGGAGCAGTCCTGGGACGTCACCGCCACGGATGGGGACTACGTTGACCTGATCCTCTACCGTGAGGACTGGAGCGACAGCTACGCTGGCTTCGATCAGCGCACCGCCGAGGCGGCCGCCGGCGAGGCTGTCACCCTCACTCTGACCCATGAAGTGTTCGACGAGAACTGGGTCGCCTCTTCCGAAGCCCTGGCCGGCGCAACCGTGAAGCTGGCAGACGGCACGGAGCTGGGCACCACCGACGAGGAGGGCAAGATCGCCCTGACCTTCGACACCGCCGACATTTATCTGGTCACCGCCGATACCGAGATCCTGAACATCACCGCTCCCATTTGCGTGATCACCGTGAAGGAAGCCGCTCCCGCGGCTGAGCCCGAGCCCGAGGCGCCTGCCAAGAATATCACCGTTTACGTGAGCGTCAGCGATCAGGGCGCTCCCGCCCAGACCAAGGACGGCGGCGCCGCCGCCCAGCTGGCAGTCACCGTGCCGGAAGGCTCCACCGTCGAGGCCGCCATCATCGCCGCCCACGAGGCCTACTGCCCCGACGGAGCCGAGGGCTGGGAAATGGCTGAAAGCGACTGGGGCCTCAGCATGGTCAAGATCTGGGGCAAGACCGACGGCGTGGGCGCCTGGTATCTCAACGGCGTCATGCCCATGGAGCAGTCCAATACCGTCACCGCCTCGGAGGGGGACTACGTGGATCTGATCCTCTACGGGCCCGACTGGAGCGACAGCTACGCCTGCTTCGACAAGCGCACCGCCGCCATTGCCACCGGCGAAGCGATCACCCTGACCCTGACCCACGACGTGTTCGACGAGAACTGGGTCGCCTCCCCCGAAGCTCTGGCCGGCGCTGCCGTGAAGCTGGCGGACGGCACCGTGCTTGGCACCACCGATGCGGAGGGCAAAATCGCTCTGACCTTCAACAAGGCCGGTACTTACCTGGTGACCGCCGAGGATCCCGATCTGGCCATCACCGCCCCCGTGTGCGTGATCACCGTCACCGGTGAGACCATCGAGCCCGCCGCTCCTGCGGAGCCCGAAGCTCCCGCCGAGCCCGAGCAGCCTGCGAAGCCCGAAGCCTCCGCTTACCAGAACTACACGGTCAAGCCTGGGGACACCCTCTGGAGCATCGCCAAAAAGTTCCTGGGCAGCGGCTTCCGCTGGGGCGAGCTTTTTGAGCTGAACGCCGACCTGGTGAAGAACCCTCGCTGGATCTACGTGGGCCAGGTCCTGCGCGTGCCCGCCTGATCTTCAATCGGCATCCATCCTTCCTCCCCCGGTCTCCGGGGGAGTTTTTTTGTCCGCTTCCCCTTGCAATCCGCAGCCGGCTGGGGTATACTTCAGTGCGTCGACATCGTCGCCGCACTGTAACAATTTTCAGGCAAATGCTTGCAAATTGCCGCCTGCGGGCGGGCAATGCGACGCGACGGAGCCTCCGGGCCGGCCCCTTCCCCGTTCCCCGCCAAGCGGCGGCTCTCCATGATCCCTTGGTCTTCAATCTGACTTCCCGTTTATATTTGCCGGTGTGATGGAATTGGCAGACGTGACGGACTCAAAATCCGTTGGGCTAATCACCCGTGCGGGTTCGACCCCCGCCACCGGCACCACTTCGGAGCAAACTGCGCTCACGACGTTTCCGGCGTCAGTCTTTGGACTGGCGCCGAAACCTTTGTATCGCTTCGTTGCTCCTCCTTTCCAAATCGGAAGCCTCGCGGAGGGCTTCCGATTTGGCCTTGGCTGGAGAACGCGACGGCGCTTTCTTTTTCAAATCAAGCGCTATCGCTCATTCACTCCGTCGCTCCTCATCTCAAAACCGGACCCGCTATGCTGGGCTCCGGTTTTGTTTTGGACCGCGCGTGGCCCCGATCTGTCCCGAAAACCCTGGTATTATATGGGATTCGGGACTTTCCCTTTTATCTTTTGAGATTTCCAGAAGTTCGATTCTCGGACTTCTGGAAGTTTCCTTCTGGAACACGAAAAGGACAGGCTTGATGGCTCGGCATGAATCTGCCTCCTTCAAAAAGAATAAGCCGGCTGGATGACCAACCGGCTATGTATGATTCGATTTATGCGCGCGTTGCCCCGACAAATCAGAATTCGTCCGTCTGACTTACCGTTCCAAACCGCTATTCAGCTGTTGTTTTCACTCAAGTTTTTGTAAAAGATTATTTCCAACGGTTCATCGGGCAATACCAGTGCTCCCCTGTCGGTATAGCCGAGCTTTCTGTAAAAGAACTGCGCTTCTTCGTCCGACTGCGTTGAGGTCATAACAAATTCATAGCCTTGTTTTTCCATTTCATGCTCCCAGAACTCAACCAGTTTCCTGCCGTATCCTTTTCCTCTTTGTTCTTCGGAAATGAACAGCATATTCATAAACGGGATATTGTCCCAGAACAGATTGAACCTCAGCCAACCCTCGTATTCACCGTCAATGAACAGGAGGATGATCCTTTTCATGGCGATCGCGTTTTTCAGCTCTTCCTTCGAGAGGTGGTCATCGTACTCCGCAATCATTTCCAGTTCGTCTGCTTTTGCATATCGGATTTCCATCATCTATCTCCTTCTATGGCATTCATTTCTGCGCCCGGATCGTTCTTATACGATTCCGGATCTGTCTGTCAGAAGACCATCAAATCCGGATTCGGCGGATTGCGGCTTACAGCTTTTTGCAGGTTTTCTCAAGGTACGTCACGCAGCCGTCGCCGAACGTCAGCACGAGCATGCCGCCCTTACGGCCGAATTTGTTTTCGCCGATGGGATAAAGGCGAAATTCCAGTTTGTTGTCGTCTTCGTCAA
>JAGABH010000048.1 GCA_017614755.1 Oscillospiraceae bacterium
AATCCCGGGACGGGAAGCTCGTCCCTTATGTGCTCAGAAAAACACAAAAGAACAAAACGCCCTCCGGCTGTTGGCCGGGGGGCGTCTCATAGGATGAAGACATGGTACATTTTGACGTTTATCCAATCGGCGACCATATTACCGGTTTTTTAGGCCGCTTCCATGAACGCTGCTATCTGGTACGGGGGCGGGTGCGCACCGCCTTGATCGACACAGGCTGCGGCTTCGGTTCATTGAAGAACGAGGTGGACAAAATCAACGATAAGCCGTTGATCGTTCTTCTGACCCACGGCCACCAGGATCATGCCATGGGGGCCGTGGAGTTTGACGAGGTATATCTGAACCCGGAAGAGGAGGAGGTTTACACCCGTCAAACAGACCGGGACTACCGTCTGTGGGGCTTGAAGATTTCCCGCGACGCAGTCAATGTCACGCCGGATGATCTGCTGACTCCTGCGAATTTCAGCCATTTTTTGCCCCTGCGGGAGGGAGACGTGTTTGACCTGGGCGGAATTACCCTGGAGGCCTTTGCCTGTCCCGGCCACACCCGGGGGAATCTGGTCATTCTTGACCAGGAGGATCGAATCCTCTTTTCCGGAGACGCAGTGAGCCGGGCCAGCTTCCTGCTGGGCAGGGAGTCCACCTCTGTGGAGGAATACCGGGACGGACTGATTCGCCTGAAGAGCCTTTTGGACGGACGTGTGGATCGCATTTTGGAGGGGCACGGGAACGGGGAACTGCCCTTTGAAATTTTTGACGCTGTGATTCAGGTCTGTAATGAAGTACTGGAAGGGAATACCGACCGGATTCCCTACGATCTTCGGGGCTATGTGGGCTTCACCGCCAAGGCCCGGAAGCCTCACTCCCTGGATCGGGTAGATGGAGGCTACGGCAATTTGATTTACCGGGAGGAAAAGCTTTGGAAATGGCAGACGCAGTGACGGATTTCTGTTGCAATTTGAAGCTGCTTTTGTTAGAATGTTTGCAATCAAACTTCAGGAGGTATTCTATATGATCCGCCGTAAAATAACGCTTTCCGAGGCTGCGGCTCGCGCTGCGGAGATGTTGCCAAAAGGAATTTTGTTGACCTCCCGGGACGGTGACAAAGTCAACTCCATGGTCATCGGCTGGGGAACAGTTGGCGTCAACTGGGGACGCCCTGTTTTTGCGGCCTATGTACGCACCGGACGTTTTACCAGAGAGCTTCTCGACAAGAATCCGGAATTCACTGTGAATATTTCGTTGGATGAGCCTGACAAACAGACCGTTTCCGTCTGTGGCGGCAAAAGCGGCAGAGATATGGATAAGCTGTCTATCTGCGGCCTCCATACCGTCCCGGGTGAAACTGTTTCTGTCCCTGCAATCCGGGAATTCCCTGTGACTCTGGAGTGCAGGATTATCTACCGGCAGGTTCAGGAGCCCGGCATGTTGCCGGAAGCCGTAGCGGATCGGTATTATCCCCAGGACAAGGAAAGCAGCTTTGCCGGATCCAACCGCGACCCTCACGTGACCTATTTCGGCGAGATTGTAAACGCCTATATTTTGGAACCTGAAGCAGGGGAGAAATAGCGAATGAAAAAACCGATCATCGGCGTCCTGCCCCTGTATGACCGGGAAAAGGATTCTTACTGGATGCTCCCGGCATATTTTCATGGCTTGGAGTATGCCGGAGCGCTGCCTGTAATGCTGCCGTTGAACGGCGCAGAGGACTGTGAACGTCTGCTGGAAATCTGTGACGGCCTTCTCTTTACCGGCGGTCAGGATGTGGACCCGGCTCTTTATGGGGAGCAGATTTTGGACTGCTGTGGGGAATTGTGCTCCGCTCGGGATCAGCTGGAGGCAGCGCTTTTACAATTCGCAATCAAAGCAAACAAGCCGATTCTTGGCATTTGCCGCGGTTTACAGCTGATCAACGCTGCACTGGGCGGCACTCTCTGGCAAGACCTGCCGAGCCAGCGGCCGGATGGTCTTAACCACCGGATGGAGCGGCCCTATGACCGTACGGAGCACACGGTAACGCTCTCCGGCCCCTTGGCCGCTGCATACGGCGCGGAAAGCCTTGGTGTTAACAGCTGCCACCACCAGGGAATCAAGACGCTTGCGCCGACACTTCACGCTATGGCAGTTGCGGAAGACGGCCTGATTGAGGCGGTTTATAATCCGGAAAAACCTTTTTTCTGGGCAGTTCAGTGGCACCCTGAGTTCTTTGAACCTGAAAATGGTCCGGGAACGGCCATTTTCCGTGCCTTTGTCAACGCTTCTGCGGAGGAAGCAGAGAAAAGGAATAGACACGGGTAATTCCATTAAAGAAATCGGATTTCCAAACGAAAATAACGGAATAGATCAAAGGACCCCTGTCGATATTCGACGGGGGTCCTTTCTGTTACTCTTTTCCGATTCGGATTAAAAAGCGCAGAACATAATCCTCTTGCATGGAATAGGTATATTCCGGTGCAGTGCGCGGTCCGCAGGAGCCTGTTCCGATGCCCTGCTGGAAGGCCTGGATTGTAATGTAAGTACCGGTCCGGACCTCATCTTCTCTGTGCCGCATCTTCAGAAGGGCTTTGTCAGAATAGGGCTTGATTCCCAGCTCAAAGGGCCGGTCCACAGCTTCAAAGCGAACGGTAACAGTACCGTCTGAGATTGCCGCCCAGGTGCAGTCGCAGCGGTTGCCGCTTTCCTGCGGCCGAATATTGGGTTCTGTCATATCCGAAACCTTGCAGTGCACAAGTCCGATGGGGAACTGTTCCTTCATGTCGCAATAACTCTCGCCGGTTCGGCCTCGATACTGTACGTCATCGAAACGGCGGTTCAGCCGGAAGGCTTTGCCAAATCGGGGAATTGTTCCGTTGCCGCGCAGACAGTGCAGGCGACTGGTCACCAGGATGCCCTGCTCATTTTTGGAGTAGGAGTCCGTTACCTCAAATTGGCCCTCCGAACAGCTAAGACGGCTGCGCACTTCAATTCGATCCCGCAGTGTTCGGACGGAAAGAAGGGTCTCCTTCGTCTCATACCAGTGCCGCATGGTGTCCCGGGACAAAACATCTCTGTCGTTGTCTGTGGCTGCCCGCCATAGTATTGTGGAGGGCTCAGATGCAGTCAGCTTATGACCGTAGGGAAGCGAGAGGCAAAACTGTCCGTTGGGGAAGGTTAAGTCCTCGGGAACAGCTACGGTCATTGCCGCGGGAATTGGCGCTTCATCCAGAACAATCTGCTCGGTCGAGACTGTCTTTCCTGTTCGAGTGTCGGTGACATACACGGTCAGAATTCGACCATCCGATGCAGCAGAGCCTGTGTGGAGCCGAAGGCAAACCTTGGAGAGCGGGGCGACCTTGGGCCGCAGTAAATACTCCGAACCGTCATTCCAGCAGAGCAGCAGAGCATATCGCTCGCCTGGTGTAAAGGCCGTGGTATTGAAAATTTCAAAACAATCTTGTTGAATGTGCCGGATTCGAAGGGGACGATAGATGTGCCGAATCAATTTGGCGCCGGTAGATGGAGTCCGATCTGGATAGAACAAACCGTCTACGCAGAAATTTCCGTCGTGTTCCCATTCTCCGTGGTCGCCGCCGTAGGTATAGCTGCCATCCGGGTGCAGGACAGCATGATCTGCCATTTCCCAGACGCAGCCGCCCATCAGATTGTCATGCTCGTATATGATTTTCCAATAGGCCTCTGCGTTGCCAGGCCCCACGCCCATTGCATGTGCGTATTCGCAGAGGAAGTAGGGACGGTCGTTGAGTTTTGTTTCCCTGCGTCGATGCTCTCCGACCGCCAGCACATCGGCGGGATCTGGGTACATTTCACTGCCTACGTCGTAGCAGGTCCGCTTGCAGTGGATTACAGATTCATAATGGATCGGCAGCGGGGATTGATTTTTCAGCCAGCGGTACATGGCGTCCATGTTGCAGGTGCCGCCTGCCTCATTGCCGAGGGACCACATAATCACGCAGGTGTTTCCCCGGAGTTTATCCCGTCCATAGAGACGTGAAATGCGGTCAATATATCGGGGCTCCCACTTGGGATCGTCTGAAATCAGATTGTAGCTGGGGGGAAGTCGATGGGCCCAGGTACCGTGTGTTTCCAAGTCGTTTTCATCAATAATGTATAGCCCCAGTTCATCGGCCAACTCCAGCAAAAGAGGGTCCGGAGGATAATGGGAGGTCCGAATGGTATCAATGTTATAGGCCTTGCAGAGGCGAAGGTCTTTTTCAATTTCCCTGGGCGTCATGGTATAGCCGTTGATCGGGGAGCTGTCATGGTGATTTACACCGTGCAGCTTTACTTTTTGCCCGTTGATCCGGAACACATCCCCCTGTATTTCGACGGTGCGGAAGCCAATCCGCTCTTTGACGCAGCAGGTGTCCGTTTCATAATAGAGGTCATAGAGCGTAGGGGATTCCGCATTCCATTCCATCACAGGAAGATTTGAAAAGACGACGCTGGCCCGGCCGTTTCGGACCGTCGCGGTGCCGCTGCGGGACAGATCATGCCCGTGGAGGGCGAAGCGGACTTCAACCCCCTCCATAGCCATCGCGCTCATGCACAAAAAATATCCGTCCTCATTTTTCCATGTACGAGCGTCAAGATCCAGAAGGTCAGTCGGCTCCGAAATACGCAGCAGGACATCCCGGAATATTCCGGTGTTGCGGAACATATCCTGACATTCCAAATAGGTCCCGGTGCACCAGCGTCGAACCAAAACCAAAAGCTCATTTTCCCCGGGGTGCAGAAAGGATGTTAAGTCAAATTCCGCAGTGTTGTGGGAGCCCTCAGAATAGCCCACAAACTGCCCGTTGACATATAAATCCAGGCAGCTTGCCACACCGAGAAAGGAAATTACATACTGCCGCGCTCCGGACTCCACGTGGAAGAAGCGGCGGTACAGTCCGGCGAAGTTGTATTCGACCTTGGGCGTTTTCCACCGGGGCTTCACCCCCTGGTCGGCGCCGACCCAGGAAAAAACCCGTCCTGCCGGCTCCGTGGTCGGAATGATCGGGGGATCGAAGGGAAACTGATACCGCGTATTCACATAAAAAGGCCGGTCAATTCCGCGAAACTGCCAACAGGCCGGAACCTCCATGGAGTCAAACGCAATTCGATCTGTGTCAATTTCTTGGGGAATTTCTCCCGGCCTGGGGTAAAATTTAAAGTCCCAGCTTCCGTTCAGACAGAGGACCTTCTCAGAACGGATGCGTTTATTTATTATCCCGGCAACGTCCGCATCGGAGCGATTCCAGAAGGGAATAAAGTAGCTCCGGGGAGGCAGCTTGTTGATTTCAAATACTTCAAAATCTGCGTAATTGGTGCGGTTCAGTCTGTATCTCATGGCTGCGCCTCATCCTTTCGACTCGCAGATGGCCTCTCCAGCTGTATAGATATCACCGGCACCGACGGTAAGGATGATGTCGCCGGGTTTTGCGATGGAACGAAGGTAGTCTGAAACCTCAGGCAGCGTATCAAAGCTGACCGCGCCGGGGATTTTTGCTGCCAAATCACTGGAATGTATGTTAACGGTATTCCGCTCCCGGGCCGCGTAAATCTCTGCAAGCACCAGTACGTCGGGCTCCTGCAGAACCTCCACAAAGAGATCGAATAGGGCCTTGGTGCGGGTGTAGGTGTGTGGCTGGAAGGCCAAAATAACCCGATTATAGCCCATGGAACGTACCGCACGCAGCAGGGAACTGACCTCGTGGGGGTGATGGGCGTAGTCGTCATAGATGTCGGCGCCGTTGCAGGTCCCCTTGAACTCCAGTCTTCGACCCGCGCCGTGGAATTCCGCCAGAGCGCGGCTGACACATTCCCCGTCGATCCCCATTTCATGGGCGACTGCGCAGGCGCCCAGAGCGTTAATTAAATTATATTCTCCGTAAACAGCCAGGGAAAGACGGCAGAAGGGGCTTCCGTCGCAGATCACGGTGCAATGCCGCCAATCGTCGGACACATCTTCCGGATGCACATTGTTTTCTTTGCCGATGCCGAAGGTTCTGTAAGAAAGACCCTGAAGGGCGTCGGCAGTGTTTTGATCGTCACCGTTGGCGATAATCAGCCCGCTGGAGGGAACAAGCTCCGCAAAATGGCGGAAGGAAGTCTTGATATCGTTCAGGTCCTTGAAGAAGTCCAGGTGATCTTCCTCAATGTTGTTGATGACAGCTACGGTAGGGGAGAAGTTGTGGAAGGAGTTGCAGTATTCGCAGCTTTCCGCTATAATCGTATCCCCGTTTCCGACTCGATGCCCCGCGTGGAGCAGGGGAAGGAAGCCGCCGATCATGACGGTGGGGTCTCTTCCGGCCTCCATAAAAATGTGGGTGATCATGGATGTCGTGGTAGTTTTTCCGTGGGTTCCGGCGACGCAAATTGCGTTTTTATATTCCTGCATCAGAACGCCCCAAGCCTCTGCCCGTTCAAAGACGGGAATGCCGGCGGCTCTCGCTGCGGCAATTTCAGGGTTATCGTTATGGGCGGCCGCGGTTCGGATGACGCAGGCGGCGCCGCGGATATTCTTTGCGCTGTGGCCAATGTACACGGTAATTCCATGAGATTTCAGCTCCTCAATGGAAACCGAAGCGTTCATATCCGATCCGGTGATTTCCATTCCTCGGTCCCGGAGCACCAGGGCCAGTGGCCGCATAGACACGCCTCCGATTCCAACCAGGTGAATGCGTTTACCGGGTTGGAGATAGGAACGAATATTTTTCGCAGTCTTGGATTGCATGAAAGATTCCTCCTGATTAGGGGTTCTTGAAAAAGGCACATACAAAGCTAATTTTAACACTTATTTTGTAATTATAATATGGAATTTGGGTTTTCGCAAGAGTTATTTCATCTTCCTCCTTTGATTTTCATAACCTTTTCAGAAGAATTCAACGCCGGATGTTTTGTTTGGGAAGGAGAATTTCATTGGAGAGGCTTCTGCAAAATGTTGAGCGAGCAATTTGGGGGTGGCCGCTTCTTGCGGTTCTTCTCGGAACCGGCTTATACTTGCTGGTTCGGCTGCGTTTTTTCCCCATCCGAATGCTGCCCCATGCCATAAAGCTTGTGTTTCGTCGGAAAGCCGGAGAGAATACCCGGGTTACAGCCTTCGGTGCGCTATGTACGTCTCTTTCCGCCACCATCGGAACGGGGAATATGGTGGGGGTTGCTACAGCGCTTTCCCTGGGTGGGCCCGGCGCGCTGTTCTGGATGGAGGTCAGCGCGATTACGGGTCTCTCATTGAAATACGCTGAGGGGCTTTTGGCTGTCGCCTATCGAAATCGCAAGCCAAACGGCGGCTGGTCCGGCGGCCCCTCTGCCTACATCACCCTGGGGCTTGGTCCAAAATTCAGACTTCTTGGCAAATTCTTTTCCTTCTTCGGCGCAATGGCAGGCCTCTTCGGCGTCGGAACCTTCGTGCAGGTGGGAAGCGTCACGTCCTGCCTTGTCGCCCTGATTTCTGAGTCTGCAAAACGTCTTCATATGATTCAGTTCTTCACAGGCAGGTCTTATCCTGCTGTGGGAATTCTGGTTGGCCTCCTGCTTTCTCTATTGTCTCTTCGACTACTGTTCGGAGGAATTGAACGAATCAGCCGATTTTCATCCCGTTTTGTTCCGTTTATGTGCGTACTGTACATGTTTTGCTGCGCTTGGATCCTTTTCCGGAACGCCTCGCAGCTTCCCGCCGCAATCTCCTCCGTATTTGCCGCTGTAAAAAATCCGTCCAGCTTCGGTGCGGGGCTTCTCGGCTCCATGGCGGCAGGCGTCAGCAGAGGGATATTCTCCAATGAAGCCGGCCTCGGGACAGCACCCATCGCCGCTGCTTCGGCAGAGGGAGTATCACCGCCGGAACAGGGATTGATTTCCATGACGGCAATCGTTTTTGATACGGTTTTGATCTGTACCTTGACCGGGCTGATGATTCTTGTCACCGGCTCTTCCGGTGCAGGTGTGAGCGCGACTATGCTGGCCTTTGCCAGAGGGCTGCCTTTGCCGGGACTGGCAGCCAAGTTGATTGTTTTCCTGCTTTTATCTATGTTCGCCTTTACCACAGTGATCGGCTGGAGCTGCTACGGAACCGCCTGCCTGGATGATCTTACCGGCGGTGGTTCTGTCCCAAGAAAAATATATTTGATTCTCTACGGGTTTACCGTTGCGCTTGCCCCGTTCTGCTCTGTACGGGGAATCTGGGCAGCGGCCAACATCTGCAACGGCCTCATGGCTGTTCCTAATGTCATCGCCCTGGTTTTTCTTTCTGACAGAATTGTGCAAATGAGCCGCTCTTTTCTTGATTTTAGGAAAGAAAAGCGTTATAATAGGGCATCATATTACAAAAGAAGGAAACAGGATGCTGAATGAACTATGCTCCATTGCCCAGGAGGCGGGCAGAATCATTCGTTCTGCCGAGGATGTGGAGAAATCTGTCTCGGAAAAGACCGGTCCCCGAGACCTGGTAACCAAATACGATCTTCTTGTGCAGGAATACCTGAAAAACGCTTTGCTGGGGCTGCTTCCGGATGCGGGCTTTTTCGGTGAGGAAGGCGACGAGGCCGGGGATTATTCCCAAAGGGAATGGGTCTTTATTGTAGACCCCATTGACGGTACGACGAATTTCGTCCAAGGCTTTCACAACAGCTGTGTCAGTATTGGCCTGTCACGTCATGGACAGATGGAATACGGTGTGGTCTACAATCCTTACGACGGAGAGCTTTACGCGGCCCAGCGGGGAAGCGGCGCCTTTTTAAACGGCCGGCGCATTCAGTGTCAGGATCATTCGCTGGACCACAGCCTTTTGATTTTTGGCTCTGCTTTGTACTACCGAGAGCTGGTTCCGGAAACCCTGCGCCTGTTCAATCTGGCTTTTCCGCTGGTGCAGGATATCCGCCGTTTTGGGTCCGCCGCCCTGGATCTCTGTTATCTGGCTGCTGGAAAAGCAGGGGTGTTTTATGAGTGTCGACTTTCGCCGTGGGACTATGCGGCAGCTTCCCTGATTGCCCGGGAGGCAGGCTGTTTTGTGACACAAATTGACGGTTCTGAACTGGACCTGCTGCGAAAGAGCAGCGTCTTAGCCGGCAGTCCTATGGCTTATCATGCGCTGCGAGAGCTGTTTCACAGATAAAGGAGATTACTGTAATGATGCAAAAACGAATGAGACGCCACCGCCTGTTGCCCCTTTTGATTGCTCTGACCCTCCTGCTCACCGGCTGCATCGGTCCGGGGAGCTTTCCCGTGATCCCCGAGACAAGCACTGCGCCGGTCACGGAGCCAACAAAGCCTACCGCGCCTGTAGAATCCACCACGCCTACAGAACAGCCTGTTTCGACGCCTACGGAGATAACCGAATCCACAGAGTTGACGGAGCTTCCCATTGATCCCAACGACGAGGCTCTGATTCGCTGGAAAAACGGCGGTCGAAAGGATTATCTTCCCGACGAACCGGTTGAGATGGTCCCTTTCTCGCAAATGGAATACGTCCGGCCGGATGTAGAGGCGCTCTATGCCGCTTTTGACAGTTTGGCGGACCGCGCCAAGAGCGGAGCGGACGCGGACTCACTTTTGTCGGATTTCTACGATCTGTACGATCGCTATATCAGCTTCTATTCCATGGACTCCCTGGCAAATGTTCTGTACAGCCTGGACACGACGCAGACCTATTACCAGGACGAGTACAATTTCTGTGAGGACGAAAGCTCAAACCTGGAAGAAAAGCTCGAGAATCTGTATAAGGCCTTTGGAGCCTCTCCCAGCCGGGATCAGCTGGAGACCCTGTATTTCGGCGATGGCTATTTCGATAAATACGACGATTACGAGGTCTACACCAACCCGGAATACCTTCGCCTTTCCCATGAGGAAGCGGCGCTGATGTCTGAATATCGGGACCTGACCTCCGATATGAAGGTGACCTACGGGGGCAAGACCCTGCCCTTGGATGAAATGCTGGACTCCGTTCAGACTCTCGACGACTATATTGGCGCCCTGGAAACCTATTATGAGCAAAATAACGCCGCGGTGGGAGACGTATTTGTCCGCCTGATCAAGGTCCGTCAGCAGCTTGCCGCCACGCTGGAATATGACAGCTATGCGGAATACTGCTACGATATGACCTACTCCCGGGATTATACGCCGGAGCAGGGGCAGGCTTTTCTGGAAGGGATTCAGACCTGTTTGCTTCCGGTTCTGGAAAAAGCGCAAATGGATTTCACGCTTAGCGCCGGAACCTACGGCACCGCCACGGAAGCCTCCCTGCAGGAAATGCTTATGAGTGCGGCCAAGAATATCGGCGGGACTGTTTGGGACGCCTATCGGTTCATGCGAGCGTATGAGCTTTGCGATATTACCAAGTCCCCCAAGAAACTGGACGCATCCTTCCAAACCTATTTGTATGATTACGAGGCTCCGTTTGTGTTCCTGAATTCCGGCGGGGATGGCAGAGATTACACAACCTTCTCCCATGAATTCGGACATTTTACCGATTCCTATCACAACTACGGAGCGGACGAAGACCTGGAAACAGCGGAAACCTTCTCCCAGTCCATGGAGTTCCTTGCCCTGACCTACAACGATACCATGAGCCAGACCCAGAAGGACAGACTGTTAAAGTTGAAGCTCATGGACCTGTTGGAAACCTTTGTCTACCAGGCCGCCTACGCGGAATTCGAGGCCAGAGTTTATTCGCTGGATCCCAATGAAATCACCTTGGAAAAAGTCAATGACACCTTCCGTCAGTGTTGCATTGACTATGGCATTTATGAGGAAGACTTTGACTTTTACTACGCACAGTCCTGGATTGACGTAATCCATTTCTTTGAGGTGCCCAATTATATCATCAGCTACTGTGTATCCGCGGAGACAGCCCTTCAGGTTTACCGTCTGGAGGCGGAGACCGCCCATGCCGGTGTGGACGCTTATTTCCGGCTGCTGGATCGGGAATACGGCGCAGGCGTGCAGCAGGTGATGGAGGATGCCGGGCTGGAGTCTCCCTTCCGGGACGGCGTTTTGGAACAGTCCGCGGAGTTCTTTCTGGATCGGTTTGGACTGAACGGGAACTGATTTCGGTATATTTTACAGAAAAAATGGCAATCCTCCTTTTGCACATATCTGCAAAAGGAGGATTATTCATGCAGGTAAAGGATATGATGACGGAAAGTCCCATTACCGTGGATCGGGAAGAGACGGTAGCCGCCGCGGCAAGACTGCTCAGCCGTCATAACGTAGGCGCCCTGCCTGTGACCACCCAGGGTGGAAAGCTGGTGGGAATGCTGACAGACCGGGATATTACGGTGCGTTGTGTGGCTGCGAACTTCGATCCGAATATCACGAGAGTTCGGACTGTTATGAGCACGGGAGCTGTCACGGTGAATGCGGAAGAGAGCGGAACCAAGGCGGCAAAAACCATGGGAAAGCATCAGGTCCGCCGGTTGCCTGTCATCAGAGACGGCAGGCTTGTAGGTATGCTGAGCCAAAAAGACCTTGTGACCGGAATCCCGATGGACAAGGGGGCGGCGCAAGCGTTTCGGGAGGTATTTGAACCGGACGATCAGGATTAAAATTGCCGTGACCTGTCTCGGTCACGGCATTCCATATTTGAGGATTATTTCCGGGCGGCATCCTCTTTCTCGACTTCCTTCCACACCCCAACATAGTATTTCGTGTAGAGCAGCAGGGCGGAGGAAACGCAGATGATGCTGAGAACCACCAGCGAGGTGGAAATCCACTGGGGCATATTCGGGAAGACCAGTATGGCCAGAGCGGTCGTGTAGAGCACAACGGTGGATACCTTTCCGTACCATCTTGCGCTGGGAACCTTGTTGGTCTTTTTGATGGTAATATATCCAAGAATTGCCATACAGGGCTCCCGTACCACGCAGATTCCCAGAAGAATCCAGAGAAGCGGATGGGTAATAGCAAGACAGAGGACAATACAGGCCTGGGTGAGTTTGTCAGCCAGAGGGTCAAGTGCCTTTCCCAGATCAGAAACCATATGAAACCGTCTTGCAATACGTCCGTCCAGCACGTCTGTCAAGGCTGAGATGCCGAGCAGAACAATTGTCAGCGTGGTATCTTTTTTTACCAGGTAAACCCAGATGATTACCGGAACCAGCAGCAGACGGAAAAAAGACATGGCGTTTGGAATGGTCCAGACCTTCCCGTCGCGGAACAGTTTAAACATGAAACGTTCCCCCATAATTATCAGTCCAATGAGTATTATTATATCGAAAAATCGGAGTATGTCAACAATAAAAAACCGTCCGGTGTGAATTCACACCGGACGGTACATAATCCGTTACTGAATATCGCTGTCGTCAAAGATATCGCCGCACTCGGGGCAGAACTTGGGAGGATTCTTGGGGTCTTCAGGCTCCCAGCCGCACTTGTCGCACTTGTACAGCGGTTCTCCGACGGGCTTTTTCGTGCCGCACTCCATGCAGAACTTGCCCTTGTTGACAGAGCCGCACTTGGAGCAGATCCAGCCGCCCTTGGTTTCGGGCTTGGGATAACCGCACTCACTGCAGAACTTGCTGGTGTTCACGGTGCCGCAGGTGCAGGTCCAGGTTTCTCCCTTGGGCTCTTCCTTCGCGGGGGCGGAAGCCTGCTGCTGTTGTCCCATGGCAAAGAGGTTCTGCGCATTGACGCCGCCCGCCTGCTGGGCCATACCGAAACCCATAAATCCTGTCATCGCGCCGGCGGAATTGTTGGCGGCATCCTTCATGGCCTGGCTCTGAGCTTCCACCAGAGTGGCGGCCGCCATGGTGGGATCCCGCATGATGGCAGCGTGCTGCGCCTTCTTGATGAGCTCCTGATCCTCTTCGGAGAGGGTGATGGGGTTCATGGCAATGGAGACCACCTGGATGCCTCGGAGCTCGCCCCACTTCTTGGACAGCGCGGCGTTCATGGCGTCACTGAGCTCCTCAGCATGGCCGGGAAGCGCGGAGGGACGTACCTGGAGCTCGGAGATTTTGGCGAAAGCAGGCTGGAGGGCGGAGACGAATTCTGTCTTCAGCTGGCTGTCGATCTCCGTTCTGGAGTAGTCCCGCTCCACGTTGCCGCAGACGTTTGCATAGAACAGCAGGGGGTCCACCACACGATAGGAATAAACGCCGCTGCAGCGGACAGAAACGTCGATGTCCAGATTGATGTTCCGGTCCACAATCCGGAAGGGGATGGGGGTGGGGGTACCGAACTTGTTGTCGATAATTTCCTTGGTGTTGAAGTAGTACACCCGCTGATCCTTGCCGGGGTCGCCGCCGAAGGTAAAGCGTTTGCCGATGAGCTTGAAGGTTTCCTTGATGCTGGTTCCCAGCTTGCCGGTGAAGATGGAGGGCTCGGTGGAGGAATCCCAAACAAACTCGCCGGGCTCGGCGCAGACCTCTACGATCTTGCCCTGCTCCACGATAATCATGCACTGGCCGTCAGCCACCGCAATTACGGAGCCGTTGGAGATGATGTTGTCATTTCCCTTGGTGTTGCTGGAACGGCCGGAAATACGCTTCTGGCCCTTGACTGCCAACACGTTTTTATCAATCGCGTCGCAGTAAAAAAATTCCTTCCACTGATCGGCAAGAACGCCGCCCAGGGCGCCAAGACCTGCTGCGATAAGTCCCATAATATGTGCTCCTTTCAATTCTCAAAGTAAATTCAGATCGGACGGGTCTCGTTAGACCCGGTTCACTGTGAGATATTATATATTATTTTTTGACTGTTTTCAAGTTTTGTATGGATACCATTCGAAAATTTTTTATGGACGGCGGAAAATGGTCTTAGAATTAGATTGACGAAAGGGGGGAATTGGAGTACAATTAGTGGCGGAATAAACACCGCTTTGGTGAATAAGAAAGGAACTTTTAAAATGGCAGAAATGAAGAAAATTCCCGAACGCTCCGAAATTGCCGAGAAGGACCGCTGGGCCGTTGAGGATATGTACCCCTCTGATGAAGCCTGGATGGAGGACCTGGAAAAATTCAAGACCGATACCGCCGAACTGGCTTCCTATGCCGGGAAGCTGGGCCAGGACGCCAAGACCCTGCTTGCTTACGCGGAGAAGATGGAAGCTGCCGGAGTCCGGCTGAGCAATCTGTACAACTACTCTTCCCGTCGGAACGATGAGGATACCCGGGTTTCCAAGTACCAGGAAATGAACGGTATGGCTATGTCCGCCTATGTGGGCTTCAGCTCCGCCACTGCCTTTGAGACCCCTGAGATTATGGCCATCTCCGAAGCCGACATGGGACGTTTCTACGCGGAAGAACCCGGTCTGGAGCGCTATCGCCGCTTCCTCTTCAACATCCGCCGCCACGCTGCCCATGTCCTGTCTCCCAACGAGGAAAAGCTGCTGGCCATGACGGGCGAAATGATGCAGGCGCCAGACGATATCTACTCCAAATTTGCCGATGCCGATCTGACCTTCCCCGACGCCGTTGACAAAGACGGAAACAAGCACCCCCTGTCCCAGGGCACTTATATTTCCTATATGGAGTCCGATGACCGCATCCTTCGGAAGTCTGCCTTTGAGAACACCTATAACACCTGGGCATCCTACAAAAACACGGTGGCTTCCATCCTCAATACCCAGGTCAAGAGCCTGCAATTCAACGCCAACGCCAGAAAGTATGCCTCTTCTCTGGAAGCCGCGCTGGACAACACTAACGTCCCTGTGAACGTTTATCACAACCTCATTGAGGCCGTCCATCAAAACTTTGACAAAATGCACCGCTATGTCCGTCTGCGGAAGAAACTCCTGGGTGTGGACGAGCTCCACTTCTACGATCTCTACACCCCGCTGGTTCCCGGCAGCGACGCGAAGATTCCCTTCGACCAGGCCAAGCAGACGGTGTACGAGTCTCTGGCGCCCATGGGCGATGCCTATCGCAAGATTCTCAAGGAAGGCTTTGAAAACCGCTGGATTGACGTCTATCAGAACACCGGTAAGCGCAGCGGCGCCTATTCCGCCGGGGCAAGGGTTCATCCCTACGTGCTGCTGAATTACACCGGCACCTTGGACAGTCAGTTTACCCTGACCCATGAAATGGGCCATGCACTGCACTCCTATCACTCCAACAAGTATCAGAACCCCGTTGACTCCGACTACGTGATCTTTGTGGCGGAGGTTGCTTCCACCTGCAACGAGGCTCTGCTGATGGAGCATCTTCTGGGCAAGACCACCGACAAGAAAGAGCGCGCCTATCTCATTAACCACTTCCTGGAGCAGTTCCGCACCACCCTCTACCGTCAGACCATGTTTGCCGAGTTCGAGCTGCTCCTGGGTCAGTTGAACCAGGAGGGCGTTGCACTTACCGCAGAGCGGATGTGCGAGGAGTATAAGAAGCTGAATCATCTCTATTTCGGCGACGATATCGTCCTGGACGACGAGATTGCCTATGAATGGGAGCGGATTCCGCACTTCTTCTACAACTACTACGTCTTCCAATACGCTACCGGCTATTCCGCCGCCATCGCGCTTTCCCGTCGGATTCTGCGGGAAGGGGAGAGCGCTGTGAAGGATTACATCGGCTTCCTCTCCGGCGGCTGCTCCAAGGACCCCATCGATCTGTTGAAGGGCGCCGGTGTGGATATGTCTACGCCGGAACCCGTGAATCAGGCGCTGGAGCTTTTCGGCAAGCTGATTGATGAGATGGAGGAGCTGATGGCGGAATGAGTGCCGTCTTCCTTCCTGTTTTTCACCACTTGGAAAACGGCAACATCTTCACCGGCTCCTGCGGCCCCTTCCGCTACAAGATTACCCCGGATGCAGTTATGATCCCGCCCAAAAATAAAGAGGTAGACTATGCGGCCAGCTCCATCAAGGCGGAATATTGGCACGGTCCCTTGAGTTATGAGTTCAGCGAGATTGAAGGGGAGAAGGTTTTTCCCATGTCCCCGGAGGGCCGGGAAGAGATACTGCGATGGCTGGAGGCAAAGCTATGAGTAAATCATCGGCGTTCCGATCTTTGTGGAGGTAGTTTTATGAAGCACTTTTTGATCGTTGTGGATATGCAGACTGACTTTATTTACGGCTCCCTGGGCACTCCGGAGGCTGTCGCCATCAAGCCCGCAGTTTTACAGAAGATTCACACCTTTCAAGGAGATATCTTTGCCACCGTAGACACCCACGGAGAAGCCTATCTGCAAACCGCGGAAGGGCGCCATTTGCCTGTGGAGCACTGCATCAAGGGAACCCCGGGCTGGGCCGTTGATCGGGAGATTGCCGGTGCCTTGAACAGCCGCGGCGCCCTCTTTGTGGAGAAGCCAACCTTTGGTTCCTTGGTGCTGCCCCAGCTGATTGAGGACGCGGCGGCAGGGGAGGACTTTGATGTCACCCTGGTGGGTCTCTGCACGGATATCTGCGTCGTTTCCAACGCCCTGCTGCTGAAGACCCGTTTCCATGAAAAGGAGGTCTATGTGGACGCCTCCTGCTGTGCGGGCGTGACTCCGGAAAAGCACCGGGCAGCCCTGGAGGTCATGTCCTCCTGCCAGATCAATATCCTGTAAGGGCGAGCTTGCCTGCCCGAAGACAAAGGAGAAATAGTATGTTTGACGTCAAAAAAACCACGGAAGCCTGTGTTCAATGGATTCGGGACTTCTTTGCGGAAAACGGACCCGACTGCAATGCGGTTTTGGGGATTTCCGGCGGAAAGGACAGTTCTGTCGCCGCCGCCCTCTGCGTGCAAGCCCTGGGCAGTGATCGGGTAATCGGCGTGCTGATGCCCAACGGTCAGCAGCATGATATCGATATGGCCCACTTGCTTTGTGACCACCTGGGCATTGAAAACTACGTAGTAAACATCCATGACGCCGTGGAAGGCGTCAAAAACGCGATGCCGGAGGGCTTTGAGCTCTCCAACCAGAGCATTGTCAATCTGCCTCCCCGCATTCGGATGGCAACTCTGTACGCGGTCAGTCAGAGCCGGAATGGCCGGGTGGTCAACACCTGCAACCTTTCCGAGGATTGGGTGGGCTATTCCACCCGTTACGGCGACGCCGCAGGGGATTTCAGCCCCATGTCTCACCTGACGGTTCAGGAGGTAAAGGCGGTAGGCCGCTATCTCGGCCTGCCGGAGGCGCTGGTGGAGAAGGTTCCCATTGACGGCCTCTGCGGCAAAACGGACGAGGATAATCTGGGCTTTACTTACGCGGTGCTGGATCGCTATATCCGCACCGGCGAGATCGACGATCCCGAGACAAAAGACAGAATTGACCGACTCCACAGACGGAATCTGTTTAAGCTCAAGCTGATGCCCAGCTTTGACTCCGGACTGGAAACCAAGGCGGACGAATAATCTGCGCAAGAAGAGGGACGCGAATGCGTGCAAATTATCACACTCATACCCCCCGCTGCAATCACGCGGAAGGCGCGGAGCGGAGCTACGTTGAACGGGCTCTGGCGGGCGGTTTCCAGGAGCTGGGCTTTTCCGATCATACTCCCTATTTTTTCGACAAGCCCGGGTACTACTCCACCTTTCGGATGAAGCCGGAGCTGCTTCCGGATTACGTGGACATACTCCTGGCCCTGCGGGCGGAATACGCGGGCCGGATTAAGCTCCACATCGGCCTGGAGGCAGAGTATTATCCCAGGCTGTTTCCAAGGCTGCTGGACTACCTGCGCCAGTTTCCCCTGGATTATTTGATCCTGGGCCAGCATGGTCTGTTCAATGAGACGGAGGGCCTTTTCAGCACTCGCCCCACAGACGATGCAAAGCTCTTGGATCAATACCGCGGCCAGACCTTGGAGGCCCTGGAAACCGGCCTGTTTACCTATTTTGCCCACCCGGACCTTTTTTTCTTTACCGGGGACCGGAAGGTCTATGAGCGCCACGTTCGGGCTATCTGCCGAAAGGCGCTGGAACTGTCTATCCCGCTGGAATTCAATCTTTTGGGCTTCAGTGAGGAAAAGCACTACCCCGACCTGTTTTTCTGGCGGATTGTCGGGGAGGAGGGCTGCGCCGTTATTCTGGGCAGTGACGCCCACAGCCCCATGGAGACCTGGTCTCCGGATTTGATTTCCAAGGCCGAGACTCTGCTGGCAGGCTTTGGAATTCGCCCCATTGAACGGGCTACGCTGCATCCCATCCGCTGAACCCCTCCATTCAGACATTTTTTGAGGGTCAAGGACTATTTCAAAAAATTTTGAAATAGTCCTTGACTTTTTGATTTTTGATGTTATACTTAGCCTATCCAGGAGGGAAGGGGTGATAGGTCTTGAGCGATACAAATATTTTTAAGGTGCTTGCCGACCCGCAGCGGCGGGAAATCTTGCTCCTGCTTCGGGACGGCAGGCTGAACGCCGGAGAAATCGCCCAGCGGCTTGGAATTGGCTCAACCGCTCTTTCCTATCACCTCAAACTGCTGAAAGGCGCCGAACTCGTACTGGAGTACAGGGAAAAGAATTACATTTACTACGAAGTCAACACCACCATTTTTCAAGAACTGATCTTATGGGTCAGTCAATTCGGAGGCGATAAAACATGAAGCTTCTGTCCAGAATTTCTGCATTTCTTCCGCTTGCCGTTAGCTTGATCTGGCTTCAATTTCTTCCGGACCGGGTTCCGATTCACTTCGATGTATCCGGCAACATTGACCGCTGGGGCTCCAAGTGGGAACACCTTATCATGCCTGGCATTGTTCTGATTTTGGGTTTGATCTTTTTGCTGCTGGCGAGATATGAATTAAAAAAGGGAGCCGGGAATGAAAAAGCGTTGGCCCACGCGAAGGCAAATCAAAAGGTCCTGCAAATTGCCATGATCGCTACTGGCGTGCTCTTTGCCGCAATGCAGGGGGTTTTGCTCTACAGCGCAAGCCGAGAGGCTTCGGAAAATGCTGCGAAAAGCAGCGTTGAACTTTCCCGTGTGACAGTCTTTGGATTTGGCGTCCTGTATATTATTCTGGGGAACTATTTGCCTAGGGCCAAGAAAAACAGCTATGTCGGCTTTCGCTGCGGCTGGTCCATGTATAATGATGTGACATGGCTGAAAACCAACCGTTTTGCCGGTTGGATTTCGATTCTGACAGGTGTTTTGATCGTACTTTGCGCCATTCTTCTTCCGGGGACCTGGGTGATGATAAGCTTCCTGATTTTGCTTGGTTTCAGCCTGGTGATATCCCTGGTCTATGCCGCAAAGGTTTATCAGAAAGAAAAAAAGGAGGCTTACGCAGATGGAAGCAATCCGCACGGATAAACTGACCAAGTATTACGGAAAGGCCCGGGGAATTATTGACCTGTCCCTTTCCGTGGAAGAAGGAGAATTCTTCGGCTTTATCGGACCCAATGGTGCAGGAAAGTCCACCACCATTCGCACGTTGCTGGGCCTGCTTTCTCCCACATCCGGCGCCGCTTCTGTGTTTGGAATGGACATCGTCCGAGAGAAAGAGGGTATCCTGCGCAGGGTGGGCTATCTGCCCTCGGAAGCCTTTTTTTATCCCAAAATGCGGGTCCGGGACTTGTTGAAATTCTCCGCCGACCTGCGGAAAACCGACTGCTCCGCGGAAGCCGCCCGGCTCTGTGAGCGGCTGCAGCTGGACACGGAGCGGAAAATTGACGAGCTGTCCTTCGGAAACCGGAAAAAGGCGGCTATTGTCTGCGCCCTGCAAAGCAAGCCGAACCTGCTGATTCTGGATGAACCTACCGGCGGTCTGGACCCGCTGATGCAGCGGGAGTTTTTTGACATTCTTCGGGAGCGAAATCGGGATGGAGCCACGATTTTTTTCTCCAGCCACGTTCTGTCTGAGGTTCAGCGGAATTGCTCCAGAGCGGCAGTAATCCGCCAGGGAAAAATCATCGCCTGTGACAGCGTCAGCGGTCTTTCAGAGGCAAGCGCCAAACGTGTTACGGTTCACGGTCTGGTTGACCTGTCCCGGCTTGACGGCGTCAAGGACAAGCAGGAAGGGCTGAATTCGGTCAGCTTCCTGTACAGTGGAGATATGCCGCATCTGCTGGGCTGTCTGACCGCCGGTCAGATCACAGATCTGACCATTGCTGAACCTGATTTGGAAGAGGTTTTCCTGCATTTCTACGAAGAGGAGGCAGACCAATGACTGTGTTGAAGCATGAGCTGCGGCAGGGCCGCACTTCATTTTGGATTTGGACCGGCGTTATCGGCGTTATGTTGTCTGTCTGCGTGTTCCTTTACACGGAGGTGCGGGGGGAAATGGACGCCGTTACAGATTTGTTCTCCTCCTTTGGCTCCTTCACGGCGGCCTTTGGGATGGATCGTCTGAATTTCGGCTCGCTGCAAGGGTTTTACGCTATTGAGTGCGGCAGTATTCTTGGCCTTGGCGGGGCCTTCTACGCAGCCATCACCGCGGTCAATATGCTGAGCAAGGAGGAATCCAACAAAACGGCCGACTTCCTGCTGACTCACCCCATTTCTCGCAGACGGATTCTGTCCGAAAAGCTGCTGGCTGTCTTTGTCCAGCTTACGTTGATGAACGTAATTATTTTTGTAATGTCTGTGCTATCCATTGTTGTGATCGGCGAGTCGGTGCCTTGGACGGAAATCATCCTGCTCCACCTGGCTTACTATCTGCTTCAAATGGAAATTGCCGGAATTTGCTATGGAATCTCTGCCTTTGTCCGCCGGGGCAGCGTGGGAATCGGCCTGGGGATCGCCGTGCTTCTGTATTTTTTGAACCTGATTTCGAACCTTACCGAATCCGCGTCCTTCCTGAAATACTTTACCCCCTTTGCCTACTGCGACGGGGCAGACATCACCACCTTCAAGCGCTTGGACGTTGGTTTGCTGGCCATCGGCGCCCTGGTCTGCCTGCTGGGGATTTCCGTTGCCTGGTACAAATACAGCCGGAAGGATATCGCCTGAGGAAAAATTCATTGACATTTGGCCGAATATCTGCTATATTCACAGCAGAAATTATTTGAAAGCGAGGCGATCAGTTATGCGTATGGATCAAGTCTTTTCAGTAAATGCATATTTTCTGATGACCTCGGTTCTGACGAGATAGTCCTGTTCGGATTTTCTGGAATGTCAAAGGCCGCGGCATATTTGCCGCGGCCTTTTTGGCCCTTTTACTGGACTTGCAGTGATTTCGAGGTCTTCCACACAAACAAATTACGGAATAAATGGAGAATCAAAAATGAAACAAGAACATGAAAAAATCGGAAGAATTGCCGCAGTCCGGAAAAACAGTTTTATCATCCTCTGGGAAAACCGGGAGTTACACGCAAAAGTCCGCGGCAGTTTCTATGAAAAAGCGGCGGATCAATGGCCGGTGGTAGGGGACTACGTATCTTTTGTCCACAACTCTGCCGGCGACTCTGTCATTCAATCCGTGGTGGAGCGGAAAAATCTTCTGCAACGGCCGGATCAGGCAAAAACCGGCGTAATGCAATATATGGTTTCCAACGTGGACTACTGCTTCATTGTCACGGCATTGAACGAGGATTACAGCTTTAACCGGATTGCCCGGTATGTCAGCGTCGCGCTCCAGGGAGGCGCGGTTCCGGTGGTAATTCTCACAAAAGCGGACCTTTGCGTTGACGTTGAAAAATTTGTCCGGGAGGTGCAAACCGTATCTGACCGGGTTCGGGTGCACGCTGTTTCCGCTCTTCGGGGTACCGGAATGGAAGCCCTGGCCCAATACCTTACCCCAGGCGTCACCGTCTGTCTGATGGGTTCCTCCGGCGCCGGAAAATCCACCCTGATCAACACCCTGGCGGGAGAGGAGGTCATGCAAACCAGTACGGTTCGTGCTTCGGATTCCACAGGCAGACACACGACAACCCACCGTCAGCTCATTCAGATGTCAAACGGCGTATCGGTCATTGATACTCCGGGAATGCGGGAGATCGGCATGGCGCGGGCGGAGGAGGGAATCGATCATACCTTCTCAGACATTTTGGAGCTGGAAAGTCGCTGCAAATTTCGGAACTGCCGCCATGCCTCCGAGCCCAGCTGCGCAGTGAAAGAAGCCCTTGCGGACGGTACGTTATCTGCAAAGCGCTGGAACCTGTACCTGTCCCTGACAGCGGAAAATTCGGATTACGCAAAAAAAAAGAAAGCGATTTCCAAACTGGCAAAAGCATATAAAAGTGAAAAGAAGGGATAGCCTCATAGACAATCCCTTCCGGCCTACAGCTTCGCCGGGCCGCCCGAGCGGCGAGATTGAAATACAAGAGGCCGCTGGTTCTTTAGTCGCCTGAATGAAGAAAAGACAAAGCCCTAAAGGACTTTGTCTTTTCTTGGTCCGAGTGACTGGATTCGAACCAGCGGCCTCTTGAACCCCATTCAAGCGCGATACCAAACTTCGCCACACCCGGATCTCTTGTGGGCATTATAATAGCACACCTCATTCAGAAATGCAAGCACTTTTTTCAGAAAATCGGAAAAATTTTTTGAGGACCGATCAGCACCCCAGGCACTCCTTTGATACAGAAGCGTTTTTGTCTCAAATTTTGCGCCGCAACAGAGAAAAAAGCAGCCGTTTGGCCGCTTTTTTCTGGTGGAGACTGCTGGACTCGAACCAGTGACCTCCTGCGTGTGAAGCAGGCGCTCTAACCAGCTGAGCTAAGCCTCCGTAGCGAGATGTATTATATCACATATTTTCAAAAAATCAAGAAAAACTTTTTCCGATTTTCCAAATTCGTGAACGGTTTGAAAACAGCTTCCGATTTGTATTGACAATTGCTGGAATAGTGTGTAAAATTCAAAAAAAGAAATCAACCCCGCATTAAGGGAGGAAAACCTATGAGTTGGCATATCGTATCAGATTCCAGCTGCGACCTGTTCGAATTGGACGGGGCAGGGGAGGAGCTGGATTTCGCCACCGTTCCCTTCACAATTCAGATCGGGGGCCACGAATACCTGGACGAGGGGAATATGGACATCGACGGCATGTTGCAGGAAAACGAGAGCTCCGCGGAGATTGCCCGCACTGCCTGCCCCTCTGTGCAGACCTGGCTGGAGAAGTTTTCCAAGCCCGGCCCGGTGCTGGCTTTTACCATTTCCAGCGCCCTGTCCGGCAGCTACAACAGCGCCGTGGCGGCTAAGAATCTTCTGCTGGAGACCGAACCCGATAAAGAGATTGAGATTATTGACAGCCGTGCTACCGGCCCGGAGACGGCCCTGCTGATCCGCCTGACCCGTTCTCTGGTGGAAAAGAAGATGGCCTTTGAAAATATCGTGGATCGGGTCCGGGAGGCTGCGGATCGCACCCATATTATTTTCGCCCTGAAATCCTACCACAATCTCATCAAAAACGGCCGGGTCAGCAAGCTCAAGGCTCTGGTTGCCGGGCATCTGGGCTTCTGGGGAATCGGCGTGGGGGATGAGGCGGGAGAAATCGCCATGCGGGGCAAGGCCCGAGGCGTGAAGCACATGATTCGCTTCCTGCTGAACGAGATCAAGGAAACCGGCCTGGCGGGCAAGGATGTCATCATCAGTCACTGCTTCAATGAAGAAGCCGCCAATGAGCTGAAATCCGGCTTGCAGGAGATCTTCTCCGGCGTCAGTGTGGATATACTCTCCACTCGGGGCCTGGACAGCTTCTACGCTGAGCGCGGCGGACTGATTATCGGGTATTAAATTCTGAATCGAGAAGCCGCTCCTGCCAG
>JAGABH010000049.1 GCA_017614755.1 Oscillospiraceae bacterium
AAAAACAGGGCGAAGCCCTGTTTTTTTATGCGAATCAGAAGTTGTTGTTCTCAACTGCGGGCTCCTTTTCCGGGGCGCCGTTGGCTTTTTCCTGTTCCTGCTTTTCCAGTTCCGCAAAGCGGTCGAAAATGGACTCGGATTCGGCGTCCGGAATGGGCTCGCCCTTCATGCAGGCGTTGAACTGGGAACGGGTCATGGTGTCGTGGGCCATGAGGTAGCCGGCCACAGCCTCCAGCCTGTCGTCATGCTCCCGGAGAATTCGCTCGCAGAACTCGTAGGCCTGATCCACGATTCGGCGCACCTCGTCGTCGATCTTACCGGCGGTCTGGTCGGAGTAGGGCCGGGTGCGGCCGTAGCTCATGCCGACGAAGATTTCCTCGTCGTCGCCGTAGCGGACGGTGCCCAGGGCGTCGGACATACCGTAGCGGGTGACCATCTCGTGGGCGATGGAGGTGGCGGTCTGGATGTCGGCGGAGGCGCCGGTGGAGATGTCGTCCATCTTCAGGCTTTCGGCGATCCGTCCACCCAGGGCAGCCACAATGTGCTCCGTCATTTGGGAGCGGCTCATTCCTTCCTCGTCCTCCTCAGGCAGGTAGACCGTCATGCCGCCTGTGGGGCCGCGGGGAATGACAGTGACCATCTGGACCGGGGGATGGTGGGGCAGATACCAGGCGGAGACCGCATGACCCGCCTCGTGGTAGGCAGTCAGGCGGCGAGCCCGCTCGGAGAGCTTGCGGCTCTTCTTTTTGGGGCCGTAGCTGACCTTCAGCATGGCCTCCTCCAGATCCTCCATGAGGATGCAGGGGCGATTGGCCCGGGCAGCCAGCAGGGCGCCCTCGTTCAGCAGGTTTTCCAGGTCCGCACCGGTGAAGCCCACGGTGGCCCGGGCGACAATATGCAGGTCCACGGTGTCCGCCAGGGGTTTGCCTTTGGCGTGAACCTTGAGAATATCCTCCCGGCCCTTGCAGTCGGGCTTGCCGATGTAGACCTGACGGTCAAAGCGGCCCGGACGCAGCAGGGCGGGGTCCAGAATGTCCTTTCGGTTGGTGGCGGCCATTACGATAACGCCGGTGTTGCCGGTAAAGCCGTCCATCTCCACCAGGAGCTGGTTCAGGGTTTGCTCGCGTTCGTCATGTCCGCCGCCCAGGCCGGCGCCTCTGTGGCGGCCGACGGCGTCGATTTCGTCGATGAAAATAATGGCGGGGGCCATCTTCTTGGCCTGGTCAAAGAGATCGCGGACACGGCCGGCGCCCACGCCCACATAGAGCTCCACAAAGTCGGAGCCGGAGATAGACAAGAACTGCACCTCCGCCTCGCCGGCCACAGCCCGGGCCAGCAGGGTTTTGCCGGTGCCCGGAGGGCCCACCAGCAGGACGCCCTTGGGGACCTTTGCGCCCAGGGCGGTGAACTTGGCCGGGTCTTTCAGGAAATCCACGATCTCCTGAAGCTCGGCCTTTTCCTCCTCCGCGCCGGCCACGTCGGCGAAGGTGACCTTTTTGTTGGATTTTCCGATCTTGGCGTTGGCCCGGCTGAACTTCGCGGCGCCGCCGGCGCCGCCTCCCATTCGATTCATCAGGAACATCATGCCCAGAATGACGATGACGCCCATAATCAGCATGGGAATCAGACTGCTCAGCAGCCAGGCGCCCTGGGATTCCGGCAGGACGTCGTATTCCTTCAGGGTTCCCGCGGCCAGCTGTTCAGAGACCGTATCTCCCAGGTCCTCATAGAAGAGGGAGAAGTCATAGAGGCGGTATTTGACCACCGTTTCCCCCTGGAAGGGCTCCTTGAGCTTCATTTTCAGCGTGTTGCTTTGAATTTCAAAGGCTTCGACCTTTTCCTCCCGGAACAGGTTGACCACGTCGGAGTATTTCATTTCCACGGAGCCGGATGCGTCGAAGAGCTTAAACACAAGGAACAGCATCAGCAGCATGATGACTGCGTAGACGATCACAGGACCCCGCCGCGGGGCCTGGGGCTTTTGTTGATTCATTCACTTCTTCCTCTCTTTTCAGGGATCAGGGATTTCAGGGACGGCGTCCTGCCGTCCGCATTCATATTCGATAACAAGGGCGTCCTCTCCGTCGCTTGCAAGCCAGCCGGGGTCCGCGCCGATGCCGAACACGGCGATGGGCTTTCCGCCGGCAGTGACCACCGGAACCGCGTTCCGCAGCCGGGAAGGGAGCTTCCGGTCAATCATCAGGGCCTTGAGGGACTTGGTGCCGCCGGGAAGGGTGAGTCGGTCTCCGGGGCGTCTTCCCCGGACCCGGAGGTCAAGCGCCGCTATCATATCACACTTCAATGCAAAGGTGGTAAGGTTTTTTTTGAAGTTTTTTAAATTTTTTGTAACGGAGCAGCGGATCAATCCCAGACCGTAGGGCAATTCCGCGCATCCCGGCACCGGAAGGGCGATCTCCCCCAGCAGGGGAGCCGGTTCCCGGTCGGAAAACTCCAGCAGATCGTAGGTCCGCCGGGCAATTCGGCCTCCGGGAAGCTCCGCGGCGGCGGAGGGGCCGGCGGTCAGCAGCCGTTCCAGGGCGGCTACATAGACCAGGGCAGGGTCCTCCAGGCCCAAATCCGTCAGCATTCCCAGCAGCACCCGCCGCCGCAGCACGGGGTCCAGCTCC
>JAGABH010000050.1 GCA_017614755.1 Oscillospiraceae bacterium
AACAGAGAGCGGGCGGTTTCAGCGGCACGATCCGCCGCTTCCCGACCGTGAACCAGGGCGGTGATCTCATGGGCCATCACCTGCTTTGCGCGGATGATGTCGTCCGCAAGCAGAGCCTTTATTTCGTCGGCTGGCAATCGTGTGAACAACAGCAGCAGATTTTCCACGTCCGCGTCGTCCACGTTGTAGAAGTACTGGTAGAAATCAAAGGCCGTCGTTTTTTCCCGGGCAACCCAAAGCGTTCCGGACTCCGTCTTGCCCATTTTCTTCCCTTCCTTTGTCAGAAGCAAGGGGCAGGTCAGACCGAAGATTTTGTCCGCTTCCTCGAGGGACTCCGCGCCGTCGTTCAGAGCGTGCAGTTTCCGGTGAAGCGTCGTGCCGGCCACAATGTTGCCCCACTGGTCGCTTCCGCCAATCTGGAGAACGCAGCCGTAGCGTTCATTGAGATGGACGAAGTCGAAGGCCTGCATCAGCATATACCCCATCTCTAAAAACGTGAGGCCGCCCTGCTTGAGCCGGTTGGCATAGGTCTCGGCAGAGAGCATGGTATTCACGTTGAAGTGGACGCCCACCAGACGCATGAAATCGACGTAGCTGTATTGATCCATCCAATCTGCGTTGTTCAATATAATGGCTGGATTCTCGCCCTCCGTGCGGACAAAACGCTGGACCAGCTGCCGGACTTCCTCAAAATTATGTTGTACCTGCTCGCGCGACAGCATTTTTCGCATATCGCACTTTCCGCTTGGATCGCCGATCATTGCAGTGGCGCCGCCGATTACAACAATCCCGTGATGACCCGCATCCTGGAGATAGCGGAACATCATCAGCGCAAAGAAATGGCCGATATGCAGACTGTCAGCGGTCGGGTCAATGCCGAGGTAAAACGTGATTTTTTGCTCCGACTCCAGCAGGGCTTTGACCGCTTGCAGGTTGGTGCACTGGTAGATGTATCCGCGCTCCCGGAGCGTTTCAAACAGAGAATGATTCATAAAAATACCTCCCTTTTTGCCGCGTCTGTATTTGGTGCGTCTTGCAGGAATCGAACCCACGACCCGCAGATTAAAGGTCTGCTGCTCTACCGTCTGAGCTAAAGACGCATATTGGTGTGCAGAGTGGGATTCGAACCCACAAGCCTTTCGGCATCGATTTTTGAGACCGATTTGTCTACCGGTTCCATCATCTGCACAGATTTGGTGGGCCAGGTTGGACTTGAACCAACAACGTCCGTCAGGAACCGGATTTACAGTCCGGTGCGATACCAATTACGCTCTACTGACCCATATTGGTGACCCCTGCGGGATTTGAACCCGGCATTGCCGCCTTGAAGGGGCGGTGTCCTTGCCTGTTAGACGAAAGGGCCATGACAGCTCCATGATGGAGCTGAAACAGTTTAAGTTTATGCGGTGTTCTTTACTCGAAAGGGATCACCGACAATTATGATATCGTCCAGACCGACGCCGAGGACGGCAGCCAGAACGACCAGATTGTCAATCGTCGGCATCGCCTGTCCGCGCTGCCACTTGTAAATTGCCTGCGGGTTGCTGAATCCGAAGATATCCTGTAGATCCCGAACCGTCATCCCCGCCTGCTTGCGCAGACGAACGATGTTTCTTCCGGTTGCGGTCATATCAACGACCGGCCATGTATGCATGGTGTTTTCGCTCCTTTCTGACCGCTTGGCCGGAAGAGCCCGGCTTACGCGGCCTGATTGATTGGGTGACTGACGAACGCCTTGAAAAAGGATTCGTCTGATTTTTCATAACTGATTTCCATTCTGTTTTTCCTCCTTTGCATACGAAAAGGCCGCCTGCCTCATACAAGACAAGCGGCCTGATATTCCGGATTCTCCCTACGGGCATTCCGGACGGTCGTAAAGAATTGTCTCATACGGGCGCGCCAAAGGACCGTGCACGCCATAATAATAGCTGCACAGGGAATGCTCCAAATATTCTTTAGAAAAAAGCTTCTGAATACGGATCATTTCTTTGTCCTTTCCGGGCGGCTGCCCTTTTTGTTTCTGCGCCAAATATAGCACAGTTTTTGGGGTTTGTAAAGTAACTTGTGGTTTAATTTTTCTGCTTTGAAATGGAAAGCGGGATGGATGCGTTCAGCGACAATGTCACAACTGCCTTTACCATGCTGAAGATGACAAAACGGCGTTTTTGGGTTATACAAGGCGCGGAATGGATATTTCTATGGTTATTTTTTTGAGACCTTCAAAAAACCAAGGAAAAACAAGGGTTTTCGAGATGTAGGAGGTCGTTCTGCAAAACCGTCATTCACCAGTTCAAATCTGGTCGTCACCTCCAACAGATCCCGATCACGAAAGTTGTCGGGATTCGTTGTTTTTCACCTTTCTGGGGGTGAAAAACAGGCACTTTTCGGACGATTTTTCGTCGAAGTGTCGCATGGGACAACCTCGCAAAAGTCCGGGTTTTGTATGCCTCAAGTCCCACCAAGTCCCCTGAAATCCCACATTAACCATTCCATTTTAGATTACCACCGTTTTTGTAGGGACGGTGTGCTCTAAACAGTTCAGATGTTGGAATTTGAGGTTTGAGAGCAGTGTAATCCAAGATGGTAGTAAAACGCGATCATCTCCGGGAGGAGGAGCGAGAGGGCTTGCGGGCTGTATTTCCGTAGCAGGGAAACGCTTGGAGCCCGCATGGAATCAGGGAACGGACCGCACAGATCGGACAACAGCGTTTGGAATTTGCAGCCTCTTTTCACCCTGCCAGACTGCCGAGTGTGGTGACGCCGAGGTATGCGGCGGCCACCACTACAAGGATGCCTGACGCCAGAAGCCAGGTGGGATGCCGGTAATCCGCGCCCATGATCCGCTTGTTTTGGGAAGCAACCAGGCAGACCCCAAGAGTTACAGGCAGGATCAGGCCGTTCACGGCGCTGGCCAGCACCAACAGCTTTGCAGCTCCGCCCAGGATGGTCATAATCAACGTGGAAACGGCGATAAAGCCAATAATCCAGTGGTTTTCGTGTCGTTCAATGGCAGGATGAAAGGTTTTGAGAAAGGAGACCGAGGTGTAAGCTGCGCCGATGACAGAGGTGATTGAGGCGGCCAGAATCACCAGACCCGCAAAGCGATAGGCCAGGCCTCCGGCGCCGATTTTGAACGCATAGGCCGCGGGATTGCTGATTCCGTTGTATTCCGCCACGCCCTCAATGGCGCTGTTTTTGGCCGGGTCGGACAGGTCAATGCCCGCGAAGCGTGTTACAACGCCCAGAATCGCCAGAAACAACAGCACGCGGAATACCGCGGCAATGCCGATCCCCGTGACGGCGCTGCGTGCAACCGGCTTCCGGTTCTCCTTTCCGGTCAGCCCGGCGTCGATCAGCCGGTGCGCCCCCGCAAAGGTGATATAGCCGCCCACCGTGCCGCCCAGCAGGGTCAAAATTGCCGGGAACAGCTCTCCCATCGGGGCGGAAGGGAGAAAAGTATTCTTGACAGCGGCGCCCACCGGCGGCTTGGTCAGAATGGCAAGCACCAGGATTACAAAAATCATGCCAGCGCCAAGGTATTTGACGACCTGATCCACCAGCGTTTTTGCCCGCTTAAACAGAAAAATCACAATGGCGAGCAGTCCGGTAATCAGGCAGCCAATGGTATCGGGAAGCCCAACAAGGGCGTTTAATCCCAAAGACCCGCCGCCCACATTGCCGATGTTGAAGGCCAGACCGCCCAAGGCAATCAGTCCGGCCAGCAGAAAGCCCAGCCCCTTTACCAGACGGTTGGCCGCGTCCTGCCCACGCAGCCCGGAGCTGCACAGCACACGCCAGATGTTCAACTGGGCGACTGCCGACATGAGCAGAGAGACAAGAATGACGAAGCCGAAGCTGGCGCCGAGGGAACCCGTAAACACGGCGGTCTGCGTCAGGAAGCCTGGCCCAATGGCAGATGTTGCCATCAGGAAGGCCGCCCCGATCAGTGCGCCGCGCGCAGATTTCTTTTCCATAAGCCGGCCTACCGTTCAGCCTCCGCGGGAATCCGGGCAATGGCCAGCTCCAAGGCGCGGGCGGCGGTGGAAGGCTCCATGGAGGGCGTTCCGTGAAGCGCCGGGACATGGATAAAGGCTGCGCGGACATCGGTATCACGGAAGTGATGGAGCACCTGATAATACAGGTCGTTACAGACATACAGGCCCGCGGTGGCAGACAGCGCCGCGGGAGTGCCCGCGTCGCGAATTGCCTCGGCCATTGCCCGCACGGGCAGGGTGGAGAAATAGGCCTCCCGCGCACCGGGGACCACCGGCAGGTCCAGCGGGGAACGGCCCGCATTGTCCGGAATTCTGGCGTATTGCAGGTTGAGGGCGACCAGCTCCGGCGTTACAGCCTCCCGCCCGGCAGCCTGGCCGACGCAGATCACGACCTCCGCGCCGATTTCTTCCGCAAGGGCAATGGCTTGTGCTCCGGCTGTGCCGAATTCCACCGGAAGCACTTTTTTGCGCAGACGCCACGGGCCGATGCTTTCCGGCAATGCGTCTACGGCCAGCATCGAAGCGTTTTCGGTTTCACCGCCGAAGGGCTCAAAGGAAGTAATCAATAAGATGTGTTTTTTCGGTTCCAATTTAATTATCCTCTCGCTGAATAACAGATTTTGCTGAAACAGAAAAGAACCAAAGTGCACCGGAACAAACCTGGAAGTTATTGAGCATACTTCTCAAACCGGCATTGTTCTTTCACCGTATCACCCAAAAGGGTAATGGCCTTCTGTGGACACAAACTAATGCAGCGGTAGCACATCGTGCAGCGATTTCCGGGAGTCGCCCGTTTGTCATTCATCTGGATATTGTTCATCGGGCACGCTTTACTGCATAAACCGCAGCCGATACAGGAATCGCTGATTTTCAATCTATCCGTGTAGCCCGTGGTTTTACGGTAGAACCACAGCCTTTGTCCAAACAATCCCTTGCAATGATCTATAACAGATAAACCTTCTCGGGGATACTTGCCTTGCCGCATCTGTTCCGCGGCTTGTTCAATGCGCTCATCCGCACGCCTTACAATCTGCCGGTTCTCTTCAACACTCTTTTTTAAGAGCTTGCTGTCGCAAACAGAATCCGGCATTCTGATTTGCATACCGCCAAGAATAGAAGCACCGTACTTCTTCAAAAGTCTTGCCGTACATCCTGTTCCGTCCCCGCTGAATAAGCCCATCGTGTTGACGATAAACAGCTTCTTTCCGTTCCATAGAGAACGATTCTTTTTGATGAAATCACGCACCATGAAGGGAGCGTTAGAAAACTGTGTGGGATACCCCAAAACGATGGTGTCCTCTTTTTCCAATAAAGCTTCTATCTGGGGATCCTCTATTGGGACGCACTGTGCTGTGCCTTCCAACAAATGCACCAAGCGCTCAACACAGTGCTTCGTGTTTCCGGTTCCGCTGAGATAAAATCCGATCACTGATACATTCCTCCAATTGATTTCGTTTTTCGCTCCGAGTATCGGCTGCCCGTATTGGAACAACGCCGCATTGATTTCAAAGATTTTTTTCTTGTTCGTGATGAAGTGCGACACGATCAGGTCAAATTTGCTGCTGGGCGAAAAAGAATGCGTTACATCACTTTCGCCTTGGACGGCCTTTCCGCACTGTACATGACACGCACGGTGCTTCCTTCCTGCGGTACCGGCAGTCCCGCATTGATCCACACCCGCTTGCAGTATTCCTTTCCGTTTGCGATGTACTTGACTTTCATAATGTGGGGGAAATTCGTCCCGTCCAACGGGCCGGTCCGCAGCGGCTTGGTACGGATGGATAACCACCATTGCTTTTTGACAGAAACAACAATTCCTTCTGTTTGCGTATCCATGGAAACCTCCTTAAAAGTAAAACAGTTCTTCAAATTTCTTATCCAACGCAATGCACAGAATCAAAGCCAACTTTGCGGTGGGATTAAACTGCCCGGTCTCAATGGAACTGATCGTATTGCGGGACACGCCGACCAGATCTGCCAGCTGCTGCTGAGAGAGCTTTTTTTCGATACGGGTCTCTTTGAGCCGGTTCTGTAATATCAGTTTTTCGTTCATTTTATTTCATCACGCTTTTCAGCACCAACGCCGCGCAGAAGCCTGCTGCAACGACGGCCGTAATAATGCCCCAGGTCAGGTTTTGACGATTTCCCAATTTCCGGAACAGCACAAAATTACTGCTGGCATACATGGATAAATACACCATCCATCCGGCAAAACTGATTTCGGGGGCATTCAGAACGAGGGAGCCAAGAAAAACCAGCACAATGCAGGCAAGCCCACCGACCAGCATACCGACTTTGGATGCCGCGGCAGCGATTGTCATCTCCCGTTCATCCCGTCGACCTTTGTTCTCTTCACGGCTCATTTTCAAAATATAATCCTTCTCCAAAGTAGTCGCCCTCCTTTACGCCAAGTTTTCTTGGCATAGCCTGATTATACTGCCGCCAAGTATTCTTGTCAATAACTTTTTTCAAAAATCATTGCGCGGCAAAAAGCTGAGAGAAACGGCAGCGTCGTTTCTCTCAGCCTGAATTAGATATTTTGACGGATAGACGGTGCAGTTTTTTAACGCCGGGGGAGATAGCGCCGGGTCTGCGGAGCGGATTGGGGCGGCGTCCATCGAATCCGCCGCGCCAAATGCTCCCATGGCGTTTTATTTTCTGCTAAACCCGTAGGGCGGATCACCGTAACCGATCAGGCCGAAGCCCGCGGTCAAAAACTCACAGTAATCACAGGTGTCGGAAAACACGACGGTTGCATTTTTCGGGATACCGTTCGTGGTATTGTTAAACGTCATATAGACGTAGATGTCGTCCATCTCGCTTTGCTTTTTTGACGTCGTGTATGTTCCGTTATATTCGCAGAAGCCTTCCCCGAAGTTGATATTCATATAGAAAGAACCGTTGGGATAGAATATCAGCGTTGACTCCGAGCCTCCGACAAGATTCGGGTCCGAGGAAAGGTAGGTGCCCTGAATAAAGTAATTCTCTTCCGGAGGATTAAAGCCTGCCGCTTCTTCGGTCGGTGCTTCTGTCATGCGTTCGGTAGCCGCTTCCGTAGATTCAGCGGGGATTTGACTTGGCAGACAGTGATGGGAATAATCATATCTTTCATTGTTTATGATCAATTCAACATCAGCCACGTCGACAATTTTGTCTGCATTTCTGAAAATAAAGACATCGCATCCCCAGTTTTCATAGTACAAATCAAAATTTGCATCCGCGGGAATTTCAATATCCCGGAATATGATTTCGTTATCCCTTATCTCAACACGAATATCATAGGCGTCTGTCGAAGAGCTAACGGGATCCCGGTAGACCTTCAGTCTTGGCTGCATTTCCGAGGGATGAATGTTGCCCTTTTCCCCGTTTCCTTCGAAATACAAAGACACCAATATGTCGTGGAAATATAAATTCCACGAATAATACTGCTTTTGGTTTTCGTAGTACTTCGGGAACAGTCTGTCGATATCTCCCACGCCGAAAAATCTGATTTCCTGAATATGCTTTCCGTCTTTCGCGTCAATCTCAACACGGATGTCCCTGGGGTTAACAGAGTATTTAAATTCGCCCTCCGTATACGCGGAATCGGAACTCATAATCTGATTCGACGATGTAAGCGCGGTGCTGTCGGAATCCTGCTCGGAAGCGTGAAGCGCCTTCCCGATAAAAATTCCACCCACGGTAAACCCTGCGCCGAGGATTAAGAAAAGCATCGTGAACAAGAAAACCTTGAGCCCTTTTTTCGGCTTTTCCCCGTCCGGGGCGGCATTCTGCGGCATATAGCCCTGCTGCGTCGGTACTCCCCGGGCCGCAAAGGCAGGCTGCTCCGAGCTTCCCTGCATATAGTACATTCCCGAAGCACGCTCAGGGCTATGTCCTTCGGGCGGCTGATAATGGGCGGCGCTTTGCTCTGTCATATTTTCGGAATTTGCGGAACGATGCAACATGGTTTGCGGATTGTTCGGGTTAAACTGAGGCTGAGCGGATGGTTGCTGGACGGGCTTTCCACAGGCGGGGCAGAATGCAGATTTGCCTGAAATCTGTGCGCCGCAGCTGCTGCAAAACATGGGCTTTCTTCCTTTCTCTGCCCTTTCGGGACGCATATTTTGAGGTGAAACCATTATAGCAAGCATAATGTGCTCTGTCAACGGTGACCGCAACAGATCAAAGGACGGGGAGCCGGCTGCCGCAATGATATGAAAGCGGCTCAAAAAATCGAGCAGATGCAAGGAATGTCCCGGAAAAAGGAATTGTTGTGACTACAGACTGTTCATTCTGGAAAGCGCATCCTTGGCCAGGGCGGAACGCACGGATTGCTCGTCGCTGAAGCGGATGATGGCCGCCAGCGGATCGTCACGGAAGCGCTCCATGGCATAGACAAGGCCGTTGTTATGCGAATCCAGGTTCAGACTGTCGCACTGCTCCGGGTCTCCGGCAAGGATGATTTTCGTGCCCTGTCCCGCGCGGGTAATAATGTCGCGGATCAAGAGCTGAGAGGCGTTCTGCGCCTCGTCACAAATCAGATAGCTTTTCGTCAGCGATCGGCCTCGGATATAGGACAGGGCGCACATCTCGATAACGCCGGAGGCAAACAGATCGTCTATTTGAGTTCTTGTCATTTCCTCGTCATTGCGGGCCAGCAGATTTTCCAAATTATCATAGAAAGGGAGCAGCAGCGGCGTCATTTTCTCGTGCAAAGAGCCGGGCAAATAGCCGAAGCCCGGGTCTCCTGCCTCCGCGTTCGGCCTGGAAATCAAGATTTTCTGATACAGACGGTCACGCACTCTCTGGGAGGTATAGGTCTGCTCCAGACCGGCAGCCAGGGACAGGAAGGTTTTTGCGGTTCCCGCCGGGCCGCTTAGGATGACCAGCGGAATCTCCGGATTGGTCAGCGCCCAGATGGCATAGCGCTGCAGGGCGTTTTTGGGTGTGACCCCGCCAAACAGCGTTTTTTTCTCGTCGATGCGGCGCAGTGCGCCGTCCCGATAAACCGTGAGCGCCGTTTTCTCATTGCCTTCCGGGTCGATTGCCCGCGCGGTCACAAAGAGATTCTCCGTGAGCCCATCATTCCACTGGATTTTTTTGCGCGTTGTCTTTCCAACCCAGCTTCCGTTTTGATAGATCGACGTGATGGCCTCGTAGGGCACTTCCAGGTCGGTATATCCGGTAAAAGAATGATCCTGGTTGACCACAAGATTCTTGTATTCCTGGACATGGGCCGGGCCGAGAATGACGGACGCATTGATGCGCATCGCAATATCATTGCTGACCAGAATGACAGGTGCGTGATTGGACGACTCCTGTTTTGTCAGATAGACACAGGTTGCAATGATTTTGTTGTCCGGAACAGAAATCGAAAAACCGTTTGGCAGGTAATCCCCATGCACGCCGTTTGGCTCTACGTACAAAACACCGCCGCTCTGCAGCTTGACGCCTTTGGTCAAATCCCCGCCGGCCCGCGCCTCCTCAATCAGGCGAATTGCTCCTCTCGCGTGATGCCCGAGCTCGCCCCGCGCGGTTTTGTATTCATCCAACTCTTGAAGTACGGTGCTCGTCAAAATGACGTCATTATCTGAGAAGCCAAGGAGGGCAGTCGGGTCTTGTAGCAAAATATTCGTGTCGAGTACAAAGCGTTTTTTCATAATACCTACCCCTTTCAATCGTTGTTCCTGCCTTTATAATTATACTGCAAAAAAGCAATTATTTCAAGAGGCTCCGATTAGGGCAGGAAGTCACAACAGAAACAGTCCGTCGGGGGCTGCCCGTGAAACAGAAGGGGCGAAGGTGGTTTATGCCATCTTCGCCCTTGCCGCAATATTGTTTACTCGCTCATAATCTGTTTCAGCGGGATTTTCTTCATGGATTGCCCGTAAGCGAACATGATGCCCTCATAAACAACGATAAAAACACCGAGTGTGATGAAACAGATCGGAAAGTCGAATTTGTAATCGGGCATGCCCTCAATATCGGCAAAAACAATGCTGACCATCACCTTCAACAGAGCATACTGATAGACCGATCCGAGGACGAAGCCGATATATGCCGCGGGGCGGTAGCCGTCCAGGACAGAGCGTTTGCAGTCTGCGCTGTCATAACCGAACACACGCATCATGGTAATGTTCTTCTGGTTAGAACGTATCACGGAGCTTACGGCGATGTACAGCGTGGTAAATGCCAGCACCACGCCGATGATAAAAATCATCAGTCCCATCATGTTGCTGGCAAGGTCCTTCATGCTTGCGGACATTTGTATCATGGAAGAGAAGCAAAATGAGGAAAAAACGATAAAGAACACAAGCGTTTTGCGGCTTCGCAGCGTGGAGCTTCTCATATCTTCCAGAAAGCTCTTTTTATCCTTGCTGTCACGGCTTTTGCCCTTTGTTTTCACGATTCCCTTCAGCAGATTGACGCAGGGCTGATTGAGCTTTAATACACTGTAGCCTACGGCGATCAAGCCGAATACCGAGGCCGGAAGCAGTACCAGAAATACAAGCAATGTCCAATGAACGCGGATAGCCATATCGGGCAAATAGCCGTCCGCATTTTGCAATTCGTAAAACCGGGGCATGAGGATAAAGGACAGCAGGCAGCCGGCCAGACAACCGACCAACACACTCGCGCCGAAGACAAAAAAGCCCTTGGCGATTTTGAGATCGGAGTAGCCCAGCGCCTTTAAGACGCCAATCTCCCGGGAATGACTGTCGATGTAGTGCTTGATGTAGAAAAACAGCATTACAACGGTGGTCGCGGCCAAACAACCGCCGCTGACGGCGCAGACCACCTTGGCAGTCATCAACTGCGCATCATAAAACTTCTGCGCGGCCGGATTGTCGATCAAATGGGCAACCGCAGCCAGATCGAGATAATAATTCAAAAACAAATTGCAGACGGTAACGGCGCAGCAGGTCATAATGGAAATGCCGAACAGTTTTACGCTGTCTTTCAAGCTGACGATCATACCATCACCAACCTATCTCATAAGCGGTTTTTTTGTGGGTGTTTTCTGTGATGCCGACAATTTTTCCGCTGTTCATTCTGATGATTCTGTCGGCGGTTTCCGCGATGTTGGCGTTATGCGTTACCATGATCATCGTAAAGCCCCGGTTTGCTTGCAGCTGGATAATGTAGTCCAGCACCAACCTGCCCGTGCTTTCATCCAATGCGCCGGTGGGCTCGTCCAGGAAAAGCACCTTCGGGTTCTTTGCGAGCGCTCTTGCAATGGCGACGCGCTGCTGCTCGCCGCCGCTGAGTTCAGCGGGGAATTTTTTTCGCTTTTCGGCTAAGCCGATGGCCTCAATAAGCGGGAAAAAGTCCTTGTTGTTATCAAGCTCAGCCCCCAGCTTGATATTCTTCTCCACCGTGAGATGGGGAAGCAAGTAGTACTGTTGAAAAATATAGGCGGTGTTTTCCCGGCGGAATTTTGTCAGCTCTTTTTCATTCATCGCTTCGAGCTGCCTGCCATCGTAGGCGACGGAGCCGCTATCGATTGTTTCCAGGCCGGAAATGACGTTGAGAAAAGTGGATTTTCCGGAGCCGGAGGCTCCGAGGATCACAACAAACTCTCCGTCCTTGATACATACGGAGACGTTGTCCAGCGCCTTGAATCGGCTTTCGCCCTTGCCGTAGTTCTTTGTCAGATTTTTAATCTCTATCATTCTGATTTACCTGCCAATCTCTCAAATAATAAGGCCATAAAACATCCGCCAGCGCATCGCGGCTCAAAACAACTCGCCCAAGAGGAGATAATACCGATTATTCAGGACCTGTCATCTTTTGTTATTCCGCTCTATTGCGTATTCCGTACCGCAAGCAATCCGCCCATCACGGAAGAATCGACAGGTGGTCTATGCAGGCCGGAAGATGCATCATGTGATGATAGGTCATCGGGGTCAGAATCATTCCGCCTCTGGTTAGCCTGCCCCAGAACACCAACAGCCACACGGAACGGAAATCTGTCGTAACCCCGCCGACTTCCAGAATCTTCATAACCCACTCTTCCGGCGCCATGGATTTCATCTCTTCCAGAGTCAGCTTCTCCAAAATGGTTCTCGTATTCCTTCCCACGGTGATCATGTATTCACGCAGCGCCGACGGGTTGATCTTCTCGCAGAAGTCCTTTGCTTCATCCGGCTCCAGCGCATTTCCGGTGTCCGTGATAATCGCGCCGATTCTCTTCTGCCAGGTCTCATCGAAAACCTGGTTCCTGTCAGCCATAAGGATATTGCTGACAAGATCCTCAATGCGGTATGTGTGCCAGAATTGCCAGCAGAGCGGCACCATGTCGGTTCCGGCGTAGTGCAGGTCGGTATCCCAGATCTGCCTGGGAACCAGGACGTTTTGATTCCCGGCCAGCATATAATCCAGCACATAATCCGCGATGGTCTTTTCGGACCCGCCGGAAACTTCCGCCGGGTGTACCATTGCGTGGACTTCCAGCGCCAGTTGTTTCATCTGCTCCGGATCATCTCCGGCCAGCGCCGCCTTCAGTTCTTCGTATTTGCCTTCAAAAGCCTGATAGAATGCCGCTTTATTCATAATAGCTCCTTTCTGCTCGTTGCTGTACCAATCAAAAGATCATCGACAGTTGGCAAACACCGGTTTTCCAGATGATTATACCAAATGCCATTCCTGAAATCAACAAAAACACGAATCCGGAAATGCCCCTTGCCCTGACGGAAAAAGGCGTTCCAGGACGGCGAAGAGCGACGGAAAAGAGCGGCTTAAAAAAACGATTGACAAATGCGGCAACCTATGATATTCTAAACATGCTCCAGATGGAGCATAGAGAAAGGGGGATCAGTATGGATTCAACGGAAAAAGTATCTGTCAACATGAACATCGGAACACTGTCTCAAATTGATCTGCTGGTAGATTTGGGATATTATTCCAACCGCAGCGACTTTATCAACCAATCGGTACGACAGGTTTTGGAACAGAAGCGTGCGATCATAGAAGGGGAGACACAGCGGCAGCAATCCTATAACAAGCACTGGTTCATCGGTGTCTACGGCTTTACAGCGGCGCAACTCCTCCGTGCACAGGAATCCGGCCAAAAGATTAAGGTCAGAGGCTATGGCCTGGCTGTGATTGACAGCAGCTTGGATGCGCTGGCGCTGGAAACCATAGAAGAAATCAATGTCAAGGGCAAGGTGCTTTGTTCTGAGCGTGTGAAGAAGCATTTCGGATTGAAATAGCGCAGGGCGTTCGCTTGCTGCCGCCTCAGACCCGATGGATCGGGCAGATTTGCCGCGTGCAGCAAAAAGAAACAGCGAAGGAAGCTCTTTTGTCGGCAGGCAAAAGAGCTTCCTTTGCTGGGGGGGATGGAACAAACGTACACTTTCCGAGGGAGGAAAGAACGAACGCAAGTTCCGTCGCCTCCACAAAAGTACACCAGAAAAACTTAGAATTTGCTTTATTTCGTTTTGCCTCCGGCGATGTAATATGATTTTTTATGAACTTTTCGTAATCGTTCGAAATAACACCAGCACGTTTTTCTTTGTTTGTAAAGGAACCCGTGGTAAAATTTTTCAGCGGCTCTGAAATTGAAAACGGGATTATCCGGCAGGGAAGAATGGGCTGCTGCGGTTCAGGGTTCCTTCCACAAGTGCCAGGCGTCGTTTTCCTCATTGCCGTCGGTGACGCGGATCAGCCAGGTCCCGTCGGCGGCATGGGAGATGCAGCGGATCATGCTCCGCTCTTCCGGCGGGGCAAAGGGGAGCTTGGTCATCTCGCCCTCCCGCAGGGCATAGATCCCGGGGGTGTGGAGCTCGTCGCCTCCCGGCATGAAGAAATCCAGGAAGTAGAAGGCCGGACGCCCGCTGCCTACGGACATGGCGTAGAGGTCGTCCCCCGCGAAGAGGGTCCGGCCTGTTTCCAGGTCCACAATCAGACGCAGTCGGCCAAAGTTTTCATAGTACAGGTATCGCCCTTCCTCCAAGCGGAAGCCGCTTACCATCATGCCGAACTCATCAAGGACTTCCTGCCGGGAGAGAACGCCGGGAACCTCCAGCGCCGCGGCAATCATCTGCTCATTCAATGCCAGCTCGGAGCGACTTTGACCGGAGCGGTCATAACGGTCCAGATACAGCTCGGAGCTGCCCCCCTCCAGGTGCAGGCGGAGCAGGGCAAAGCCGTCTTCGTCGGCACAGACCGCCCGCAGGGTATCGGTGACGTCGTCGCCTGCCGGAAAAGACAGGAGCTTCCGCACGGTCTTGTCGGCGGGATCGAAGACATAAACCCTGTCGCTGGCGGGCTGAGTCATCTCATGGCTGACGATCAGGAGCCTGTCATCCATCGCGGCCATGGAGCAGTAGGGGAAGCCGTTGTCCGTAATCTGATACTTCGCTGCGGTCCGTCCGGGCCCGTCGAAGCAAAGAAGCCACAGCGTATCCGGGGCATTATCCCTGGAATTGCCCGTGAGGGCCAGGGTGTAAACAGCGCCGTCCAGCTCCGTGCGGGCGTAGACGGTCTCGTAGCTCTGATCCTCCAGCGTCATTAAGGTGACGTCTTCCCGGGCGGCGGTGTCGATCCAATGGTAGACAGCTGTGCTCGTGGGAGCCGCAGCCTGGTCGAAATCGTCGTAGAGCAGGCCTTTCTCCGCCGCCGTACAAAGATAGCGGGCGTCCAAGGCGACGGTGCGGCTGCCGTCCTCAGCCAGAAGGTCCACAGAGTGCTTCGGCTGCGTGGAGATCGGGGCGGTGGATTCGGTTTCGGATGTTGTTTGGCTTTTATCGCAGCCCGCCGCAAAAAGAAGCAGGGCCGCCAGAAGAATAATCACTGCTTTTTTGCACATCATGGTTCGCCTCCGGTTCGTTTTGGATGCTTATATATTTTATGACGATTTGCAATGAAAAAAGTTCCCTTGTTTTGTCGGAAACGGTTATTACCGTAAAAAGGCGCCTGCCTTTGCAAGCAGCTTTTTGCGTGGAATGGTCAGGCAGAACAGATGCCGAAGAAAACAAGTTTTTCAGTGATGAAGGTCAAAAGGCCCGTTTCCCCGGGCACAGATCAATTCTCGAAGCATGGTTTTCCCGGCGCTCTTGCTTTTTTCGATGGATATGCTATAATAGGCACATCAAACAATGGGAGGTTCCGCAATGCGCTGGGAATCTTTGAAGGAAAACTGCTTTTTTGCCTTTTCGCCTGAGCTGGAAGCGTTTTTGGGTGCGTTCAGTCTGCTGTGCGGCGAGGCGGCCCACCATGTCTGCACAGACCTGTACGGCGCCCGGCGGATTGAAGCCTGGCAGAGGCAGTATCGTTTCTTATTCGAGACCCACAACGCCGTGAAGGACCTGGCCCCGTCCCCCCTGGAGTTTCTGCTGGATCATCTCTCCGCAGACTTCACCCTGCCAGGGCTTCGTGCCTACATCTTCTCTCTGCCGCCGGAGCAGCGCCTGTTCCGGCAGGTGGAGTGGCGCTGGTTCGGCGGCACGACGCAGGAGGAGCTGCTGCTGGCCTTGACAGATGACGCCGCCCTGGATACGCTTTTTGGGCGGGTGGAGGAGCGCTGCTCCAGTTTTCTTGGCGTTTCCTCTTTTGTCCGGCAAAATGATCGATATCTTTCGGAGTTTTTCGCTTTGGCGGAAGAGCTGGACACCCAGACCCTGCGGGATGCGCTCCGGGAGCAGGAACCCGCCGTTGAGGCCTTCCGGGCCCAGACCGCGGAGAGCCTGGCTTCCGCGGAGCCCTTGGAATGCGCCCAAAAGCTGATGGGAAAGACCTTCCACAACCGGGGGCCCTACGAGACCTTCTATTTTATGCCATCCCTGCTGCTGCCCTTTGCGTCTATGCGCTTCTTCTATGACAACGGTACGCCCCACAACAAGCAGATTCTGCTTTGCAGCATTCGGGAGCCGGAACGGGCCCAGGAGGATACCATTGCCGCCCTGAAGGCACTGGCAGACGAAACCCGTTATCAGATTATGATGCTGCTGGCCCGGAGCGGTCCCGTGAGCGGGCAGGAGATCGTGCGCGCGCTCAAGCTGGCGCCCTCTACGGTCTCCCACCATATGACGGAGCTGCGGGAGCGGGGACTTGTCACCGAGGAGCAGGTCAAAACCGCGAAATACTACGGCGTCTCCCGGAAAAGCGTCTGGGCCCTGCTGGAAGCAGTGGAACGTGATCTGAAGCTGGACGCGGACAAAGAAAAAAAATAACAGCAATGCTGCGGCGGCTGCCTCACAAAAATGTGAGGCAGCCTTTTTTTAAAAAAAGCCCTTGACAAAACGATTGTTTCTATTATAATCTAATTCTATAATTATCGAACAATGGAGGCGATCAAATGGAAGCAGTTATTGAGGTGAAGGACTTAAAGAGGACGTACATCACCCGCCGCGGTTTTTTGAAAAAAGAAAAGCGCATGGTTCAGGCGGTGGACGGCATTTCGTTTTCGGTGCAGCGGGGCGAAATCTTTGGCCTGCTGGGGCAGAACGGGGCGGGGAAGACTACCACGATCAAAATGCTCACGACCCTGCTGGCCCCCACCGCCGGGAGCTGCAAGGTTCTGGGCTGTGAAACCTTCGGCCAGGAAAGACAGATTCGCACCCGGATCAACTTCATCTTTGGCGGCGAGATGGGCGTCTATCGCAGACTCTCCGCCCGGGACAATCTTCGATATTTCTCGAACCTTTATCTGATTCCCCGCAGGGAACAGGACGAACGGATCGAAAGAATCCTGAAGCTGGTGGATCTGGCCGACCGGGCGGACGACCTGGCGGAGACCTATTCCAAGGGCATGATCCAGCGTCTGCAAATTGCCCGCGGACTCATCAACGATCCCGAAATCCTGTTCATGGACGAGCCCACCGTGGGCCTGGACCCGGTTGGCGCGAGAATGCTGCGGGACATCATTCATCGGCTGAAGGAGCAGGGGAAAACCGTCCTGCTGACCACCCACAATCTGGCAGAGGTGGAGGAGCTCTGCGACCGGCTGATTATCATCAACAAGGGCAAGGTGGTGGCAGGGGGGACGCCGGCGGAAATCAAGGGCGGCGCACAAAGCCTGGAGGATGCCTATGTGAAGCTGATTGAGGGGGTGTCCGCATGAATCTTGCCGTACTGCGCAGCACCATGCGGGTGCAGATAAAGCAGTCCTTCGCCCGCCCCATGTTCCGCTTTTGCCTCATTGCCAATCCCATCCTGAACACCATCCTGCTCTACGAGATGTACCGCAGCTCCGGCCAGGAGAATTTCATGGCCTACGTGGTGCTTGGAGCTGGCCTGATGGGCCTTTGGGGCTGCATTTGCTTTTCCTCGGCGGGGGATATCAACCGGGAGCGCTACAGCGGCACTCTGGCGCTGATCTTTGCCGCTCCGGCCAGCTTTCCGGGCATCATTCTGGGTAAAATCATTGGAAATACACTGATTTCTCTGCTCACCCTGGGCATTTCTCTGGTGACGGCTGTTGCGCTGTATCAGATTCCGCTGCGCCTGGAGAGCCCATTCTATTTTCTGCTGGCGCTGCTGGCGGCGGTGCTGGCCTTTGTGGTGATTTCCTCGGTGATTGCCTGTCTGCTGACGCTTTCCCGGAAAACGGAGCTGTACATGAACTGCATTGAAATCCCGATCAACCTGCTCTGCGGCTTTGTATTTCCGGTCTCGGTGCTGCCGGGGGCGGTACAGGCGCTGAGCCGCGGCCTTTCTCCCACCTATGCCGTGGAGCTGCTGCGAATGTCCGTCTGGGGTGTGGAGGATCCGGGAGCTTTCTGGCAAAAGCTCGGCGTGATGATGGGCCTGACCGCCCTGTATGCGGTCCTGTCCGCACTGCTCTACCGCAGAATCGACCGCCGCGTGCGCATCGCGGCGACCTTGGAGGTGGCGTAATGATCCGGAGGTTTTTTGAACAGGCGCAGCTCTATCACAAGGGACGCCGGGCGGCGTTTTCGGGGGAGGAATTTGCGCTGATGCAGGTCGGCTATCCGCTTGTGACGCTGATTTTCTACTGCCTGATTGCGTCCTACAGCTTCCAAACCGGCAATCTGACTACTTGGGTCATCGGCAATGCTTTCCTGCTTTGCACCAACGCCTGCATTTTCGGCCTTGGCAACGTCTTTCGCGGGGAGCGGTACACCGGGCGGCTGCGGTCCATCATTGCGTCGCCCAGCGCCAAGCTGCCGTTGATTCTGGCCAGCGGGCTGTATCCCGCCCTGTTTGCGGTGATCGCCTCGGTGTGCGGCTTCCTGGTCGGGTCGCTGGTGTTTGGGGTGGACTTCTCCGGCGTCAACCTGGGCCTCGCGGCCCTGGCAATTCTCTGCGCCATGGCGTCTGCGACCTGCTTCGGTCTGTTTTTGTCGGTGTTCGGGCTGATGAGCGACAGTATGCACCTGGTTTTGAATGTAGTCAGTTATCTGCTGATGATCTTTACCGGAGCGGAGTTTCCCGTGTCGCAGCTTCCCTTATTTGGGCGGGTCATCGCGCAGCTGATGCCGCTGACCAAGGCGATTGCAGCCATGAACAGCCTGTTTGGCCCGGAACAGGGCACATTCTGGACCCTTATGCTGGCGGAGCTGGCCACCGGCGCAGTCTACGCCATTCTGGCCCGGGTCCTGTTCGGTTTTGCGGAACGCTGCGCCAGGCGCAACGGACAATTTGACCTGTTCTGAACGCGGGACAAGCGGGAGGGACCGGTTCGGCAGCCGCCTTCGGCTCCGCTGCGGCCGAAGAAGGCGATCTGGTGGAATGTGGGATTGTGCCATAGTCTCCAATTCACAAATTTTGCAAAGAATTCAGAGGATCATCCCGCAAAACCGTCATCCCCGGTTCCGAATCCGGACCGCAGTGTCGGCAACAG
>JAGABH010000051.1 GCA_017614755.1 Oscillospiraceae bacterium
GGTGGCGGGCTCCTACGGGGCCGCCGCCTTTTCCTTCGCCGTGCTTCTTCTGCGGCTTACCCGCTCCCTTCCCCGCCCGGACCGCCGCCCGCCGGTGGCGGGAACAGCCCTTCCCCTGGGGGCCAACGACGCCCTGCGCTCCGGCTTGGGGGCAGTGGAGCAGTTTCTGATTCCCTACGGCCTGGAGCAGACCGGCTCCCGGCACACGGCCCTGGCCGCCTACGGCACAATCTCCGGCATGGTATTTCCTGTGCTCTGGTTTCCGGCGGAGCTCCTCTTTGCCCTGAGCGAGCTGATGGTCTCGGAGACCGCCCGTCTGTTGGCCCGGCGGGACCGCGCCCGCCTGCTGGCCCTGGTGCGGAAAAGCCTGGCGCTCACCGCCGTTTACGCCCTGGGCGTGGGAGCACTCCTCTTCCTGGGGGGCGGCCTGCTGGGCCGGAGCCTCTTTCACAGCGGCTTAGCCGGGCAGTATCTGCGAATCTTCGCCCCCATGGTGCTGTTTCTCTACCCGGACGCCGTGGTGGACGGCCTCCAAAAGGGCCTGGGCCAGCAGCTGCATCTGGTGCGCTATAACAGCTTTACCAACGTAATTGACGTGTTTGGGCTCTGGCTGCTTCTGCCCCGATTCGGCATCTGGGGCTATGTGTTCACCTACTGCCTGTCCCATCTGGTGAACTTTTTTCTGAGTCTTCGCCGCCTGCTGATTGCCGTGGACGACCCGGATATTTAATCCTTTACACCCGCCGCAAAAAATGCTATAATACCCCTGCGTCAAATGCGTCAAAGCGAGGGGGTGCGGCAGTGCGGCGGATCTGGAACAAGATCACGGAGTTTTACCGGCGGGGCGATCTGCTCCTGCTGTTTTTGTGCGTCATCACCACAGTGTTCGGCATCATCGTCATTGCCAGCGCCACCCGATACAGCGGTTCCAGCCGTTACCTGGTGGTTCAGGCCGCAGCCCTGGTGCTGGGGATTATCCTCTATGTGGCGGTGTCTCTGCTGGATATTGAGATTCTGGCGGAGCACCGGGAGCTGATGATGGCCTTCAACGTGCTCTTTATGTCCACCCTCTATATCTGGGGCGTGGAGGGCAACACGGGCAACCGGGCCTGGCTGGACCTGCCCGTTCTGCCGGTCAACATCCAGCCGGCGGAGATCTGTAAAATCACCTTTGTTATTGCCCTGGCCAAGACCATGAACAACCACCGGAGCAAGATATCCACCGTGAAGTCCGTGGCGTCCATTGTGATGCAGACGCTGGTGATGATGGGTCTGATCGTGGTGATCTCCCGGGACGCGGGCTCCGCTGTGGTGTTCCTGTTTATCTTCCTGGTGGTGGCCTATGTGGGGGGCGTGCGCGCCTGGTGGTTCCTGGCGGCGTTGGTTGTGGTTGTGGCGATTTCCCCCATTCTTTGGGATCGTTTCATCCAGGCCCACCAAAAGGAACGGATTTTGATGTTCTTTGATTCCTCCATCGATCCGGAGGGCAAGGGCGTCCGCTGGGATACCAACCGTTCCGTGGCCATGCTCTCCGGCGGCGGCATTTCCGGCCAGGGCCTGTTTCACGGGACGATGGTTCAGAATCATGCCATTGCCGCCCAGCACACGGACTTCATTTTCTCCGCCATCGGAGAGGAGCTGGGCATCCTGGGCTGTCTGTTTACCCTGCTGCTGCTGGTGGCCATCGTGGTCCGCTGCGTCCATGTGGGCCTGAAAACCCCCAACTATATGAACCGCCTGATCTGCATCGGCATTGCCGCCATGCTGATCTTCCAGATTTTGATTAACGTGGGTATGTGTATCGGCGTCTTCCCGGTCATCGGCCTGACCCTGCCCTTTATCAGCTACGGAGGCTCCTCCATCGTCACCCTTTACCTGGCAATGGGGATTGTTTCCGGCATTCATATGCGTCCGGACCCGGAGTCCCGGTCGCCCTACATCCAGCCGAGGTATTGAGTGGCAGGGGTCAGAGCTCAGCGTTCAGCGTGTGCAGGGACAAGCATCGCTTGTCCGCAGCCCGCATCGGCTGTCAGAATGCAAGATATAGAAGGAGAAACATATGATGGAAATGCAAGTGCTGAAAGCCCTGGAGAGCATTCGCGTTCCCCTCCTGGACAAGCTCATGCAGGCCCTAACCTTCCTGGGGGAGGAGACCGTCTTCATGGTCCTGGCCATCGTGCTGTTCTGGTGCGTGGATAAATGGAAGGGCTATTATTTGCTTTCCGCCAGCTTTGTGGGCACCATTCTGTCCCAAAGCCTGAAGCTGATCTGCCGGGTTCCCCGGCCCTGGGTGAAGGACCCGGGCTTTACCGTGGTGGAATCCGCCAAAAGCGGGGCCACCGGCTATTCTTTCCCCAGCGGCCACACCCAGGGAGCGACCTGTACCTACGGCGGCATTGCCCGGCTGACGAAGCGGAGCCGGCTGCGCTGGGTCATGGGTCTGCTGGTGCTGCTGATCGGCTTCTCCCGGATGTATTTGGGGGCCCACTATCCCTCCGACGTGGGGGCGGGCCTGGTCCTGGGCGCGGCGGCGGTGCTGGTGATGTACCCGCTGTTCCAAAAGGCCAAGGAGAGCCCCCGCTTTATGTACGGTCTGCTGGCCGCACTGCTGGTGATTACACTGGGCTACCTGGCCTTTGTGGGGCTTTGGAAGTTCCCGGCGGACGCCTATGAGATCGACGCCATGACCGGGGCCAGCAACCACGCCAACGGCATGAAGAACGCCTGGTCCCTGCTGGGCTCCCTGCTGGGTCTGATCGTGGGATACACCGCGGATCGGAAAACGAATTTCTCGGAAAAGGCGCCCCTGGTCGGCCAAATCTGCAAGACCGTCCTGGGCCTGGCAATCCTGGTGGGCATCAAGGTCCTGCTGAAAAAGCTCTTCGGCCTGATCTCCGGGGATTTGTTCTGGGACGGCCTGCGCTACTTCTGCATGGTGGCCTTTGCCGTGGGGGTCTGGCCCAGAACCTTCCCCTTCTGGGCAAAATTGAAGCTGAAAAAGTAACAGAGAAGAAGCAAGCGGCCGGAGCCGCGGCTCCTGCCTCTTGTCTGCGTTTATTATCCCTTGTATGCCGCATAGAGCATTTCAGCCGCCTTTTTCCGGGTCAGGGTGGTGTCCGGAACGTCGGTGCGGGCGGCGGAGAGAAGCTCCTCTTCCCCCCGGGCCCGGGCCACCAGGGCGGCCGCCTCGGCCTGGGTGATGGGCTCGTTGGGCCGGAAGACCAGACCGGCGGGAGTGGTTTCCCCCTGAATCAGACCCCGCCGCAGGGCGGAAGCCAGATAGGGCCGGAGCCAGGAAGCGGCCTCCGCCTCGTCGGCAAAGCCGGAGACCTGGAGTCCGATCTCGGGCTCGATTCCCTCCAGATCCATGACCATGGCCAGAAAGTCTCCCCGGTTGACCGGCTGCTCCGGGCCGAAGCTCAGCCGGTCGGAGATCAGCTCCCCGCCGAAGAGCCCGGCCTCCCGCATCCAAAGGGCCTCAAATTGCTCGTCCCGGTCCAGGTCCGCAAAGGTCTGGGCGTCGGTGGGCTTGCGGATGGTGACCAGCACCGTGGCGGGGGCGGAGACCCGTCCGGCAGCGTCGGTGACGGTAAAGGTGAAGCTGTCCTCGCCCACCTTGTTCTTCCTGGGAGTGTAGGTGAAGCTGCCGTCGCCGTTCAGCTCCACGGTGCCCCGGCGGGGCCGGTTTTCCAGGCGGAAGGTCAGCTCTCCGGTGCCGGTGGCCTTGAGCTTCCCGGTGTTGGGCAGATTCCGCCAGGTTTCGATGCTGCTGTTTTCCCCGGCGGGGGCGACATCCTCCACGGTTTCAAAGTGAAAGGTCAGTGTCGCCTCTTCTCCCAAGTGGCCGTTCTCAAAGGGCAGGAAGCAAAGCCGGATATCCCCGCCGCCCTGGGGCTCCACCATGAGCCGGGAGAGATCTGCCCGGGAGATGGCGTCTCCCACCCGCAGTACCCGGCTGCCCAGACGCAGCTGGGCCTTGCCCTCGGCGGGGACCTCCGTGAAGAAAATGCCGGTGAGCTCCGCTCGTTCGTCCAGCTCCTCCCGGGAAAAGCAATAGAGCCCCTCCTCCGGGACAGGGGCGTCCACGTCGGTGTCGGCAGCCACGGGCAGGACCAGCAGCAGAGCCGCCATCAGCCCCAGCATCGGCCGCGCAAGCAAACGATATGCTTTCAAAAAAACTACCTCCTTCGTTTGATCGTCGGAGGTAGTATTTGCGTATTATGGAAAACTATGCGAGGGAAGAAATTGCCAACTGTCAATTCTGAACTGTCAGTTAAACGAAGCGTCCGTCCGCTCCCAGGGCAGGTCCAGGTCCATCCGGCCGAAGTGGCCGTAGGCGGCGGTGGGCTGGTAGATGGGTCTGCGCAGGTTCAGCCGCTCAATGATGGCGGCGGGCCGCAGGTCGAAGCTGCGGCGCACCAGGGCGGAGAGCTCCCCGTCGGAGAGCTTGCCGGTGCCGAAGGTCTCCGCCAGCACGGAGACAGGCTGGGCCACGCCGATGGCGTAGGCCA
>JAGABH010000052.1 GCA_017614755.1 Oscillospiraceae bacterium
GAAAGGCGCAGCCTGCTTCCGCTCCACGGGGACCAGGCCCGTTTCCGTAATGGCCATGGGCTGTATGGAAAAATGACAGTATTTCGCAATCTCGTCCAGTTTGGCCTGCTCGGGGAAGCTGCCGACGACGGTAAAGCTCACGCCCTTCTTTTTGGCCCGGCCGGTCCGGCCGATCCGGTGGACGTAGTAGTCGTTTTCCTGGGGCACATCGTAGTTGATGACGCAGTCCACGTCGTCCACGTCGATGCCCCGGGAGGCCACGTCGGTGGCAATCAGCACCGGCAGCTTGCCCTTGCGAAAGGACTTCATGGTCCGCTCCCGCTGGGCTTGGGGAATGTCCCCATGGATGCAGTCCGCGTCCACACCCACCCGGCGCAGATCGTCGGAAAGCCGCTGGCACATGACCTTGGTGTTGCAGAAAATAATTGCCCGCTCATAGGCCCCCAAGTGGAGCAGCCAGCGCACGGCGTTCAGCTTCTCCAGGGCCGGAACGGTGACAGAGTACTGGTCGATGTCGGGCCGCTCCTCCGCCTCGGGCTTCACGGTGATCTCCACCTCATCCCGCTGGTACATCCAGGAAACCGTCATGACCTCCTGGGACATGGTGGCGGAGAAAAGGCCCAGGTTCTTCCGGTTCTTCACCTTCTCCACGATGCCGGTTACGTCCTTGAAGAAGCCCATATCCAGCATCCGGTCCGCCTCGTCCAGAATCACAGTCTGAATCTTGTCGAAACGAATCGCGTGATGCTTGTAATGATCCATCAGGCGGCCCGGGGTCGCCACCACGATCTGGGGCTTCTTTTTCAGTTGCTGAAGCTGGGGCTCCATTTTTTGGCCGCCGTAGAGCACGGCCACGCGGATATTCTCATAGTGGGTCAACAGCCCCCGGAGTTCGTCGCCGATCTGGAGGGCCAGCTCCCGGGTGGGGGCAAGAATCAGGCCCTGCACGTCCTCGCAGACAGGGTCAATATGTGCAATCATGGGGATACCGAAGGCGAAGGTCTTGCCGGTACCCGTGGGGGCCTTGGCAATCACGTCCTTCCACTCCATCAGTGGGCCGATGGCCTCCGCCTGTACCCGGGTGGGATAGCCGTAGCCCTTTTCCTCCAGAGCAGCCAAAATCTCCCGGGGAAGGTTCATCTGCTGAAAACTCAGCTCATTGGTTTCTGACATTGCTTTTTGTTCCTTTGTCTCTATTTTCTTTGATAGTTGTTTATCCTGATTAGTATATCATCCTTCCGGGAGAATGGCAAGAAGTATTTGCGGGAAGAAAAGGATTGCAAAACACGGGACAAAGTTGTATAATATGTGGAAACGTGTCGAAAACCACAAGATTTTGTAAGGGGATCTTCGCTATGGATTTTAACAGCATTCCGTTTTTATGGTTCCTGGCGGCCTTTTTGACGGTCTACGGTCTGTGTCCTGCCGCGTATCGCCGGTATCTGCTTTTGGCAGGAAGCGTGGTCTTTATGTGGATGGGCTCTCTGACCGCCGCGCTCTGGGCACTGGGGTTTGTGGCCGCGAACTACCTCTTGGGCAACTTCATCCAGCGCACCACCGAGCGGAAGCTGGTAATGGGAATGGCAGTTGCCATCAACGCCATGTTCCTGGCCACCGCCAAGCTGGCAGATATGAGCGTGACCGGTTTGAGCTATTACCTCTTTGCTTTCATGGCCTATCAGGTGGAGGTTTACCGGGGCACGGTGCAGGCGGAGCTTAATCCCATCCGCTTTGCCAATTACGGTTTCTTCTTCCCCAAGTTTAAGCAGGGCCCCATTACCCGCTACGGCGAAATGGCGGAACAGCTGAACAAGCCCCGGATCACCGTGGCTGCCATTCAGAAGGGCTTGGAGGATTTCACCCTTGGCTTTGTTCTGAAAATTCTGGTGGTGGACAAGCTCGGCGTTCTGTTCAAAGAGGCAGAAGGTACGTACTGGGCGCTCACGACAATTGGCTATGAGAATATTTCCACAGATTTGGCCTGGCTCGGGGCCGTCGTCACCAGTCTGCACCTCTATATTGAATGGATTTCCTATATGTATATGGCACTGGGCATTGCCGGAATTCTGGGCTTCAAGCTGCCTCAGAACTTCAATTTCCCTTATATTGCCCGAACCGTGGGCGATTACTATCGCCGCTGGCACATGACTCTGACCCGTTGGTTCAAGGACTTTGTCTATATCCCTCTGGGAGGCAGCCGGAAGGGCCTGTGCAAGACCATCGTGAACGTGCTGTTCGTATGGCTGCTGACCTCTCTCTGGCACGGCAACGGCCTGGCTCCCAAGTATATGATCTGGGGCATTTTGGCGGGGGCCGCGGTGATTCTGGATCCGCTGTTCTATGACTGGCTGACCAAGCGCTATTCCAGAAAGCCCGGACTGGGGCTCCGGCTGGCAGGACACCTGCCTTTGTTGGCGCTGCTGCTGATTTCCTGGCTCATTCTTCGTGAGCCCGCCCAGGGCTTCAATTTCATTATCTGGGGCATGAGCATCGGTCTGCTGATCGTGCTGGAGCGGCTGTGGAAGACCTTTGTAGTGGATCGGTTCCGTCTGGGAGAGAAATTCGGAGAAGACAATCTGCTGGGAAAGATTTGGAAATTTGTGATGTCCGCTCTGGCCCACTTCTGGGTGGTCGTCACCATGGTATTAAGCTGGGTTGTATTCACAATCAAGGACTTCGACTTGCTGAAGCTCTACTTCTCCCGCCTCTTCCCGGCCGGCGGCGCCTCCGGCGGCTTCGACCCCAACGATTTTTCCACTTTCTTTGGAAAGCTTTGGTTCCCGATTTTGATCGGACTCATTTTTTGCTTCCCGTTTGTAGACAGGGGAATCCGACTGATAAAGCGATCCAAGCTGTGTTCTTGGGTTTTGTCTGCGGTCCTGGCAGTTCTGTTCTGGTATGCGGTCTACGTTTTGATTGTCGATGGCAGCGATCCCATGGAATACGGCGCATTCTAATGACTTCACAAGGAGAGTTTTTATGGACGGAAAATATACTTCATCCTCCCGTCAAGGGAGGAATCAATACCACAAAGAGCCTTACGGCAAATCCCTGCTTGCCGGGTGCCCGCTGCTGACCATCCTGGTGGTTACCGGCTTGATGTTCCTCCTGTTTATGACAATCATGGGCTGCAACTCCAGCGAGGAAGGCGCCCCCTCGGATTCTCCTTCCCAGGTCCAGACCCAGCCCAGCACTGATCCCAAAAACACCGCGGCCCCCACGGACTCCACGCCCCCGGAAACAGTCTCCACCACCGAGGAGACCGTTCCCATCACGACGACCACGGAGCCCGTCACCACGGAGCCTCCCGGACCGGTGATGATGACTGTGGATGACCGGTACTTCGCTGACGCCCTCTTCCTGGGCGACTCCCGGACCGATGGTCTGTTCCTCTACGACAGGCCGGGCGACTGCAAGCACTACCCCTACCCCGCCACCTCCATGACAATCTATAAGATTATGGACGCTGAGGACGAAGAGCAGCGGTATGGCTTCAAAACCACCCGGGATCTGCTGAAGAGTATGAGCTTTGGCAAGATCTACCTGATGTTCGGCATCAACGAATGCGGTTACTCTACAGAAAGCTTTGCGAACGAGTACAAGAAAGTCGTGGAGGAGATTCGCTCTTATCAGCCTGACGCCATCATCTATATCCAGAGCATCTGCTATGTGACCCAGAAGCATGAAAAGAATTATCCCGTCTTCGCCACCGACAACATCAAGGAGAAGAACGAAGCAATCAAGGAGTTGGCCAATGATGTGGATATCTTCTATCTGGAGGTCAACGACTGCCTCAACGACGGCACCGACCACCTGCCCTCCGAATATACCGGCGACGGCGCGCACCTCAAGCCCCAATACTACAAATACTGGCACCAATACCTGTTGGAGCACGCCGTGGTGGACGCCAAGCACCCCTGGTCCCCCGACACCCCTGAGCCCGAGGGCGCCCAGGTGGAGCATCCCTGATTTTAGAATGATATGAGAAACGTCCCCATGCGGCGAGACCGCATGGGGATGTTCTTGTGCCGGTGTGGGCCGGCAATTGTACGGTAGTGCCTCGATTTAAGTTATGCTGCCAATTTAATCCACAGTTACAGAAAAATCATAAATGATTTCTCCCTGGTATTCACAGATAATTCTCGCGGTTCCGACAGCAAGCATGGAGACTTTGATTGTATAGCCCTGAATTCTTCCAACAGTTTGTCCGCTGGAATAGGCCGAAATGGATAATCTTGCCACATCTGGACAGTCTGAATAAACCCGGGGTGTTTCGTTGCCCTCAACCAGCATATCAATATAGTTGACACCACCGACCCCGTAGGTGTTTGCTTCGTTCTCATAGACCCACTCAAACTTCAAGACGGAATTCGGGCCGTCTTGAACCGGAATCGTGTAGGTTTTAACAATCTCGCCGTTGTATTCTACGTACAAATTTGCAGTGCCGCAGCCAACAACAGTCACATGCCAGCGGGTATAATTCTGATACCATTTCATATCCGGACCGGAATTCAAATAATCGATCTGTAAAACCTGGGGTGCGTCTGTATAGACGAGGATCGTCGGCTGTTCAGACACTCCGTGCTGTTCATAAACCCACAGATCGTTGGAATTGCCGATCAGCTTCTCACTGACCCGATTGTCTGGTCCCATGTCGTTTTGCCAAAATGACCATTCGGAATGAAGAAATGCAGCGGAATAATCCGGGTTTGTGATTGTAAGTATCCTTTCTTCACCGTTAAATTCGCAGATCAGCTGGGTCGTCCCACTGTCCACATAAGTAACGTACCACTCGTAGCGTCCGATCCCATCGTAGGAGTCTTCCTTTCCCAAGTATTCCAGCGTGACAACACCGGGCGTATTTATCATCACATGAGGCATAATACTTCCAAGTGTTTCAACTGTCAGGACATAGCCGTTTGATGGGTCCAGGCAATCCATCAGGTCCATATCGGCCTCGGATTCATGATTGAGCCAATACCACCGAAGAAACTCTGGCTCCGCGTCGGAGAAATCCGTCACATCCGTGGTAACCGCAGGGTCGTCCGGCTCTGCTGGGGCGGACCCGGGACCGATGGGTACGCAAGGCTCTGGGGACAGCATTGTTGTTTCAGAATCCGGGATCAAATCGCCGGTTTCCACCAATTCCTCAGTCTCAGCGTTCAGTTCCCCTGTGGTGTCTGATTGGGTCGGAGTGGTGTCTATAGGCTCCGTGGTGAAATCCTCGTCCGCAGCTACAGTTTTGGGCGGTCGAATGTCTCCGTAGAAGTGGTTTTTGACCCAGTTGTAGCCTAGGACGCTGCTGCCGATAACGGAGACGGAAATGACGCCAAGAATCAGCTTGCCCAGTGCCGTTTCAAAGAACGGCCTGCCCACATGGACGGCCACAGCCTCCGCCACAGGGGCGGCCGCCTTTGCCCCGGCGGCAAGACCGGCTTTTTCCACGGTCTTTGCCAGAACGGCTTTTCCGGCTTCTGCGGCAGGCTCCTGCTGACGAAGGAGGGCCAGCAGGAAGGGCAGGGGCGAGAGGCCGTAGAGCTTGACGCCCTTTTCCTCCAATCGCTTGACTGACGCCTCGATCTTCTTTCTGGCCCTGGAAAGCTGCTTTTTCACGGTGCCGGGCGTGACCTCCAGGGTCTGGGCAATTTTTCCAACGGGCATACGCTCATAGTAATACAGGCCCACCAGCATCCGCTGGCCGTCCGTCAGCTCATCCAGAATCTCCCGAATCAGCCTTGTGGTCTCCTTCCGGTCCAGGGAAAGCTCCGGCGAAGCCTCGGTGCTGAGGTCAGGCAGCTCCGGCAGGGGATCATGCTCCAGGTCCAGCTCGGAAAACAGCACCGGCGTTTGCCTGCGCAGCACGGACCGGGTCCGGTTTACGGCAATGGTACGAAGCCAGGCGCGGAATTTGGCCGGGTCACACAACTGATCCAGATGTGTAAAAGCAAAGACGTAGCTGTCTTGCTGAATATCCAGAGCCAGTTCCTCAGTACGGACCATAGAGCGGACGGTGGCATAGACCTCCTGACTGGTAGCCTCATACAGGGCAGTAAAGGCGCCCTGATCTCCCTTTTTCGCCCGGGAAATCAGATCGGAAAAGCTTTCCGCTCCCAGACGCGTTTTCTGTTTACTGCTCATAGTTCATTCCTCCAGTTCGGGCCGTGTTAATTCCCGGTCTCTCGCCGCAAACCCGCCGCAGAATGGCGGCGAGCTGCCGCTGGGAGCGCTCCGGGGAGAGTCGTTCAGCCTGGATCAGCAGCCGAAAACAGCGGACAAATCCGGCTTCATTTTCCATGGTCTTCACCTCCGTAAAATGCCTCTGTTAATCAGACGCTTTCACACAGGTCACGGTTGACAGGTTTTTTAAATTTTTGCATTTCCAATCATATTCTCATTTTAATGCTCTGTCAAGACGTGTCCAAACAGGCAAGAAAGAAAAGAATGGAGAATCCGTGAAAGACGGATGGCATCGTCAAAATACCTCGAAAATTCCTTGCTTTTCCTGTTGAAATACGTTATAATATTTGTTGTGCGAGCTATTGCCCGCACTGGGAAAAATAATGCAACTGCAACAAAATTAAGGAGCGTGTTATTTCATGGAACATCCCCATTGCGGCCGGAATGTTGTTCTGACCGGGCACAGCCTGACGCTGACTGACTTTGTCGCCGTGGCCCGTTTCGGGGCCAAGGTTTCCGTCTCCCAGGAGGCCATGGACGCCATGGTTCGGTCCCGGGAGCTGGCTGACCGCATTTCCCGGGAAAAGCGGGTCGCCTACGGCATCACCACCGGTTTCGGTGATTTTGCCAACGTGGCCGTCCCCGAGGAAATGAGCGCAAAGCTCTCCACCAACCTGATTTTGAGCCATGCCGTTGGCACCGGCGATCCCTACGCCGACGAACAGGTGCGAGGCATGATGCTGCTGCGGGCCAACGCCCTCTGTGTTGGCATCAGCGGCGTCCGTCCCCTGCTGGTCACCATGCTGGTTGATATGCTCAACAAGGGCGTGACCCCCGTGATTCCCCAGAAGGGCTCTTTGGGCGCCTCCGGCGACCTGGCTCCTCTGAGCCACATGGGTCTGGTTCTGCTAGGCAAGGGCAAGGCCCGGTATCAGGGTGTGGAGTATCCCGGCGCAAAGGCGATGGAGTTGGCGGGGATTCCCGTGCTGGACACCTTGGTCAGCAAGGAAGGCCTGGGAATCACCAACGGAACCTGTGCCATGACCAGTGTGGGCGCGCTCTATCTCTATGATACCATGCAGGCGGCGGACCTGGCTGATATTATCGCTTCCGTCACCTTCACCGCTCTGGGCGGCCAGCTGGACGCCTTCCAGGAGCGGATGCACACCGCCCGGGGCCACAAGGGCCAGATCCGGGTGGCAAAGAATATGCGGCTGCTGGCCGAGGGCGGCGAAATCACCACCAAGTGCCAGCGGGCCAGAGTCCAGGATGCCTACGCCCTGCGCTGCATTCCCCAGGTTCACGGTGCGGTTCGGGACGCTCTGGCCTACGTGCAGGAAAAGGTGGACATTGAACTCAACGCCGTCACCGACAATCCGCTTATGTTCACCGAGGATGAGGCCGTCATTTCCGGCGGCAACTTCCACGGCGAGCCCATGGCCCTGCCCTTTGATTTTCTGGGCATTGCCTGCGCAGAGCTGGCTTCCATCTCCGAGCGCCGTACCGAGCGGATGGTCAACGCCGCCCTTTCCAACGGCCTGACCCCCTTCCTCACCACCAAGGCCGGCGTCAACAGCGGCTTTATGATTGTTCAGTACTCCGCCGCCTCCATGGCCTCGGAAAACAAGGTCTTCGCCCATCCCGCCTGTGTGGATACCATCCCCTCCTCCGCCAACCAGGAGGACTTCGTCTCCATGGGCACCACTGCCGCCCGCAAGGCCGGTCTGATCCTGGAAAACACTCGCTCCGTGCTGGCCTATGAGCTGCTCACCGCCTGCCAGGCTGTGGACATCCGCCGCCGGGTAGGTCCCTGGGGTCAGGGCCTGTCCCCTGCCGTTCAGGCTGTTTACGACAAGGTTCGCGCCGTGATTCCCTTCATGGAAGAGGACCGGGAAATTCGACCCGACATTGAGCAGGTGGAAAAGTTAGTACGCTCCGAGGATATTTTGAACGCTGTGAAGGAAATCGTCCCCGATTTCGATTAAGACATAAACACGGCGGCCAGGGGTCTGACCGCCCTGCACAATAAAAAAGGAGGCATCCTTGATGGAATTCGATCCCAGAAACGCGATGGTCATTAAGCTGGACGATGAGCTGCCGGAGTATCCCGCCTTCGCCCCCCAGTACCGCAGGGCCCCCCGGCGGGAGTCCAAGCTCACCGAAGCCGACAAGGCTTTGGCTATTCGCAACGCCCTGCGCTACGTTCCCAAGCAGCACCACGCACAGATGGCGAAGGAATTTGCCCAGGAATTAAAGGAGCATGGCCGCATCTACGGCTACCGCTACCGTCCCGCCGGCAAGCTCTACGGCAAGCCCATTGACGAATATCAGGGCAAGTGCATTGAGGGCCGGGCCATCCAGGTGATGATCGACAACAACCTGGACTTTGACGTTGCCCTGTACCCCTACGAGCTGGTGACCTACGGTGAAACCGGTCAGGTCTGCCAGAACTGGATGCAGTACCGCCTCATCAAGAAATATTTGCAGGAGCTCACCGACGAGCAGACCCTGGTGGTCATGTCCGGCCACCCCCTGGGCCTGTTCCACTCCCACAAGCTGGCTCCCCGTGTCATTATTTCCAACGGCCTGATGGTAGGCACCTTCGACGACCAGGAGAACTTTAACCGGGCCGCCGCTCTGGGCGTGGCCAACTACGGCCAGATGACCGCCGGCGGCTGGATGTACATCGGGCCCCAGGGCATCGTTCACGGCACCTTCAACACCCTGCTGAACGCCGGTCGCCTGAAGCTGGGCATTCCCAACGACGGCAACCTGGCCGGTCGCCTCTTCATTTCCGCCGGTCTGGGCGGCATGAGCGGCGCCCAGGGCAAGGCCGCGGAAATCGCCGGCGCAGCCTCCATCATCGCCGAGGTGGATGATTCCCGCATTGAGACCCGCTACACCCAGGGCTGGGTCAGCCACCGCACCGCCAGCCTGGAAGAGGCCGTGCAAATCGCTCTGGAGCACCAGAAGGCTAAGAAGGCCTGCGCCGTTGCCTACAACGGCAACATCGTGGACCTGCTGGAATATCTCTATGAGCACAAGGTCCATGTGGACTTGATGTCCGACCAGACCTCCTGCCACGTTCCCTACGACGGCGGCTACTGCCCCCAGGGCCTGAGCTTCGCCCAGCGCACCGAAATGCTGGACAAGGATCCCGAGGGCTTCCGCAAGCTGGTGGACAAGACCTTGCGGCACCACTACGAGATGATCTGCAAATTCCACGAGCAGGGCACCTACTTCTTCGACTACGGCAACTCCTTCCTGAAGGCCGTCTACGACGCGGGCGTCAAGTCTGTGTGCCGCAACGGCGAAAACGACCTGGAAGGCTTCGTCTTTCCCTCCTACGTGGAGGATATTCTTGGGCCCTGCCTGTTTGACTTTGGCTACGGTCCCTTCCGCTGGTGCTGCCTGTCCCGGAACCCCGAGGACCTGGACAAGACCGACAAGGCTGCCGCCGACTATATTCTGGCCCATAACCGCCGCTACCAGGACTATGACAACTACGTCTGGGTCCGGGACGCCAAGCAGAACAAGCTAGTGGTTGGCACTCAATGCCGTATCCTGTATCAGGACGCCATGGGCCGTATGAACATTGCTCTGAAGTTTAACGAGATGGTCCGCAACGGAGAAATCGGCCCCGTCATCCTGGGCCGTGACCACCACGACACCGGCGGCACCGACGCTCCCTTCCGGGAGACCTCCAACATCAAGGACGGCTCCAACATTATGGCGGAAATGGCCACCCAGTGCTATGCAGGCAACGCGGCCCGTGGCATGAGCTACATTGCCCTCCACAACGGCGGCGGCACCGGCATCGGCCGAGCCATCAACGGCGGCTTCGGCATGGTGCTGGACGGCTCTGAGCGGGTGGACACCATTCTGCGGATGTCCATGCCCTGGGATACCATGGTGGGCGTGGCTCGCCGGGCCTGGGCGCGGAATGAGAACGCCCTCACCACCGCCGCGGAGTACAACGGTATGTACGCCGGGAAGGATCACATCACCCTTCCCTATCTGGCAGACGACGCGGTCATCGACGCGGCAATGGAGGTTCTGAAATGAGCTCCCTGCTGATTCACAACATCGGCATGCTGGCGACCCCAGAGGGCACCGAGGCCCGGCGCGGCCCAGAGCAGGGCAAGCTCCGGGTACTGGAAAACGCCTGGATCTACACGGAAAACGGAGAGATTATCTCCTTCGGCACCGGCAATCCCCCCATCACCATGGGGGAGAAGCTGGACGCCGGCGGGAGGCTGGTTACCCCCGGCTTGGTAGACGCCCACACCCATCTGATCTTCGGCGGCTGGCGGCAGAATGAGTTGGCCATGAAGATTCGGAACGTGCCCTATCTGGACATTCTCGCTGCGGGCGGCGGCATTCTCTCCACCGTGAAGGCCACCCACGCCGCCACAGAGGAGGAGTTGGCCGCCAAGGCCTCCGCCGCTCTGGATGAAATGCTGAGCTTCGGCACCACTACCTGTGAAGCCAAGAGCGGCTACGGACTTTGCCGGGATGAAGAGCTCAAACAGCTGAAGGTCATTCAAAAGCTGAACAGGGAGCATCCCATGGATGTGGCCGCCACCTTTATGGGAGCCCACGCCCTGCCCCCGGCCTATAAAGAAAACCGGGAATCCTATTTGAAGCTGCTGTGCGAGGAGATGATTCCCACCGTAGCAAAGCAAAAGCTGGCGAGCTTCTGCGATGTATTCTGCGAAACCGGCGTCTTCACCGCGGAGGAATCCCGGCGGATTTTGGAATGCGGCAAGGAAAACGGCTTGATTCCCAAAATTCACGCTGACGAAATCGACCCCATCGGCGGCTCTCAGCTGGCGGGAGAGCTGGAAGCCATTTCCGCTGAGCATCTGATCGTCTGCCCCGAGGACGGCATTGACAGCATGGCCCGGGGCGGCACCATCGCCTGCCTGCTCCCAGCCACCAGCTTCTATCTTAATTCCACCTACGCTCCGGCTCGCAGGATGATCGAGAAGGGCGTGCCCGTGGCGCTGGCCTCGGACTTCAATCCGGGCTCCTGCCCCTGTCTGAATTTGCAGCTGGTGATGAACATCGCCTGCCTGAAATACCGTCTGACTCCGGAAGAGGTGCTGACCGGCGTAACCCTGAACGCCGCCGCCGCCATTGCCATGGCGGACAATCTTGGCTCCATCGACCGGACTAAGCAGGCGGATCTTGTGATCTGGGACGCACCGGACCTGAACTATCTGTGTTATCGAGTGGGCAGCAATCTGGCCCATACCGTCATCAAAAAAGGAGTTATCTGCCATGGCTAAGATTATTGAATGTATCCCCAATTTCAGCGTCAGCAAGGAAGTGGATCCCGTCGTCTATCAGGGCTTGGTGGATGTGGCCAACTCTGTCCCCGGCTGCACCCTGCTGAACGTCCAGACCGACGGTAGTCACAACCGCTGCGTTTTCACTCTGGTGGGCTCCCCCGCCGGGATCGAAGAGGTGGCTTTTCAGCTCACCAAGAAGGCCACGGAAACCATTGACATGACCAAGCACCAGGGCCAGCATCCCCGCATGGGCGCTACTGACGTAATCCCCTTTGTTCCCACCATGGACGTGACCCTGGAGGAGTGCATCGCCCTTTCCAAGCGGGTCGCCCAGCGGATTTGGGACGAGCTGAAGGTTCCTTCTTTCCTCTATGAGGACTCCGCCACCCGCCCCGAACGCCGGAACCTGGCCAAGTGCCGGAAGGGCCAGTTCGAGGGTATGCCCGAGAAGCTGCTGGAGCCCGACTGGGCTCCCGATTACGGCGAGCGGAAGATTCACCCCACCGCCGGCATCACTGCCATCGGCGCGAGAATGCCTCTGATTGCCTTTAACGTCAACCTGGACACCGACAACCTGGAGATTGCGAAGTCCATTGCCAAGGCCATCCGCGGCTCCTCCGGCGGCTTCCAGTACTGCAAGGCCCTGGGCATTATGCTGGAGGACCGGAACATCGCCCAGGTCTCCATGAACATGGTGAACTATGAGGGCACTCCCCTGTTTTACGCCTATGAAATGATCCGGGCTTTGGCAGACCGTTACGGCGTCCGCATCATCGGCTCCGAGCTGGTGGGCATTACTCCCGCCAAGGCGCTGATCGACTGTGCCGAGTACTACCTGAAGCTGGAAAACTTCAACTGCCGGGAGCAGGTCATGGAATACAGCCTGCTGGACATGGAATAAGGAGGACACTATGGAACTTTCCGAACTGACTGTCCGTTCCTTTGCCAATCTGCTGGGCTCTGACGCTCCCGCCCCCGGCGGCGGCTCCGCCGCGGCTCTTGCCGGTTCTTTGGGCGCGGCCCTTTCCGCCATGGTCAGTGCCCTGACTCTGGGCCGGAAGAAATATGAGGAGTATCAGGACCTGGCTCAGGCAGGCTTCGACAAGGCTTCCGCCCTGAAAGAAAACTTCCTGGAGGCCATGGAGCGGGACACTGAGGTTTTCAACGGCTTCTCCGCCGCCATGGGTATGCCCAAGGAGACGCCCGAAGAGAAGGCCGCCCGCTCTGCCGCTATGCAGCAGGCGCTCGCTCTGTGCATCGAGTCTCCCCTGCGCATGATGGAGCTGTCCTTTGACGCCATGAAGCTCACTAATGAGCTGCTGGGCAAGACCAATGCCAACGCCCTCAGCGATCTGGGCGTAGCCGCCCTGATGCTGGGCGCCGCTGTCCAGGGAGCCTGGCTGAACGTTCTTATCAACCTGGGCAGCCTCAAGGATGAAGCCGCTGCCGTAGCCTATCGCACCAAGGGCGAGGAGCTCCTCAACGACACTCTGAACCTCTCCCGGGACGTTTACGACAAAGTCGTCCGGGCTCTGTAAATATTTGATGCAAAACGGGACTGTCTCTCTGTGAGGCAGTCCCGTTTAAACTATTCTGTTTTTCCCTCCAGGTGGGCGTAATAGGCGTGAACCAGGCTGCGGTAGCCCAGGGCTTTCAGGTTCTCATAGCGGACGTTGTAGCGGGCCTTGGTTCGCTTGCCGCTGACCAATGTTCGCAGGCAGTCCTGCGCATATTGATCGATAACATGGAGCGTATCCGCCGTGGTAATCACAGAGAAAAACCAACTGCTCCAGCTCAGGTCGCTGCCGGTTGGCATTTCCAGCAGCTTCCGGTTGAAAACCCGGATAAAGGCGGAGGCCGCCTGCTCCCCGGTGTGGCCGGTCCGATCCCGCCAGCGGGAGAGCGCCCGGGTTTTCCGACGCATTTTTGCTTTCAGCTTTTCCAAGGTGGCGGGGGCGATGTCAATAACGCCCTTTTGACAGCGGAAGCCCAGGAAGGTCCAGCCAGTTTCTGGGGTATAGAAGGTCTCTTTGGATGGATTCAGTCTCAGCCCTCGCTCCTCCAGGATTTCCCGCAGCCGGGCCGCGTGAGCCTCTGTCTGTCCCCGGCTTGGAGCAAAGAGGATAATATCGTCGGAATAGCGGGCATAGGGAACGCCGAGTTCTGCAAATTCCCGGTCCAGGTTCTGAAGATAAAGGTTGGCATAGAAAGCCGACAGGGGCGTGCCCGCCATAATTCCCTTCTGCTCCGTCAGCTCCATACCGTTTTCCAGAACCCGGGGCTCCCGCAGCAGCTCGGACAGGAAGGCATACAGTGCGGGATCATCCGTAAGTGTTTGCTCCAACTCCGGCAAAAACCTGGAAACGTCGATGGAATTGAAATAGTTGCTGATATCCGCCTTATAGGCGTACATGGTCTCTAATCCGGGAACCGCCAGCAGGGTACGAATCGCGTCCTTGGCGGTGCGTCCCGGGCGGAAGGAGTAAAGCCCAGAGGAAAACAACGTGTCATAGCTGCGCAGCAGGAGCCAGGTCAGCAGCTTGAGCAGCGTGTTTTCCGGCTCCGGATAGATGTAGACAACCCGTTTTTTCTCTGAATGGAGCTTGGAAATCACGGCCCGCCGGGGAAGCGGAAAAGGCTCTCCCCTGTCGATTTCGGCGCAGACCGGCAGATAAGCCCGACGGTCTATGTATTCCCGCAGGGCCTTAACTTCATCCTTGGGACGGGCCAGCCCGATTTTATACTGATAAAAGGCCTCCCAGGTCTCGGCCCGGGAGAGCGCGTCCAACAGCGACATAGATTTCTCTCCAAATTTCTTTTCAGTCGCCCGCTTCTGCGTTGGGCCGCCGGACCTGCGGCCTCCGGAAACACACCAAAATCGGGGAACTCAGCAGCCTGGGGTCAGGCCGCCCTGCGACTCAAGCGAACACAATCCTCTAAAGAAAAAAACAGAAAGAGAAGGCGTTAAAGCCCGGAAAATTCCGGGAAGTACCAGACCGTACACAAGCCGGCTGCCTGCGAAGCCAAGGATGGCTCGTGCCGGGTCCGCCGCAGGCGCAGAGCGTTCTCTTTCTGTTTTTCACTTGTTTGGGGCGGTTCAGCGAGCCAGCGCCTTGCTGACACGGTCAATCACGTAGGCCCGGGTATTCCACCAGCCGTCTACGTCATAGTAGAACCGCAGATAGGGGATTCCCTGCTTCCGGCAGTCATTGCGCAACTTGTAGACGTCGTTGCGCCGGGAAAGCAGTTCCACCGCCAGAAGCGTCTCCGCGCCTTGGGTGAAGGTATAGGCGCAGGCGCCCGAGGACCTGGAGTTTTCCTGCCGACTGACCTGGTATTCGGCAAAATCCCTCTGGAAAATATCCTCAAAGTATTCCCGGAAAGATCCGTGGTAATTGTACTGGTTGGGCTCGTCAGGCATCCGTTCGCCCCAGGAGAATCCAGAGGGGCCTTCTGCAGCGGGCTCCGGCTGGCAGTTCTGAGCAGGCGCGGTCCAGGAATTCTGTGCGGGGACAGGCTCCGGTTGGGCGGGCTTGTCAGGCTGTCCGTCCTTTCCCTGGAGCAAATCGACAACGTCGGAAAGTGTGGGCTTCTTGCCGCCCAGCAGCTTGGAAAGCAGACTCATATAGCGTTCCTCCTTCTCAGGATCGTCGGTTTGACTTCTTTCTGGGACTATGGTTTCATTATACCGACTGAAATCCGGATTGTCAATACCGCACAGACCCATGGTCTTTGACAGATTTCGACTTTTTAGATTTTTTTATGGCAAAACGGAAAAAGATGTGATATAATCCGAAATAGGGCAAATTTTACAGGAAAGGCTGTGGAATATGGACATTTTTAATGTGATTTCTCTGCTGGGCGGTCTTGCCATGTTCCTCTATGGCATGCGCCTGATGGGAGACTCCCTGAAGGAAAACGCCTCCGGTACCTTGAAGGTCGTTATGAGCCGGGTCACGGATAACCCTGTAAAAGCCTTTTTGCTGGGTGTGTTGATTACCGCGCTGATTCAGTCCTCCACCGCCACCATCGTCATTACCGCCGGTTTGGTCAGTGCGGGCATTCTGACGCTGCACCAGTCCCTCGGCATCATCATCGGCGCCAACGTGGGCACCACAATCACCGGCCAGATTATCCGTTTGCTGGACATCGACGCCTCCGGTGCCTCTCTTCTGCGCTTCCTGCAGCCCTCCACCCTGGCCCCTATCGCCCTGATTATCGGCATTGTTCTGATTATGGGCAGTTTCTTCAAAAACGCCAAGTCCGTGGGCAATATCGCCATCGGCTTCGGCGTTCTCTTCTCCGGCCTGCTGAATATGTCCGGCGCGGTAAACTCTCTCACCCAGTCCGGCACCACCACAGCGCTATTTACCAGCCTCGGCGACAGCCCAGTGCTGGGCTACGTGACCGGCGCCGGCGTTGCCTTTGTCCTGCAAAGCTCTTCTGCCACCATCGGCATCTTGCAGGCGATTTCCGCCACCGGCGTTCTTACCTTCAAGTCCATCTATGCCGTTATCGTCGGTATTTATCTGGGCGACTGCGTTACCACCGCCATCGTCTGTTCCATCGGCGCGAAAGCCGATGCAAAACGGGTCGGCATTGTGAACATCGTCTACAATCTCTGCAAGTCCGCGCTGGTGCTGGCTGCGGTGTTGATCGTTCACCGCCTGGGCCTGCTGGACAGTCTCTGGGGAAAGACAGTCAACTCCGGCAACATCGCCAACGTCAATACCGTTTTCAACCTGGTCAGCGCTGTGGTCCTCCTGCCCACCATGCGAATCTTTGAGAAGCTAAGCTATCGGCTTGTGAAGGAGCCGCCCACAGATGTCACGGAACTGCCCGAAAAGGAAAGCCGATACAAGTCTGTCATTGACGCACTGAACCCGGTCTTCTTCGAAACCCCCGCGCTGGCCTTCCAGAGCTGCTATAATCTGCTGTTGACTGTCTTCGGCGCAGCCCGGACAAACATTGAAAAGTCTTTTAATCTTCTGGCGAACTATGATGAAGCTGCCCACCAGGAGCTCCTGGCCGACGAGGACGAAATTGACCGGATGACAGACAATGTCAGCAAATATCTGGTCAGCTTCCTGCCCCACCTGCAAAATCAGTACCACGTTTCCATTATGAACCAATACTTCAAGGTCACCTCGGAGTTTGAACGATTGGGCGACCACGCCGTGAACATCGCTGAACATGCCGCTACCCTGCATCGGAACGACACTGCCCTTTCCGCCTCCGCAATCTCGGAGCTCGCGGTGTTGGAAAGCGCAATCTTCCATGTATTGGATGAGTCAGAGCTGACCTTCCGGCGGCGTGATGTGGTCGCGGCCCGACAGATTGAGCCTCTGGTACAGGTAATCAAGGACCTGATTGTTGCGTTAAAACAGAATCACTTGAAGCGTATGGCCACCGGCGAGTGCAGCATTGTGGTAAACTCCACCTACACTGACCTTTTAATCGAGTTCCAGCGAATCGGCGACGTCTGCTCCAATGTGGGCATCGCCACCATCGTCCGAGTCCACCCGGAGCTGGCGGATCACGAGCACACCTACTTTGACCGACTCCACGCCGGCGGCGACGAGGTCTTCGACGCCTCCTATAAACGCTCCCATCAGCGCTATTTCTCCCTTCTTCCCGCAGCGTTGCCGCAAAACACGGAATAATCTGAAACGGGCTGCACACGGCTTTCCCGCGTGCA
>JAGABH010000053.1 GCA_017614755.1 Oscillospiraceae bacterium
CCAAGAAAAAACCGTTCATTCAAATTGTTTAGGCAATCGAATTGTTTCAGCCGCAAAGCGAGGGCTTTGCGGCTGATTTCAGTTTCTTTGCCACCCGTACCCGCCGTTGTATTCCGGCAGGCTGAGGGCCTGGCTCATGGCGGCGGCAGACACGTCCTTGGCGGTGGTGTCCAGGTGGGCGTAGATGTTCATGGTGGTACTGATGTCGCTGTGCCCGAGCCACTCCTGGATCAGCTTCAGATTGACGCCGTTTTTCAGCAGCAGTGAGGCGCAGCTATGTGCATGGTAGTTCTGATGTCGCTGTGAGCGGCTCATTCCACCCAAACCTCTTCTGTCTGCCCGGGCAGGAGAGGTTTTTTCTTGATAGTTGCCGTAACGTATGGTACAATCATCTTGAAAAATCGATATTATTCATAAGGAGAGGATGCCTGATGAAAACAATCGTCATTCGGCCATTGACATTTGATTTGCACGCTGATTATCTTGACTTTTTTGACCACCGCGCGTTTTCAGATGATAATCCCAATGGGCCGTGTTATTGTACTTCCCCCAATCAGGAAGAAGAGCAGATTAAAAAGATGGTCAGTGAGTTCAAATCATTTGGTGTGAAAGAGACGCTGCGCAAGTATGCCGCAGAGATGCTGGACCGGAATCTGATTCACGGATACCTGGCCTATGACGAGGAGCAATCGATCGGATGGTGCAATGCGGCAGATATAGAGGACTATGTTGGATTCGTCCCGGCATTTGCGAGGAATATTACTTGCGGAAAAACGATGTCAATCGTTTGTTTTGAGATTGCGCCGGAATATCGGGGAATGGGTATTGCGACAGCATTCATTAACAGAATCTGTATGGATGCCAAGTCAAAGGGATATGCCGCGGTTGAAGGATATGCCACACTCACAGAACAACGGAATGACTTTGATTTCCAAGGTCCGTATCACCTTTATCAAAAAGCGGGATTTATAGAAGTTGCCAGGGAAAACGGGCAGGCTGTTATGCGAAAAATTTTGTAACAGTAAAGCGCTGCCGGTTTATCGAGCAGACAATGTTCAACAAACAGAATTTCAAAGACTGAGAAATATAATAAAATCATTTCATGTATTTTCATTGGATGAGAAGCAATGATACACTTTCGAAAAATGACTGAAAAGTGTTTTTGAGCTACAGGGAGTCAAGTATTGCCGATTATGCGGAGGACCTGATGTAGGGACAAAACATTGGGCGTGAGCAGGCGTTGAAAGATTCTGAAACAGAGTTTAACGAGACGCTCCCGGAGGGCATTGAAACGGAAGACAACTATCTGATGAAGCTGGAAGATGCCGAAAGTGGGAAAGAAGTCGGGCTGATTTGGTTTCAGTATGATTGGGATGATGATGACGCCAAATTTGTCTTCCTGAACGATTTTCTGGTGTACGAAGCAGAGAGAAGAAAGGGATATGCGACAGCCGCGGTGAATGAGAGAACAGTATTGCCAACGGCTGTAATCGCAGTGAGCTCTACGTATTGGATCACAACCCCGGCGGAAAAACTCTGTATGAAAAATGCGGGTATCAGGCTGCCGAATGAGAAGAAGGCGGGACCTATATGGTGAAAGAGCTTTGATTTAAGGAACCGGGACAGCGAGAAAAAACATACATAAGTTTGAAAAGACTTATACATTTTTGCCATGCAAAAATATGAGGAGATGGTGAAGTTTTTCGGTTTTCCTTGCCATATTTCATGGAATTTGATATAGTAACTATGGAAAGATATACTGTTTGGAAAGGGGGAACAATAAAGTGTATTATTTTGATGTATGCGCAATCCCCCTGTTCCTGATGATTCTGATCGTATGCTATTCCAGGAAGATGACCAAGGGAAACGCAAATCGCCTTTTCCTGCTGATGACATTTTTATCCCTGATCAGTGCTTTGGCTGATTTGGGTATGGTGATTGTGGCCAGGCAGCTTCCGTTGACCGAAACGGAATGTGTGCTTGAGGCGGCTTTTGCCTACGCTTACCTGCTCTTCCACAACATTACAAACGCCGTGCTCCTGCTCTTCCTGCTGTCCTTGACCCGAATGACATCCTTATTCAGGAAAAGCTGGGTTAAGCTGGGGTTTATCCTGCCGAATGCGGTAATTTTTCTCCTGCTGCTTCAGAACCCGTTTACCCACACAGTTTTTACGGTTACGCCTGAGGCGGGCTACTCCCGCAGCATTTTGATGCCGCTGATCTACATCATGGCCGGGATTTATGGAATCGGCGGCCTAATCTACTGTATGTTTTCCGGGCGCTTTCTCGCGCGGAACAAGTGGGTATCGCTGCTTTGTATGTATCTTCTGTCCTACGCCGCTGTGGTGATTCAGTTCTTCCGGTCGGAGCTCCTGCTGGAGATGTTCTTCGACGGACTCGGAATCATGGGAGTCATGCTCTCAGTCATGCGCCCGGAAGAGCGTATGGACAGTATGGTAGGCATGGAGAGCTGGAAGTCATTTCAGGAGGATTTGAGCAAAATACTCCGTTCCGGTGAGCACGTTCAAATCGTTGTCATTCGACTTCCCAACTCCCGAGAAATTCTAAGCTACCTTGGCGATCATCAGTATAACGAATACATTTCTTTGATCGGAAATAATCTCCAGGGCCTTCGCTGGAAGCATTTGCGGGGCGTTGAGCTCTATTTTGAACGGCCCGGCACCATCTACCTGACTGCGGACGGAAATGACGCCGAATTAGAAAGTATCGTGGAGCGCCTGCATTCTGAGGTCGGAACAGGGTTGCAGGAATATGCGGACAACGGCGTTCGCTTTGAGCCCCAGGTTTGCCTGATCCACTGCCCGGATGATTTGCAGAAGGCGGAGGATATTATCAGCCTTAGCCACAGGTTCCATTTGTTCGACGCCCACAGAGAAGGTCTGATTCGCGCCAGTGAGATTGTTCATTCCCGTGTCTTTTCCATTGAGTCGAATATGGAGGAGATTCTCAAGCGGGCTGTCAGAGAACACCATATCCAGATGCACTACCAGCCGATCTATAATGTCCGCGCCGGACGTTTCCAGTCCGCAGAGGCACTGGCGCGCATTGTGGACCCGGAATACGGTTTGATTTCTCCGGCGATTTTTATTCCGGCTGCCGAGGAAACCGGCCTGATTATCCCCATTGGCGACGAAGTGCTGGACCAGGTTTTCCGCTTCATCTCGGAGCAGAATCTGGACGCCCTTGGATTGGATTATATTGAAATCAATCTCTCCGTCGCCCAGTGTATGCAGCGCAGCCTGCCGGAGAAGTTCCAGAGGCTCAAGGAGAAATATGGCGTTGATCCCGGCAGGGTTAATTTGGAGATTACCGAGACGACCTTTGAAAATATCAGCGAGGTTGTTTCGGAAAACGTGAACGAATTGATCCGGATGGGCTTCACCTTTGCGCTGGATGATTACGGGATCGGCTATTCCAGCATCCAGCGGGTCAACCACCTTCCCTTAAAGCTCATTAAGATCGACAAGAGTATGCTGGACGAGGTCTCCTCCAGAAGCGGACGGATGATCTTGGAGCATACGGTCCGGATGATGCAGAGCATCGACAAACAGCTTGTGGTGGAAGGGGCGGAAACCCGAGACGCTGTTGATATTCTGGAAAACATGGACTGTGATTTCATCCAGGGTTACTTCTTCTCCAGGCCCCTGCCTGCTGAGGAGTTTGTCACCTTTATTCAGAAACAAAAGAGCCGATGAAACAGCCGCATGATGAGACAAACAGGAGAACGCGAGATGCGTTCTCCTGTTTCAAATATCAAGAAATGCTCAGCAATGAACCGTGTCATGCAGGAACCGGACGAGGCCCTCCGGATAGGGTTCCCCCGGGGCCAGTCCGGAGTCTCCCAGGAGTACGGACTTGTTTGTTCCATGATAGTCGCTTCCCGCAGTGACGTACAGTCCGCAGCGCTTCGCGATGTCCAGTACCTGCCTGCGATGTTCTTCGTTAAATCCGGAATAGAAGGCCTCCAATCCCTTCAAACCGAATGCAACCAAACGATGCACCCGCAGTACCAAGTCTTCATCCAGTATGAGCTCGTTGCCGCTGCCAAAGCAGGGATGCGCCAGTACCGGAATACCCCCGGACGCAAGAATGCCCTTGATGGCCTCCTCAGGGCGGAGGTGGTTCGTCCCAGGGGCCCTGACGGAATCGATCCACTCACGGATGGCCTGCTCCTTGCTCTCTGCGTAGCCTAATTTTGTCATAAGATTGGCCAGGTGCGGCTTGCCGGGGTTGTCCAGCGCGAAGAGCTTTGCCAGTTCCTCTTCGGGGAAATCAAAGCCGAATTTCTGTTTTAGTCCGTTGACTCGAATTTTGAATTTCTCGATGCGAAGGCGGTGCCCATAAGCAACTGCCTCCTGAATTCCGGGCGTGTTTGGATCATAGGCATAACCGAGAATATGATATTTTCCATACTCATCTTTGCAGGAAAACTCCACGCCGGGGATAAAAACCGGACCTCCTTCGCGCAGCAAAGGGGGGATAATCCTGGTGCATTTGATCGCGTCGTGATCTGTTACCGAAAAAATGTCGATTTCGGCTTCCTCAATCAGGCGGGGGAGCATTTCCGGGGAAACGGTCCCATCGGAGACCGTCGTGTGAATATGCAGATCGATCTTCATATGTTCCGTCATCGCAGGAACCCTCCTCCGCGCTGAGTATATTTCCACATCTTCTGCATTATAACACAGAAACGGAGAAGAGTGCAAGGCTTTTTCGAAGTTGTCCATACAGTCTTCAAATTCGCGCTGCTTCTGTGATGATTATGAGATGTTTTTAAAAAATTATTGCCATTTTTCAGACGATTTGGTACAGTTATAGAAGAAAACCGTGGATTATTCCGAGGAAATGCGGTGAGCGTGTGTTTTGGGCTGCGATTGTGGCCTATTCGGGAAGATTTGACGCAGAGCAGGAGGCAATATGGAACATAAATTGGAAAATAGGACCCTCACAATCTATTTGAGGGGACGAATCGACACGTCGAACTCCAAGACTATGGAGGATGAAATCAATCAGATTCGCTTGGAGAACCCCGCTGACGCCATTGTTCTCGATCTGGAAGACCTGGAATTCATTTCCAGCTCTGGTTTGCGAGTGGTTTTGCGGATCAAGCAATGCTGTCCGGATACCAGCCTGATAAACGTGAATCACGATGTTTACGACATTTTTGATATGACCGGCTTTACGGAAATGATGGACATCAAGAAAGCGTATCGCGTGATTTCCGTGGAGGGATGCGAGGTAATCGGAAAAGGCGCAAACGGCAAGGTGTATCGTATTTCTGAGGACACTGTCGTCAAGGCCTATCTGAACCCCGATGCGCTGGAGGATATCCACAAGGAACGGGAGTTGGCAAGAACCGCCTTTGTCCTTGGCGTTCCCACGGCCATCCCGTATGACGTGGTAAAGCTGGAAGGCGGCGGATACGGCTCGGTGTTTGAGCTGCTCCATGCAACGAACTTCGCCAAGCTGCTGTGCCGGGATCATCGTCCGGTGGAGGAGGTTGCCAAAATGAGCATCGACCTGCTCAAGATTATCCATAATACGAAGGTTAATCCGGACAGCCTGCCTTCCATGCGGGAGCTTGCGCTGCAATGGGCGGATTTCCTGAAGGACTACCTTCCCCTGGACCAATTTGAAAAACTGCATTCCCTTGTTGCCGCAGTTCCGGAGGACAATCACCTGATGCATGGCGACTATCACATCAAGAATATTACCCGCCAGGGAGATGAAAACCTGATCATTGACATGGATACGCTTTGCCACGGTCATCCTGTTTTTGAGCTGGCGTCCATGTTTAACGCATACTGCGGCTATACCGAGTTGGATCACAGCGTTGCGGAGAAATTCCTTGGCATTGATTATGACACAGCCACAGCGTTTTGGAATCTTTCGCTGCGCTTCTATCTGGACACAGAAGAAGAGTCGAGTATTCGGGAGGTAGAGGATAAGGCGAAGATCATAGGCTATATGCGAATGCTTCGCCGCCGAATCCGCAGAAATGGCTTTGACACAGAGGAGGGCCGTGCGGAGATTGCCTGTGCCAAGGCCCACCTTGCGGAGCTGCTTCCCCGGATTGATTCTCTTGTGTTTTGAGTAATTCGATCATTTTGCGCCGGAAAGCGCCCCTTTTTGAACAGGAATTTTTTATAGACTCCCGTGCATCTGAAGCGGATGCGCGGGAGCTTTTTGGTTGTTAAAAGCAGACCACCGGCGGAGCCGATGGTCTGAAACAGCGAGGAGCGGTTATTTTTTTATCAGCAGATTTATTAGTTTCAAAATCCTTGTTGCGTTGATTTGCAACTGCTTTCTGGTCACGAGGCCGTCTTGAAGTCCTTTCAGCATGGAGTTCAAGCTGCCTTGGCTGCCGGGCATGGTCAGATCGTTTCCGGCAGCTGAAATCTTTGCCGGATTTGGGCCGGGATATTTGTTGCCGCGGCCCTCCAACATGGCAACGATCCAGTCAGTCATCACAACGCCTCGGAATCCAAATTCAGCGCGGAGAATGTCCATTATCAGATCCTGATGTTCGGACGTATGAACGCCGTTAATCAGGTTGTAGGAGGTCATCAGGGCGAGGGGCTGGCTTTCCCGAATCGCAATTTCAAATCCTCGGAGGTAGAGCTCTCGCAGGGCTCGTTCGCTGACCTGGCTGTTGGAATTATACCGATTGGTTTCCTGATTGTTGGCTGCAAAATGCTTCAAGGTGACAGCTCTGCCCGGATGCTGCTGTACACCCCGGGTCAGGGCGGCGGAAAATCTGCCGGAAATCAACGGGTCCTCGGAAAAGTACTCAAAATTTCTGCCGCAGCGGATATCCCGGTGGAGATTCAGCGCGGGAGCCAGCCAAAGATTCACGCCAAAGCGCTCCATCTCTTTGCCGACGATGTCGCCGCACTGCTCTGCAAGCTCCAGATTCCAGCTTTGGGCCAGGGCGGTACCGATGGGAATTGCCGTGCAGTTCTGCTCATGGATTTCACCGCCGTATGCTTTCATCTTTCCGCGGAGCTTCATGGCAAAGGATACAGGCGTGGGCATCAGCTCTGTGACGCTTTCCAGCATTCCGCCGTCCAGGGGATGCGCACCGGCCTCGTCCCTGGTATATTGTCGGCTCAGGCGTAATCCTGCCGGGCCGTCCGCCATGACCAGGGCCTGGATTCCTTTCCCGGTCAGGCAGGAGGTGGTCTCTCCGGCTGCGCCCGCTACAGATTTGGCGGCGTTTCCCACGACATTCTTGGACCCTTTCCGCTTGAAGGCTCCGATGCTCATAAGGCAGAGCTCCTCATCGGTCAGGCTTTCGATCATTGGGTCAACTTCCTGAGAGCGCTTATAGTCTACTATTTCCGTGATGAAATCGGTTGCCCGGACAGGCAGAACGGGAAGTCCATCCGGAATCATCTCTTCCGGAGCATTTGGCTTCCAATCGGAGAAATCCGGTGTGCCCAGGCAATTCTTTGCTTTTTTCAAGATTGTTTCCCCGTCCAGCCGGAGTACGGCGACGGCCCGGGTATCTGTGCTGGAATTACCCAGGTGAAGCACATAGTCTCCCGACTCCAGAATCCAGCAGGCTCGCTCTGTGTCATAGGAGGCCAGGTCCCGCAGGTCAAAGTCCAATGTCAGCGTTTGCCGGCATCCGGGCGACAACGTCTGTGTTTTTGTAAAGGCTGCAAGGACCTTCCGGGGCTTGTCCAGCTTGCCCCGGGGCTGAGATACATAGAGCTGCAGAACCTCCTTGCCGGGGTATTTGCCGACGTTCTGAACAGCGGCTTCCACGGTAACTGCTCCCGCTGTTTCCCAAACCCGTTCAAAGCGATAAGAGAATTCGGTATAGCTCATGCCGAATCCAAAAGGAAACAGGGGCTGCTTGTTGACGCTGCTAAAAAATCGATAGCCTGTGTAGATTCCCTCTTTGTAGTGGGTATCGTTTTTGCTGCCGAAGCAGCCGATGGCGGGGTAGTCTCCCCAGGCGGCCCAGGTTGTGGCGAGCTTTCCGGATGGGGTGCATTTTCCCAGAATGATGTCGGCAAGGATGTTGCCGGTCTCACTCCCCAGTTGACTGAGCAGCAGAATGTTCCGAACCTCGGGCACCATGCTGAGATCCACGACCCCGCCTACGTTCAGGACCAACAGGAAGTTTTTGAAACGGTTGTTTAGGGCAAGAATATCCTTCCGTTCCGTCTCTGTGAGAAGGATGTCGCCGGGTATGGGCTTCCGATCCCCACCCTCTCCGGAGATGCGGGCAAGGACGTAGACCGCGGCCTCTCCCGACGCTTCCAGAGGGAGCGTATAATCCGGCTCCGGCATTATGGCGCCCATGCAGCTGACAACTGCCAGAGTTCCACGCAATAGGGCGGAGCGCTTCAAGCTGCGGACAAAGCGTTTCTTTTCTGTCCGTCGGATTTCCGAATAATGATCCAGCCAGTTTTTGCTGGTAATCTGGAAGCCTGCGGCTTCGAGACCGGCTTCAGCCGTGACAAAGCTGCGTGTATTGACTTCCCCGGAACCGGTTCCTCCTTTGAGCGTCTGCCTGGCGCCGCTGCCATACAGCGCCAGCTTGCAGGGCTCCTGCAAGGGAAATGCGCCGTCGGATTTCAGCAGCACGGCGCATTCCGCGCCGAAGCCGCGAAGAAGCGCATTGTGTTCCTGTTCGTATTGGTTCATAGCAGTTCCTCCGATTATCGGCTTTGTGGATTTTCTCTTCCGATATCATAGCAAATCTTTGTGAAAAAGTCTTGCTTTTTTTTAAAAAAAACGTAATATGGAGTAAGAATGCGCCGCAACGATTCCATGGCAGTCTTATGGATTCGGATTTGGGAAAAGGAGAATGACCAGTATGATTCGCTGTGATTACCACGTTCATACCTGTTTTTGCGACGGGAAGAACAGCCCGGAGGAGCTTGTGCAGGCCGCGCTTTCCCTTGGGATGACCCGCCTTGGCTTTTCCGCCCACAGCCATGTTCCCTTTGACGCGGGCGGTTGCCTCACGCCTGAAAGCACGTCCGCTTACCGGAGAGAACTTCTCCGGCTGCGTCAGGCGTATCTCGGAAAAATTCAGATTTTTATAGGTGTTGAACAGGACTATGACTCCGATGTTCCCCCAGAAGGCTGGGATTATGTGATCGGCAGTGTGCACTGCCTGCATCTTGGAGAGGAGTATATTCCTGTCGACCACGAACCGGAGAAGCTGATCTACGCCGCAAGTCGGTACTTTGGCGGCGATATGCTCAGTCTCTGTGAGGCGTACTATGAAAAGCTCGGCAGTGTGGCGGAGAAGACAAACTGTGATTTGATTGGTCACTTTGATCTGGTTACCAAGTTTCAGGAAAAAATGCCTCTGTTTGACGAGAACCACCCGCGGTATGTCTCTGCCTGGAGGCGGGCTGCGGATCGGCTGCTGGAAAGCGGCGTGCCCTTTGAGATTAACACCGGCGCCATGGCAAGAGGATACCGGACAAGTCCCTATCCTTCCACGGAAATTCTTCTCTACCTGAAAGAGCGGGGGGCGGAGTTCGTGCTCTCCGGGGACAGCCATCGGGCCCAAACCCTATGCTGGGAGTTTGACGCCCAGGAGGCGAGATTGCGGGAAATGGGAATCACGCTTCGGACAGAGTTCCCGTCAAATCCGAGGGTCGGACAGAAGAAGCCGGTTTAAAGGGAAAACAGGAGAATCGCATGAAGAAAGTGAAGATATACGGGACGCTTGGTCCTTCCTGCCGAGACCCGGAGGTTCTGGGGCAGATGCTGGAAGCGGGGATGGATGGCATCCGGCTGAATCTGTCCCACGCCACCTTGGCGGAGTCCGCCGGCTTGATTGAAGCCCTCCACAGCGCCGCAGACGCCAGCGGCGTCAAACCGGAGCTGTTGATTGATATGCAGGGACCTGAGCTTCGAATCGGCGCTCTGAATCAGCCGATGTTTTTGGCGGACGGCGCACTGCTGGGGATAGATGAAATCCCGTTTCCAAATGCGGTGTGGGAAGCCCTGCAATCGCTGCCGACCGGGCAGGAGATTCTATTGGATGACGGGAAGCTGCTGCTGAAAACTGTCCGCCTGTCTTCTGCTTCCGGGCTCCAACTTCGCGTGGAGCGGGGCGGCGTGCTGGAGGGTAGAAAGAGCGTCGCCCTTCCCGGCAGCCATATTCAGACAGCTGCTTTGACAGAGCAGGATCGGGCGCAGATTCACCAAGCGAAGGAATATGGCGTGACGGCTGTAATGCAGCCTTTTGTTCGCAGCAGAGAGGACCTGCAGGAGCTGCGTTGCGCACTGGATGAGGCTGGTTGCCGGCAGCTTCGACTGCTTGCCAAGGTGGAAAACCGAGCGGGAATTGCCGCCCTTCCAGAGCTGATTCCATGCTGTGATGAGATTGTGATAGCCAGGGGAGATCTCGGCAGCGCTGTGGAGCTTTGGGAGCTGCCGGCTGTTCAAAAACAAATTGCCCGGACCTGCCGGGAAGCTGGCCGGGACTTCATGGTAGTTACGCAGATGCTGGACTCCATGATTCACAGACCGGTTCCTACCAGGGCAGAGCTCAGCGACGTCTTCAACGCCGTCCTGGACGGCGCCGCCTCAGTGATGGTGACCGGGGAGACAGCGGTAGGGGAGTACCCGGTCGCCGTAATCCGGTATCTTGCCAATACCGTTCGCCGTGCAGAGGCATTTATCTGACAAGACAAAAACGGACGCATACCTGCAAGGTATGCGTCCGTTTTGTCAATTACCGCACCGGGAGACGGCGGTATCCTGAGCAAAATTTGGAATGTTGTAGAGTACCAGGACCTCTGTGATGCCATTTTCCGCAATGTAGTCCAGGATGGAGCCGCGGAAAAAGCGCAGATCAATGAGATGGGTCTGCTGGAAATCATCCACACAAAACTGTGCAAAGCAGTTGGCATAGGAGTCCTTGAGAATCAACAACCTGCCCGTACCGCTGCCGGAAACCACCGTATCCGCCTGATTGGAGTTCAGGAAAACACCGTATTGATCAGCACCGTCCAGAAACTTGTCCTCATAGATGCTGTCGGTGACATAGCTTCCGCTGTTGTATGCAACCCGATGGGTTTTGGTTTTGTAATAGGCGTCGATGGTGTCAAAGGCGGCAAAGGGATCATTGACCTTGGCGTAGGTAGTTCCGCGGAAACGGTCAGTCAGCGTCTCCACGGTCCACTCGGCGAGGAGAGCGGGAGTCCTGCCCATATCCTCCATCCATTCTGCCCAGACGTAATAGGCGCCGAGGCTTGTCCAGTGGTGGTCAGTTTTGTAGAAGAGATAGGCGTCTTTGTGGGCGTCCAGGGTTTCCGTAACGTCCACAACACGCAGGCCCTGCTGTTTTGCCAGAGCAATCACAGCCCGCTGATTTGCGTTGGGGGCAAATGCCGGGAGTTTTTCCCGCAGGATATCACCGGCAGTGGGGACCGGCAAGAAGCGCAGCGACACGCCTTGTTCATCCATAAGATCCTGGAGTCGCTTTACGGCGTCAATGTTCTGCCTCAACTGCGCTTCATCGAAGCTGCGGTGAATTTCGATCAGATAGCCGTCGTCCGCAAAATACACCCCGCCGCTTTCCTGTTTTCCGGAGAGCCGTTCGGCTATGGTTTTGACCGCGACCCAGCAATCCCGGAGAGGAAATTGATCGGCCAGATATTCCTCAATATCATCTTCGAAGGATTTAGCGGAAACAGAAGACCAGGACAGGCCCGGAAACTGTTTGAGAGTTCGCTTCTCCTGCTGGGAGAAATACTTGTCCGGAAGAAGCAGATGGAGGGCTGCACCGACCATAATCAGGAGGCAGAACAGCACAGAAAGAATCTTATAACGCATGGTTCTCACCTAAAACCGGAAGTACAGGAAGGGATTGTAGGAACCGCTGATCAGATAGGCGACGGACAGGAACCAAAGCAGAAGAATTCTTGCAATATCGGCGGAGAGCAGGAAAGTCTGCCCACATTTTTCCTGGAGCTTTCCGTAAAGATTCTTCATGAGCGGCGTGGAGGCGACCACACAGATCACCAGCAGAGGGAGATAGGACAGAAGTTGGTAATGGGTCCATGTGTTGGTAAAGCCGACGCCTCCGCCGAACAGCACCCCAAGGAACGCCAATCCCTTTCCGAGATCGTCAAAGGCGAAGAGTACCCAACCCAGGAGAACTACCAGCATTGTGTAGACGTGCCCCACAAAGGTCGGAGCCTTTTTCAGCCATTTCAAAAGGAATAGCTTTTCCACCACGAGCAGGATGCCGTAGAACACGCCCCAAAGGACAAAGTTCCAGCTTGCACCGTGCCAGAAGCCGGTCAGAAGCCAGACTACGGCGATGTTGCGAAGCTGAATGGGCAGCCCCTTGCGGTTGCCTCCCAGGGGAATGTAGATGTAATCCCGGAACCAGGTGCCAAGGCTCATGTGCCAGCGCCGCCAGAATTCTGTTACGCTTTTGGAAATATAGGGGTAGTTGAAGTTCTCCAAAAAGGAGAAGCCAAACATCCGGCCAAGTCCAATGGCCATGTCGCTGTAACCGGAGAAGTCGAAGTAGATTTGAAAAGCAAAGACCAGGATTCCCACCCAGGCGCCGACGGTAGTGAGCTGGGCGGCTTCCGTTTCAGAAATTGTGCTCCAAAGCAGGCCAATGTTGTTGGCCAGCAGCACCTTTTTCCCGAGACCGGTCACAAAGCGCTTTGCGCCCTCTCCAAACTGGTCATAGCTGTGCGTTCGCTGATTCAGCTGCTGAGCGATGTCCCGATAGCGGACAATGGGACCGGCAATGAGCTGGGGGAAAAGTGAAACATAAGCGCCGAAGGAGATGATATTCCGCTGCATTTTCGCGTCTCCCCGATACACGTCGATGGTATAGCTCATGGTTTGGAAGGTGTAGAAGGAGATGCCGATTGGCAGGGGAAGCTCCAGCGGGGAAAGGGTAGTGCCGAGAAGACTGTTGACGGTTCCGACCATGAAGTCGGTGTACTTGAAGAAAAACAAAAGTCCGAGATTGCCGCAGATAGAAATAATCAGACCGAGCTTTTTCTTTTTCGTCCCCCGGTATTTTTCCACAAGTCGCCCGCAAGTGTAGTCCAGGATCGTGGAGAAGATCATCAGCCCCACATAAACGGGCTCTCCCCAGGCATAGAAAATCAGGCTGAACAAAAACAGTACAGTGTTCTTGGCCTGCCGCGGTACCGCAAAATACACCAGCAGTACGGCAGGCAGAAACAGAAACAAAAAAGTCAGACTTGAAAAAACCATCGCAGCTTAGCTCACGGGAACGGAAGCCAGGTTTTCGGGAAGTGTACCGAGAAGCTCCCGAAGCGCATTGTCGATCTTCTGATATTCATCCGCGGCCAGTTTGGCTTCCGCCTCGGCGTCGTTTCCCTCATAGACCGCGCCGGCGAGGACAAAGATGACGAGATTGCCCACGCGATAGAGCCGGGCTCCTTCCACCTTGGCAACGCCAAAGGGATACTGCCGGATATAGCTGACGGTACGGCTGAAGTTTTCGTTCAGAATTCTGACGGCTTCCTCTGCGTAACCGTCCTTGCACTGTAAAACGACAACAGTGTCCATGTTCAAAGAGGTAACCATGGCCTGCTTTCCGATATAACTGTCGATCTTCGTCATGTCCAGATCAGCCATGGAGGACATAATCATTTCTTCTTCCGGAATGTCAACGGTGCAGAGATAGCCCTCACCCAGGGCGGCGGCAACAGCGGCTTCCACTTCGGCGGGAGTTGCGGTTTTTTGCTCCGGCGACTTTGTGGTTTCGGTTCCCTTGGTGGGATCCTTGGTGTTTTCCGTACAGGCCGCAAGAGAGAACAACATCAGCGCGGTAAGGACAAAGGCAATCAGTTTTTTCATAAGTTAATTCCTCGATTCTGAAATAGTAGAGTACTCGGCAAGCTGGACCGACAGACCATGGAAGCTGGCTTGCGGGTACCGCTTTCCTTAGACGCGAAAATAGATAAATAGTTCCTGTTTTCCCGCGTTTTTTTGAAATAAAGAAAGAGGACGGACAAACCCTTGACAAGCGGGAACATGATTGTTATCATTTTCGTAGAAAGAAAAAAGAGGGAAGTGCTTTTATGGAATCTTATGGATACTGCGGCGTGGATTGTGAAAACTGTTCTGATTTGAAAGACGGAAAGTGTCCCGGATGCAGAAGGACGGAGTGGCCGGAGGACGATCCCTGTCCGCCTGTAGGCTGCTGTCAAAAGAAAAATATTTCCTCCTGCGCCGGCTGCGAGACGTTTCCCTGCGCCATGATGGCGGAGTTCTATGAAGAGTCCGACAGCCATCGGGAGGCGCGGAAGCGGATGGAGCGGCTGCGGAATCAGCGTCGCCCTGCACATACACAGCGCATTTGAAAAGGACTTGCACCCCGCAAGTCCTTTTTCAAATGCAAGTCAAACTAAGAGACAGGGCGCACGGCAACTATCCCTATTACAGCGCGGCAAACCGCCTGGCGCCTGGGCCCTTGAGCCAGAAGAAGAGCGCCGCGTCCAGCGCAAGGAAGACCAGTGCGCTGATGCTCAGCCAAGCAGTTGCTCCAAGGACTTTTCCCAGCAGGAAATACAATCCGCCAAAGGCCATAGCAAGCCCCATGCCGGAGAACATCGAGATCAGCACAGCAGCATTTTGCTTGATGGGAACGATCTCATTGGTCCAGTTCAGATTTGGCATTTTAAGGCCAAGGAACAGGCCGAAGAGCCCGAATAGAATTGCATAGAGAACAGTTACCACGAGCATCAAAACCTTCTCTACAGCGCTTGCGGGCGCCAGAACCATCAACACGACGCTGAAGAAAAGCATGGGAACTGCGGAAATCCCGAGGTGAAGAAGCAGCTTTGCCCGCAGCACCTGCCAGGGGGTGACGGGGAGGCACTGAACCTGCCAGATGGAACGACCTTCCAGAGAAACAGAAGGCGCAGAGATATCCACCATGCCGATCAACATGCAGTTTAATGCGCAGAGCAGCACGGGCGCGACACCGTGGAAACTGCTGCCAAGTGCCGACATTATGTTCAAAAGCGTGCCGCCTTTCACCAGCAGATATCCGCCAAAGCCCAGCAGGAGGAGCAGCGCCATGCCGCAGTTGAGCATATAGTTGGCGCTGGAAGAAAAGCGATACCACTCTTTGCGAAGCAGGGCCGAGGACACGGAACGCTGACTGCCGGCCTTTTCTTTATAGATTGCTTTCTTCGGGGAAGGTGTCGCGGTGGAGATAGAAAGGAAGGTTTTTTTCAGCAGCAGCCAAATCAGACCAAGCAGCAGGGCAAGAGCCGCAACCCAGGCCAGCATAGCCAGCCAATCCCCCTCACCGATTCGCCCGAAGAGGTAAATGGGGTAGGCGGAGCCGCGAATATCCTCGCCCACCCGGACCATTATGTACATCAGATCCTGGCCTCGATTCAAGATCCGGAAGTAGAAGAAGCAAATAAGCGCAAGGAAGGCCAAAGCAATCAGAACCGTCAAGAAGCTGCGATTTTTCAGTTTTTGGCTGATTTTTGCCACGACAAAGCCCAGCAGACAGGAGAGACCGAGAACGATAAGGGAAACCAGAATCACCAGCATCAATCCGCAAATAACCCTGGGAAAACTGAAGCCGCCAATGACCCAGCCGACTACTATAGCGGGAACGCTGACAATGCCGGAATAGAGCAGACCCATAAAGAAGACAACAAAGAGCCGGGAGATGATCACATCCCGGATTTTGATCGGCATAGACAGAAGCAGATCATTGTCTTTCGCCATGTAAAGGGTAAAGCCGGTGCTGAAAATATTGCCGAAGGTTCCGAAGAGGATGGCCGAGCCGCTTGTAACCAAGTAGTACATCCAGCCCATTTTAACCGCCATCATGGAATTGCAGAGATTCACGGAGAAATAGGTGAACATTCCGGCAATGTAGAGCATCGCAAGCGCCATGACGACTACTGTGCCGATGCCGGAGTTCTTGCCCCGCCCGCCAGTCACGGTCCATCGGGCGGCGCCTTTCCGGAAGGTGAGGGCAAGGGTTTCCGTGATCTGCTTCTTGATCAAGGTTTTCAGCATGATTCGTCCTCCAATTCCAGGAAGACCTCCTCCAGCGAATCGTCTCCCTTGACCTCTTCCATGGTTCCGGAGCGAATCAGGCGGCCTTGTTTGATGATGGCGACCTTGTCGCAGAGCTTTTCCGCCACCTCCAGAACGTGGGTGGAGAAGAAGATGGCGCCGCCTCGGTCACAGTGCTCACGCATCATCTGCTTCAGCAGGTGAGAGGCTTTCGGGTCCAGACCGACAAAGGGTTCGTCCATAAGAATCAGACGGGGCGTGTGAATCCAGGCGGCAATAATGGCGAGCTTTTGCTTCATGCCGTGGGAGTAGGCGGAAATCGGCTGCGCCAAATCACTTGTCAGCCCCAGCCGATCTGCGAGTTCCCGAATCCGGGCCTGCCGATCCGCGGGACTGACCACAAATACGTCGGCAATAAAGTTCAGGTACTTGATGCCGGTCATAAATTCATACAGATCGGGGTTGTCCGGAATGTATGCCAGCTTTGCCTTGCACGCCAGAGGATTGGTCTTGAGGTCGAGACCGTCAATGGTGATGGTGCCGGAATCAAACTGCATAATGCCGACTGCAGCTTTCAGCGTGGTGGTTTTTCCTGCGCCGTTGTGTCCGATGAAGCCGTAAATATTGCCGGGGAAAATGTGCAGACTCAAATCGTCCACCGCAACCTTATCGCCATACCGTTTGGTGAGGTGGGAAATATTCAGCATATTGAATCCTCCTGTTTCTGCGTTTGAATCAAAAAAGTCATAATCAGTCGGTTCAAACATTATAATGCATTACAGTGGAAAATGCAAGGATTATTCGTACCGCCAGCATCTTGCAAATGTCGTCTTTCTTTGGTATAATGTATAGATAGAATAGTAGGATGAAAACCCGGGGAGCGGATCGTATGAATGAGCTTTCAGCGGCGCGGGCGGAGATTGATCGGATCGACAGCGAAATGGCCCGCCTTTTTGAACAGAGAATGTTTGCCGCGGCGGAAATTGCCGCTTGGAAGCGGGAAAACGGCCGTCCTGTGCTGGATGCCGTCCGGGAGCGGGAGCTGATTGCCCGAAATTCCGCCCGAATTTCCGATCCCGCATTACAGATCCGCTATGCTGCATTTTTGAAGGAGCTTTTGGCTGAATCCCGGGCTTATCAGGAATCCATCCTGAACCCGGAAGCCATGACGGTCCGTGCAGCGGGGGGAAGTTATCCGATTGTTATGCGGCGGGGTGTTTTGGGGAAAGCCGGCACAGTTCTGAATCTGAACCGCCGTGTTTTCCTGGTCACAGACGAGGGAATTCCTGCCGCCTATCCGGAAGCCCTGGCGGCCCAGTGCGGCCAAAGGATGATCCACACTGTGCCGGCGGGAGAAGCAAGCAAATCTCCCGACGCATTGGTAGTTCTGCTGGAAGCTATGCTCCGGGCTGGATTGACGCGCTCGGACTGCGTTCTGGCCGTAGGCGGCGGCGTGGTTGGGGACCTGGCGGGACTTGCTGCCGCTCTGTATATGCGGGGCATAGATTTCTACAACGTACCGACTACGCTGCTTTCCATGATTGATGCTTCCATTGGCGGCAAAACCGCGGTGAACCTGGCAGGAGTCAAAAACGCGGTAGGAGCGTTTTGGCCGCCAAAGGCTGTGCTGGTTGATCCCAACGTGCTGGAAACGCTGCCTTCCCGACAGCTTTCCAACGGCCTGGCCGAGGCTGTAAAGATGGCCCTGACGCACGATTCGGAGCTTTTTACACGCTTCGAGAATCCGGAGGGGTACGGTTCCTTGGAGGACGTAATCACCGCCTGCCTGCGGATCAAACGCTCCGTCGTGGAGGCAGACGAACGGGAAACGAGTTACCGACGGGTGTTGAATTTCGGCCACACCCTGGGTCACGGCATCGAATCCGCCGCGGGAGGCAGACTGCTCCACGGCGAATGCGTTGCCCTGGGGATGCTGCCTATGTGCGCACCCTCTGTCCGTGGTCGCCTGATTTCTGTGCTGAAACACCTGGGGCTGCCGGTTAAAACTGACATTGACGTTGATTTGGCAATGAAAGTGATTGCCCATGACAAGAAGTCCGCAGACGGCAGTGTAGAGATTGTCACCGTACCCGAGCTTGGACGTTTTGCGTTCCGGCGTGTTTCCCTGGAGGAACTCCGCGGAGCGCTACTGACGCTGGGAAAGGAGCAGACATGAACAATACCTTTGGAACCTATATCACACTGACGCTCTTTGGGGAGAGCCACGGACCGGAAATCGGATGTGTTGTGGACGGTCTGGAGCCCGGACTTCGAGTTGACGAGACTTATATCGCCCATCGGCTTTCCCTGCGCCGTCCTCAGAGTCATTTCTCCACCGCCCGGGTGGAGCCGGACCCCTTTCGCGTTGTCAGCGGCGTCTGGCAGGGAAGAACCACTGGGACGCCGCTGTGTATTTTGATTTCGAATACGGACGCGAGACCCGGGGATTATATGAATCTTGCGAACACTCCTCGTCCGGGCCATGCGGACTACACCGGTTTTGTCAAATACCGGGGCTTTGCCGATCCCCGGGGCGGGGGCCATTTTTCCGGACGGCTTACGGCCCCCCTGGTAGCTGCCGGAGCAATCTTCCAGGCCGCCCTGCGGGAGCGGGGAATCACGATCTGCACCCATATTTCCCGCTGCGCCGGGATTGCGGATCGGCCCTTTGGAAACCTGGCGGAAGACAGTGATTTTCTGGAAAACGCGGCATTCCCCGTGCTGGACCAGGACAGCGGGGAGAGAATGAAAGCTGCGATTTTGGCAGTCGCCCAGGCTGGAGACAGCGCAGGCGGCGTTTTGGAGACGGCGGTTTTCGGCCTTCCGGCGGGGCTGGGCGCACCCTGGTTTGACACCGTGGAGGGAGTTCTGTCCCATGTGCTGTTTTCCATTCCTGCGGTGAAGGGTGTGGAGTTTGGGGACGGCTTTGCCCTGGCAGAGCTTCGGGGCTCCCAGGCCAACGACGCTTTCCGCATGGAGGCGGGCCGGGTGGTGGCGGAGACAAACCATAACGGCGGCGTCAATGGCGGCATTACCAACGGGATGCCCCTGATTTTCCGTACTGTCGTGAAACCCACCCCTTCTATTGCCGCACCCCAACGAACCGTGAATCTGTCCACGAAATCCAACGCCGAAATCACGATTGAGGGGCGGCACGATCCCTGCATTGTACCCAGGGCCCGGGCTGTACAGGACGCGGTGACTGCGTTCGTCCTGCTGGATCTTCTGAAAGGAATATAACGGCGCATGGACCGCCGACGGGAGGAATCTGCATTGAACAGCTGTTACCTGATTGGCGAGCACCTTGGACACAGCTTTTCCGGGGACATTCATCGGCAGTTTGGGCGGTATGAATACGATTTGAAAGAGCTTGCACCCAGTGAGCTGAAAGGGTTTTTGAAGCGCAGGGACTTCCTGGGACTTAATGTCACCATCCCCTACAAGGAGGCTGTGATCCCATACCTGGATCATCTGGATGAACAGGCTGCAGCAATCGGCGCTGTGAACACGGTGGTCAATCGGAACGGCGTACTGTGGGGTTATAACACAGATTTCGTTGGGATGCGGGAGGCAATCTGCAGATTCACGTCCTGTGTTCCCGGGCGGTCGATTCTCTCCGGAAAGACTGTTTTGGTTTTAGGCACCGGCGGCGCTGCCAAGACGGCTGTGGCTGTGTGCAGGTCTCTGGGAGCAGGGGAGACTCTGCGGGTCAGCCGAAGTGAAAAAGAAGGCGCTCTGACCTACGAGGAAGCATGGAATTGCTGTTCCGGTGCTGCTTGGATCATCAACTGCACTCCTGTCGGAATGTTCCCGGATTTGGAGGGCCTGCCGTTCAACTCCGGTGTTTTTCATTTCAGTCATTCTCCGCAAGGTGAATCCCCTGCCTGTTTCCCGCACTTGGAAGGGGTCTTTGACTGCGTGTACAATCCGCTCCGAACCCGCTTGGTGCTTGCTGCGCAGGAACGGGGGATTCCCGCTTCCGGCGGACTATATATGCTGGTAAAACAGGCAGCTTTTGCCTGTGAGCTGTTTACAGGAAAATCAGTGGCGGAGCCAATGATCGAGGAAATTTACAAAAAGCTGCGGTTTGACCGGGAGAATCTGGTGTTGATTGGAATGCCTGGGGCAGGGAAGACCACTGTCGGATACCGGCTTGCCGCGCGAATCGGAAAGAAATTTGTGGACCTGGATGAAGAGATTGTCCGGCGGGCAGGGAAATCTGTTTCCGCCATTTTTTCCCAGGAAGGGGAGAACAGTTTTCGGGAACTGGAAGCCAAGCTGATTTCAGAGCTGGCATCCCAGGGCGGAAAGGTGATTGCCACTGGGGGCGGCACCATTTTGCGCCGGGAAAACGTGATTCGACTGCGGCAAAACGGGAGACTTTTTTTCCTGGACCGTTCCCCGGAGGCCCTGAATCCTACAGCAGATCGTCCCTTGAGCGATACGGCGGAGAAGCTACGCATATTGTACGCGGAGCGATATCAGCGCTACCTTGCCGCCGCGGATCATGTAATTGCGAACCAGGACGATCTTGAAAAATCAGTTCAGGAAATTCTGATGCGACTTCAGCAGTGAGGCGCGAACAAGTTGCATAAGCGCTCTGTTTTAACCACTTCCGCAATCCATACGATCCATACCTGAAAGGTACTGTTGCCATGAAATTATTGATTTTGAACGGCCCCAACCTCAATCTTTTGGGGATTCGGGAGCCGGAGATTTACGGAAACAAAACATATTCGGATTTATGTAAACTTATTGAGGCCCATGCCGCTGATATTTGCGTGGAAGCTGAGATTCGGCAGACCAACCATGAGGGGCTTCTGGTTGACTGGATTCAGGGGGCTCGGGGCTGTTTTGACGGAATTGTGCTGAATCCCGCAGCTTACACCCACACCTCCGTTGCGCTTCTGGACGCTGTTTTGGCTGCTCAGGTTCCCACCGTGGAGGTCCATATTTCCGATCTGAAGCAGAGAGAGCCCTTCCGTCGGATCAGCTATGTCCGGGAGGCCTGCTTGGCGACGGTTGCGGGAAAAGGGCTGACAGGGTATTTGGAAGCGATGGATCTGTTGAAACAAATTTTGAACCGATAACAGGAGAGGACCGTGCTGATTAAGATCGGACAATTTGAGATTACGGAATGCTGGGACGGCGTATTTTATAAAGCGATCTCATCCTATCCGGAGATTACGGAATGGGAAATGCAAAATGTTCTGGATTTCATCCGTTACGAGGAAGGCAACGGGCGTTCCTGCCGGATTGAAGCGGAGGACAGTATTCTTCGGGCGATTCAGGCTTATCGAGAGAAAGAATGCCGCCGAATTAGCCCGCCCGCCAGGATTACCGAATGTACAGCCTGCCCGGCCTACCGGGGTTGTATGACAGACTACGTTTGCCATACCTCCTCCGTGGAAAACGCGGTTAATATTCTGGACTGCGGCAGTCTGCTTTCTCCCGTGCGGGTGAGAAAAATGAGCGGGGAGGAGCTTCGGCGGGAGTCCCGAAATGCGGCAAAGGACCCGGCAGACTATTTTGATTACGTTATGTTTGCCTGGGGCAACTGCCAGGCGGGGGACCGGCTTGTGATGGAGCGTAAGCTGGGCCGTTTTCCCAATGAGAGGGATTTGAGCGTGGATTTTACGCCCGGCGTTCGGTTTTTTTTCCGGTACGACAGGCTGATACGACATCCCCAGGCCACCTTTGATGGCGTGCTGCCATTGAAAGTGAAAAATGAGGTGGTATTGAAAGACTGGGCTGCGGCGATCATAGCGCCAGATACGAGCCGAACGATTTTGGAGGACCACATCCCGGAGGAACTGAAACCAATCGTACATTTTCTTCCAAACGATTGCAGCGATATCTGGGACTGGTCTCAGAAGGTGTATGAATTCGCTAAGAGCCTATGACAAAGAACCTGCGAATGAATAGAAGGGAGCTCATCTCGTGGATTTGATTATTTCGCCGTCTCAGGCTATCGGTACTGTTACCGCACCGCCCTCCAAGAGCATGGCCCATCGGCAGCTGATTGCTGCCGCACTGGCCCGGGAACCCCGGGCTGTGGAGAATTTGGACTGGTCGGAGGATATCCTTGCTACGCTGGATTGCCTGCGGGTGCTGGGAGCTTCGGTGGAGCGTGGGGAAACCGGTGTTGTGATTGGTGCGTTGGACCCATTTTCCCAGGGAGACCCAATCACCCTTCCTTGCAGAGAGTCAGGCAGTACGTTGCGTTTTCTTCTGCCGCTGGCCCTGCTATCCGGTCGGGAAGTCACCTTTACCGGTTCCCCTCGGTTGTTGGAGCGGCCGCTGGAGCCGTATGAGCATATCTGCGCCCGGCAGCGTTTGTATTATAACCGTCAGGCTGATCGGCTGACGGTTCGGGGGCCCCTGCGCCCGGATGAATTTGAGCTGCGGGGCGACCTGAGCAGCCAGTTTGTCACCGGCTTGTTTTTTGCGCTGCCGTTCCTGGAGGCTCCCAGCCGGGTTTCCATCTTGAGTCCGGTAGAGAGCAAATCCTATATTGATATGACGCTGGCGGTGCTGCGGAACTATGGGATTCGGATTGTCGGGGTTGGAAATGACCGTTATCACATTCCGGCCAAGCAGAAATATCACCCCCATCCTGTGAAGGTGGAGGGTGACTGGTCCGGCGCGGCTATTTTACAGGCCTTAAATTTTCTGGGCGGCAATATTCGCATCCGGGGCCTGGATGAGTTGAGCTCCCAGGGGGATAAGGTTTTCGCCTCCTGCTTGCGGGCGATGCAGGGGAAAAAGCCGACGCTGAATGTTTCTGATACTCCGGATCTGGCGCCCATTTTGATGGCTGTTGCCGCTGCCGGACGGGGCGCTGTCCTGGAAGGAACCGGACGCCTTCAGTATAAGGAGTCCGATCGCGGCACTGCGATGGCGCTGGAGCTGAAAAAGTTTGGAATCCAGACGGTTGTTGATGAACATCGGATTTGGGTGGAGGACGGAACGCTGCAAACTCCTTCCGTGCCCCTGGACAGCCACGGTGATCACCGAATCGCCATGGCCTTGACGGTCCTTTTGACCCTGGTGGGCGGCGAACTCAAAGGGGCGGAGGCTGTGACCAAAAGCTGGCCCGGATTTTTTGACGTGCTGCGGAGCCTTGGAATTGTGATATCAAACGCGGAGGAAAAATGCATTGAAGATGGATCTGGAATTTGAACGGAAGCTGACAATTCCCATGGAGACAAAGCAGCTTTTTCCGGTGACTGCGGATCTGGAACCCATTGTGGAGGCCCGGGCCCAGACGCTGCGAGATATTTTCGAAGGCAGGGATATGCGCTGTCTGCTGATTATCGGTCCCTGTTCTGCGGACAACGCCGAGAGTGTAATCGACTATTTGACCAGACTCCGGGCGATTCAGGAGCGGGTAGAGGAACGCGTCTTCATCGTGCCCCGTGTTTTTTCCAATAAGCCGCGCACCAGCGGCGAGGGCTACATGGGATTGGTTCACCAGCCGGATGCTGCAGGGCGGCCTGACCCCTTCAAGGGGATTATCGCGGTTCGCTCTCTGCACCTGCGGGCCCTGCGGGAAACGGGGTTTACCTGTGCGGATGAACTGCTTTACCCGGAAAACCATCGCTATCTGGATGATTTGCTGGCTTACGTTACAGTTGGTGCCCGTTCCGTGGAGGATCAGCAGCACCGATTGACGGCCTCAGGCCTGGGCATTCCGGTGGGGATGAAGAATCCTACCCACGGCGACCTGGAGGTGATGCTGAACGCGATCCATGCGGCCCAAACCGGCCATAGCTTCATCTATCGGGGCTGGGCTGTTCACTCCAAGGGAAATCCCCTGGCTCATGCGGTTTTGCGGGGCAGAACGGACGCAGGGAAGAGCGTTCCAAATTACCGCTACGACGAGCTGCGGCTGCTTGCGGACCGCTACTTGTCCTCCGGGGCTGGAAATCCGGCCATTTTAATCGATACCAGTCACGCCAATTCCGGCAAGGACCCCTTCCGCCAGCCGGAGGTGGTCCGGGACGTGATTGAAAGCCGCCGCCGAGACCCGGAGCTTGCAGCTCTGGTCAAGGGCTTCCTGGTGGAAAGCTATATCGAAGACGGCAGCCAGCAGCCCGGCGGCGGTGTTTACGGCCAATCCATCACAGACCCCTGCCTGGGCTGGGAAAAGACAGAACGGCTGATTCTGGAAATTGCAGACAGAGCTTTTCTGTAAGTCGTACCCATAGAAAAACCCCTTCCGACTTGCAGTCGGAAGGGGTCGATCACGTTTTTAGAAGGGCATCTCGTCGTCCTCGTCGAACTCAAACTCCAGGAGTTCGCCGCACTTGGAGCAGGGCTTGGAGCCCTCTAAGAGGTCCTTTTCGCTGAACTGATGAACCTCGCCGCACTTGGGGCAGGTGACCTCGTAGACGGGATCCTCGTCGTATTCGAAGTCGTCGTCGCCAAGGTCATACTCGTCGTCATCGTAGTCCATATAGTCATCGTCGTCGTACTCATCGTCGTCTTCGTCCATCAGGAACTCGTCGATGGCGTCCAGGTTTTCTTCGATTTCGTCCAGCTCGTCGGAGACGGCAATGGCGTTGTCCTCCAGGTCGTCGATGGAGACAGCCATATCCTGGAGCAGGTCCACCACAGCCTTCAGCAGGCGGTTCTCGTCCTTCTCGGTATCAAGCTTGATACCATCCATCAGGCCCTTCAAATAAGCGGCTTTTTCTGCAAGTGTCATGGTGCATTGCTCCTTTCATTGAGAGAACGTAATATAGTTGTCAATTCTCGACTGTCGATTGCGGTTTAGCCCTTGGCGCGGCCCATGTACTCGCCGGTGCGGGTGTCAATCTGGATCACGTCGCCCTCGTTGATGAACAGGGGAATCTTGACCTCAGCGCCGGTTTCCAGAGTGCCGGGCTTCAGAGTGTTGGTGGCGGTGTTGCCGGCCAGGCCGGGCTCGGTGTGGGTGACTTCCAGGAACACGAAGTTGGGGCACTCAACGCCGAAGACATTTCCCTTGTAGGAAAGGAGAGTGCACTCCTCGTTTTCCTTGACGAACTTGAAAGCGTCGGGAAGGACGTCCTTGCCCAGGGGAACCATGTCGAAGGTCTCATTGTCCATGAAGTAGTAGAGATCGCCGTCCGCGTAGGAGTAGGCCATCTTCTTGCGCTCCACGAAGGCTTCTTCAAATTTTGCAGTGGGGTTGAAGGAGGTCTCGGTTACGCCGCCGGTGATGATGTTTTTCATCTTGGTGCGAACGAAGGCCGCGCCCTTGCCGGGCTTGACGTGCTGGAACTCCACGACCTGATAGATTTTGCCGTCCATTTCAAAGGTTTTGCCGTTTCTGAAATCACTGGCGGTAATGGTTGCCATATATTTTTCCTCCAAAACTTAATATTATTCGGAATTTTACCGGACCATTATAAACGATAGTCCGTTTATTTGCAAGAGTTTTTTATTTTGTTCAACAAAAATCTTGGGAATCAGGCTTCGATTACGATCAATTCCTTGGGAGAGTGGGCCAGATTTTCCACGCTGTCTTCCTTAATTATGACGCAATCCTCAATCCGGACGCCAAATTTGTCGGGGATATAGATGCCGGGCTCCGCGGAGCTGACGCAGCCTGCGGGCATGGGCTTGTCGTTGGAGGGGTTGCAGTTGGGGGACTCGTGAACCAGCAGGCCCAGGCAGTGACCGTAGCCGTGGCCGAAATACTCGCCGTAACCGGCGTCTGTAATGACCTTCCGGGCAGCTCCGTCAATAGCCTGGCCGGTGACGCCCGCTTTGGTAATTGCGATGCCGGCCAGCTGTGCTTTCAAAACAGTTTCATAGACCAGTTTCATCTCGTCTGTGGCAAAGCCGAGCGCCACGGTTCTGGTCATATCGGAGCAGTAGTCCTTGTAGACCACGCCAAAGTCCATGGTGATAAAGTCACCCTTTTGCAGCTTCCGCTCTCCGGGCACGCCGTGGGGCATGGAGGTGTTGGGACCGGAGACCACGATGGGAGCAAAGGACAGACCCTCTGCGCCGTTCTTGTACAGACAGTAGATCAGCTCCGCGCAGAGCTCTTTCTCCGTCATGCCAACCTTGATCCGCTTGCAGATCTCCGTAAAGGCTTTGTCAGTGATGGCCTGGGCTTCCCGCATCCGCTGAAGCTCGTATTCCTCTTTCACCACCCGGAAAGCGTTGATGTCCTGCTGGCAGGGGACCAGCTTTGCGTTCAACTTCTGCTCGTAGGTGCGGAACTCTCCCACTGTCAGGAAATCCTCTTCAAAGCCCAGAGAAAAAACCTCAAACTCCTCGATGGCCTGATTGAGCTGATTGATGTAACCGTTGTCCTTGCTGATCATGCGGACGTCAAAGCCCTTGAGGTTCTTCTCCGCAGTCTCAATATAGCGGGAGTCGGTGTAGTACCGGCAACCCCTCTTGGTGACGATGGCGACGCCCTCGTCCACGTTGAATTCAGCGCAGTACTTGCGGGAGATGGGACTGGTGAGAAGCAGGCCGTCATAGCTGCCCTTGTCCAGCAGAGAAAGATACTTTTCCAGGTTCGTCATGGCTTTGTTACGCTCCTTTTTCTTGCAAGATAGATAAACGGCTGCTCCGCCCCGTGGCGAAGCTTCAGCCAAATGTTGTGCAGATGAATGGGCTTGACCAGGATGGAAGTGGCGCCGGCGCAGTTTGCCCCCAGGACGTCCGTAAAAATCTGATCGCCGGCCAGGGCAGTCTGCCCGGGCTTTGCGTTAAACCGGGCCAGGCATTGGTTGATTCCCCGGCCGGTGGGCTTTTTGGAATGGGTGATGCAGGCAATATCGTGCTCTCTGCAAAACCCGGCGGCCTTGTCCTTTTTGCTGTTGGACACCACACAGAGCCGGATGCCGCCCCGCTTCATCCGATCGAGCCAGTCCAGCAGTTCCTGGGTGGGAACCCGGGAAGTGTAGGGAAGCATAGTGTTATCGAAATCCAACATCAAAAGATCGATTCCCCGCTGGCGAAGGAACGCGGGTGTTACGTCCGTCAGCCTGTGAAAGATTAGTTTCGGCAGCAGGGAAAAGGACATGAAAACAGCACCGCCTTCATAGTATAATAGGGAACTTAACTAACCCTCTCCTCATTATAACACTAAATATGGGTATTGTCCATGAAAACTTGCGCTTATTTTGCGGAAAATCAAAAAATTCCGGAAAACGGATTGGAGCTTTCTGTTGGGCACGGGTTTACTGCGGAGGGATTGTGGCGAAACAAGCCTCTTCCAACAGACCGCGCCGGGCTTGTAATTGACGACCGGTTTCTGCCGAATCGTTCCGGGATGCTTGCGGCCCTTCGTGCATTGGAAGCGTGGAACGGTATCGTCGTCCTGGATTTAGAAAGACCGCGCTGCGCTTTGCTGGCGGAGCTTGTCAAAAGCCTTCCCGACAAACGCTTGGTTTTGATGCCGTCCTATGCCGATTTGCCTCACACCGCTGTGTTAGTCGGCCCATGGCGGGGAGAACGCGGTTTTTCCCGTTGGCTGTCCATCCAGCGTGAACGCTTTGACCATGTGGTTTTGGATGCTGTTCCGCTGCGGATTCAAGTCCGTCCCGGCGGATTCAGAGGCCCGTGGACAAAACTGCTGCCGGAAAGGGGCTATCCCTGTTTTGGCCTCGACTGTCTTCACTGCCGCCTGCCGGACGGGTCTATCCTGTTCTGGGATACCAGGCAAACGCTCCGCGCCCGTCTGGAGAAAGCGGGTATTCCCGTAATCCTGTTCCGCACCGATTGGGACGCCATCCCGGACGGTCCAGCACTTCTGCAGCGGCGCACACCGGCGGCGCAATTCGGCCTCAGTTTTTTGCCGGATTCAAAAAATAACAGTTGACAAATGGACAAAATCGTTATATAATACGCGAGCATGAACGCCCGACCGCGTTTCTGCCGAAGCGGGGGAGACTGCCGCAGACAAGTAAATATGGAGTGGTATCGAAGCGGTCATAACGAGCACGACTGGAAATCGTGTGTACGTCAAAAGCGTACCGAGGGTTCGAATCCCTCCCACTCCGCCAAGCTTCAATGTCTTGTAAAACCTAGGTTTTTGGGACATTGGAGCTTTTTCTA
>JAGABH010000054.1 GCA_017614755.1 Oscillospiraceae bacterium
GGCAGATTCCCGCCGATGGAGGTGAAGTTGAAGGGGGTAATAGCGCAGATAAAGCCGTCCAGAGCCCGGTAGTCCTGGCGATCCCAGATGCCGGGAATGGAGCCGGGCTGATCCTTGAATATCTCCTGGGCGGACCAGACGCCGAAGCGCAGGAAGTCGGCCAGCTCAGCGATGTCGATCTCCGCCTGGAAGACGGTCTTGGACTGGCCCAGCATGGTGGAGGCATTCAGGACCTTCCGGTAGGGGCCGGTAATCATGTCCGCAGCCTTCAGGAAGATGGCGGAGCGATGCTCCCAGGGCATTTCCTCCCAGGCCTTCTTGGCAGCCAGGGCGGCCTCCACCGCCATGGTCAGTTCCTTTTCGCTGGCCATGGAGCACTCGGCAATCACGTGGCCGTGATCGTGGGGCATGGTGACCTTGAAGGTCTTTTCGGTGAAGATTTCCTTGCCGCCGATAATCAGCGGAATCTTCACGACCTTGGCAGACTGGCGGGCAAGCTCTTCCTTCAATTCCGCACGCTCCTTGGAACCGGGCAGATAGCCCCGGAAAGCGTCGTTTTCAGGACGGGCGATGGTGAAATAAGCGTTTGGCATAATTCCTCCTTTTTGACTCGCTGCAAAGAGTCAAGTCTGCGTTTGTATAGAGTCCTTTTGGGTTACTGATATGGAGGCTGAAAAAGCCTCTTGACTGTTGTAATATACCATATTTGCATGGCATTGTCAATCGAGAATGAATAACCATCTAATAGTATGTATATTCGATATGAATACACGAATATACGGGGAACGCATTTATTCGCCCCGGAATTCCCGTGGAAAAACCGCGGAACTCATACCGTCGGTATAAAATATTTTCTTTTATCAGTACGAGTAGTGGGTTCCATTCCGCGAATTTTTCTGCTATAATGGCGCCAGAAAATGACAGGAGCGAGACCTATGGACCTGAAACTTGCGGAAAATATCCTCACCTTTCGCAAAGAACGGGCGCTGACGCAGGAACAGCTGGCTGAGGTGCTGGGAGTATCCGTCGGCGCTGTATACAAGTGGGAGGCCGGGCTGTCCGTGCCGGAACTGGACCGGATTGTGGAAATGGCGGACTTTTTCGACAGCTCCGTGGATGTTCTTTTGGGCTATACGCTGAAGGACAACCGTTTGAAGGAAACCGTGCAGCGCCTGAAGGAATACCGTCGGCAAAAGAACCGGGCGGGACTTTTGGAGGCGGAAAAAGCGTTGAAGAAATTTCCTCACGCCTTTGAGGTCGTCCACGCAAGCGCCACCTTGTACCGGAGCTTCGGCGTGGAAAGCGGCGATGAGAACCTGCATCGGCGCTCGCTGGAGCTGCTGGAACAGTCTCTTTTGCTGCTGCCCCAGAATACAGATCCGGAAATCAGCGAGCAGACCCTGTATGGGGAAATGGCCAACGCCTATCTGGGATTGGACGACACGGAGAAGGCCATAGACCTTTGGAAGGCTCATAATGCCGGCGCGATGTACAGCCATGAGATCGGCGGGATTCTGGCCCAGCTGGAGCGTGTGGAGGAAGCCGTGCCCTTTCTGTCGGAGGGCATGGTGAAGGTCATCTCAAATCTGGTGGGCATCGTCATCGGCTATTTCCATGTGTACGCCTTCCGGCGCGACTACGCCTCCGCCCGGGCAATTTTGCAGAGCGGCATTGACTTTTTCCTCGGGCTGCGGGAGGCGAACCGGCAAAATCATCTGGACAAGGTGAACGGTGTGCTGTTTACAGCTCTTGCCTGGTCGCAGCTGAAGCTGGGGCAGGAGGACGAGGCCCGGAGCTCCCTGAAAAAGGCCATAGGCCTTGCCTCGTTCTTTGATGAATCGCCCAGCTACGAAGTCAGCGACCTCCGTTTTATCTCTCCCATCGAGGGCTCCAGCGCCCATGACAGCCTCGGTCCTACCGCCATGGAAAGCCTGGAAACCTCCATCTCCGCCCTCAAAGACGAAGCCCTGTCCGCACTTTGGAAAAGCCTGAAAGAAGAACAATAATAACATTAAGGAGGATACTATGATTCAATTTCGAGACGGCTATTACGCCGACATCCGCATCGAGGACCGGAGCCGCACTGTGATCTCCTACAAGGCGGGCGTCCTCGACGAGATGAGAAACCGGGAGGAACGCCAGGCCTTTCTCCGGGTCTACAACGGAAGGCTCTGGTATTACGCCTCCGTGACCGACATTGACCATTTGCAGCAGACGCTGGACGGTCTCTACGCCGCGGCCACGGAGAATCCCCACATTCTGGAAAACCCCATTGTCCGACGGTTCGAAAAAAACCGCGACACCATTGACAGCTTCGGCGGCTGCTCCGTTCGGGACATTCCCCTCCGGGAAAAGCAGAAGCTGCTGCTGTCCTATCTTCCCCTGCTGACGGAAGAATCCTGTGTCACAATGCCTGCGGGTACATATCTGGACCGCAGCAGCCTGTTCCACTTCCAGTCCAGCCTCGGCGCGGATATCCGCTACGATTACCAGACTTGCGGCGTAGCGTTCAATTTCCCGATGGCGGAGGGGGAGAAAAAGTTTTCCGGCAGCTGGCAGCGGGGCTGCACCAAATACAGTGAGCTCCTGGGTTTGGAGGAAGAACTCCGCGCCGCGGTGAAAGAGCAAGCCGCTTTCCTGCGCAATTCCGTCCCCGTGGAGCCCGGAAAGTATCCGGTGGTTTTGTCTCCCGAGGCGGCGGGCGTCTTTGCCCATGAGTCCTTCGGCCACAAGTCCGAGTCGGATTTCATGCTCTCTGACGAGTCCATGAAAAACGAGTGGGAACTGGGAAAGACCGTCGGCTCTCCCATTCTCTCCATCGCGGAATACGGCGGCATCCCCGGCTCCGGCTTCGTCCCGTACGACGACGAGGGCACCAAGGCCCGCAAGAATTACCTCATCAAAAACGGCGTCCTGGCAGGCCGTCTCCACAGCGCCCAGACTGCCGCCGCTCTGGAGGAAGGTCTGACCGGAAACGCCCGGGCCATTGACTGCACCTTTGAGCCCATCGTCCGCATGACCACCACCTACATTGAGGGCGGGGATCTGGACTTTGACGGCCTCATCGCCCCCATCAAAAAAGGATATTTCATCAAAAAAGTCCGCCACGGCAGCGGCATGAGCACCTTTACCATCGCGCCGAGCCTGGCCTATGAGATCACAGACGGAAAGCTGGGGCGGCCGGTCCAGATCAGCGTCATTACAGGCACTGTCTTCGAAACCCTGGGGCTGATCGACGGGCTGACCAGAGATGTAGAGCTGCTGTCCTTCGTGACAGGCGGCTGCGGAAAAATGGAGCAGATGGGTCTGCCGGTGGGCTTCGGAGGTCCTTACGTCCGGGTTTCTTCCATGAACGTGCAGTGAGGTGAAATAATATGGAAAAAGAATATATCAAAGAGACAAATCGCTCCGTGACGCTGAACGTAACAGGCGGAAAGATTGACAGCTTCCGGGAGCTGGAGAAAACCACCGGGACTGTCCGTGTTTATGATAACGGCATGATCGGCGTCGCCGGCTGCCTGGGCGAGCCCAACGAAAATGCCTTGACCGAAAAGGCAAAAGAGGCCCTGTCCTTTGGCATCCCCTATCCCTGGAGGCCGGACGCCCCCCTGGCCCTGGAGGACATCCGGGAGGAGGAAATCCTTTCCGTCCCGGACTTCATCCCCAGAATGCAGTCCTTCCTGGACCGTTTGGGCGCCCTCTGCCCGAAGTTTGCCTTTTCTCACAAGCTCCGGCTGGAACACAACCGTGCGGAATACCGCAGCTCTGCGGGACGGAGGCTGCTCAGCGCCGGTCGCGCAATCAGCATAGAGCTTGTGGCCCAGAACCGCGGCTCCGGCAATCTGTTCGACACCTTTTTCGGCTGGGGCGGAACCAAATTCGACGAAGACGCCCTGCTGGCCTGGATCAAGGAACAATACGACGCCTTCTATCGGCCCGCAGACCTGGAGCCTGGCCGCTATCCCGTGGTCGCCGGCACGGAGACCTTTTTTGAAACCTTCAGCCGGCACTTTGTCGGCGACCTGTACGCCTCCGGCGCATCCCTGCTCAGCGGAAAGCTGAATGAGAAGGTCTTTTCCGAAAAGCTGTCCCTGCGGGACGACAGAAATCCCATTACTTTCCCCGGCAGCCGTTTCTTTGACGCGGAGGGCTGCACCGCACCGGATTTCCGGCCGACGGTCATCGAAAAGGGCGTCCTGACCGGGCTCCTCACCACAAAGAAGACCGCCGATCAGTTTGGACTTCCCAACCTGGGAACAGCGGGCGCACCCTATGACGGCGTCCCCGGGATCGGCTTCAGCCGGTACTGGCTGGACCCCACCGCAAAGAGTCTGAAGGAGCTGGTCCCCGGCAAGGCTGTGTATGTGGTTGTAGCCGCAGGCGGCGACATTACCCCTGACGGCCGCTATGCCACCCCGGTTCAGATGGCCTATCTGATGGAAAACGGAACGCTTGTGGGCCGCTTGCCAGACCTGACCATCAACGGAAACGTCTTTGAAATGTTCGGCAAGGATTATGTCGGCGCCGTTCACAACGACCCCATAGACAGCAGCATTCTGGGCGCCGTGGTCATGGACGTAGAAAAGGCTTGATTTGTTTCCCCGTTTCCGGTATAATCTCTCACGCAAATGACGCCTTGGCGAAAGGAGAAACAAATGCTGTATCTGGTGCTTGCCATTCTGTCCAGCGCGGCAATGGCAATCGTGCTGAAATGCTTTCGCGAGCAAAAGGGAAACCGCTACGGAATCCTGCTGGGCAACTACCTGACCTGCGTGGTGATCTCGGTAATCATGCTGCCGGACAAGGGGTTGATTCTTTCGGGAAACTGGATTACCCTGATCTGCGGAATCGGCGGCGGAATCTTCTTCGTGCTGGCCCTGGTCTGTATGCAGTCCAGCATTCGGGTCAACGGCGCCGGACTGAGCTCCGCCTTTGCCCGCCTGGGGCTGATTGTCGCCCTGGGGCTCAGCATTCTGCTCTTTCGGGAGCAGCCCACCGCCATGCAGTTCGTGGGCATCGGGCTGGCAATGGCCGCCATCGTCGTTCTGCGGTCTGACGGCACGAAACAGCAGCGCCGCAGGGGTGGCTTCGGCCTTTTGCTCCTGACCCTGTGCGCCAGCGGCTGCGCCGACGCCATGGCAAAGGTCTTTGAATCCTACGGCAGCAAGGCCCAGGACAGCCTGTACTTTTTCTGGCTGTTCATTACGGCAATTCTGCTCTGCGGGGCGCTGGCCCTTGTGGAGAAAAAGAAGACCGGAAAGGGCTTCCGTCCCGGAGAGTTCGCCGCCGGCGTTCTCGTCGGCATTCCGAACTATTTTTCCTCCTATCTGCTGCTGCGGTCCCTGCAGGAGCTTCGGGCCACAGTGGTTTATCCCACCTACAGCACGGCAACCATTCTCCTGGTCATGGGCCTGAGCGCTCTCTTCTTCCGAGAACGCCTGACCAAGCGCCAGTGGCCCGGCATTTTGCTGATTCTGGCCGCTATTGTCCTTCTGAACATTCGGATTTCCTGAGCAGTTTTCGCAGCCGCTCAGGAGCACCGATTTGAAAAAACCTCAGGATTTTTCAAAAATCCTGAGGTTTTTCTTCTGATTTTGTCTTGTTCAGCCAGCGTTTAATCATCCCGGCCAGGTCGTCCAACTCCTTCACCCGGAGCAGACGCAGAGCCGCAAAAAACAGAACCGCACCAATCAGGGCGGAGGCTGCCAGCAGAAGCCAGGGATTGGCCGGCAGAAGCCAGAACAGAATCCGCGGAACAAAGCACCCGACGGCAGAGGCAAGGGAGACCTTGAGGAATGTAACCAGCATCCTGCCGTAATCCAGCCTCACGTACCTTTTCACCATGAGCAGCCGGACAAGGAACGTGACAATCGCCGACACAGACGTGGCCAGCGCCAGCCCGTTGACGCCCCAAAGCTGAACCAGCGCCACATTCAGAGCCACGTTAACCGCCAGCCCGATCACGCTGACCACCATGGGCGTCTTTGTATCCCCAAACCCGTAAAACACGTTTGAGACCACTGAATTGGAGGCCAGGAAGAACAGGCCCAGACAGTACAGGGCAAACACATCCGCGGTCAGCGCGGTGCTGTCCGCCGCAAAAGAACCGTGCTGAAACACCGCCGTCACCAGCTCTTTTCGGAAAAGCACGCAGGCCAGGGATACCGGAACCATGATGAGGCAAAAGAGATTCACGATCCTTGCGATCATCCGGCCCAGCTCATCGATCCGTTTTTTCGCGATCAGCTCCACCGTCTGGGGGAACAGCGCCGTCGTGATCGCGCCGGACAGGAGGCCGTTGAAAACGCTCATCAGTTTATGGCCGTAGTTCAGGCCGGAAATGGTCCCCTCCGGCAGAGTGGAGGCCATAGCCTTATCGATCAGCGCATTGAGCTGCACAACGCCCTCCGAGGCCAGCGCGGAGGGCAGCCGCTTCAGAAGCAGGCTGAATTCCGGGTTGCGGAACCGGAAATCCGGGCGAAACCGATAGCCCCAGTCTACAAAGGGCAGCTCAACCAGGAGCCGCACCAGGCCGCCTGCCACCAGGGCAATCGCCATTGCCTCGACGCCCCATTTTTGATAGCAGAAGAGGGCTGCAAGAATTGTTGGGATATGGGAGGCCACCTCCCGAATCTGGCTTCCGAAGAATTTGTCGTGGGCCTGCAAAATCGTTGCGTAGATTGCGGCGGCGATAATGAAAAAATACATCGGCGCCGACAGCCGAACCAGCCTCACGCAAAGGGCCCTGGTTTCCCCCTCGAAGCCGGGTGCCAAGAGGGAGACCACCGGTCCGGCCAGCAGAATCAACAGCAGAACCGCCCCAAAGGAAACGACCGAAAAAAAACTGATGGCCCGGTTCGTAAGCTCGTTCGCCTCCTGTATCCTTCCGCTCGCGCATCTCTCCTTGTAGAGGGGCAGAAATACCTTCCAGACCCCAACGCCCAGGGTAGGGTAGAGTACGGCCTGGATATTGGAGACCATATAATAGGCGTCACTCCGGTAATTTGCCCCCAGGCAGGCAGCCAATACGACCTCGGAGATGAAGGCGGCGAGTTTTGCCGCCACGCCTACAAGCATGATAATCAGCGTTCCGCGGAATACTTTTTTCCCGATTGAATGATCCATAAACCCACCTTCCGGTGTTAACGGTCAGCGTCGATGCCGGAGCCCGTTCAGCCACGCAGCGCAATGGGGCGCCGCCAGCACGGCCAGACTCTCCGCCCTTTGCTTCCCGGTATCCCGGAGCTTTTTGTCCTTGAGATACGCCGCGACCTCGCCGGGACGGAAGCGAAGCGTCTTTTTGATTTCGCGGTAATACGCTCCGTACCCTTTTTTGTTCGGGATCTTGCAGAGCACCGACTTGGCGGCGATAAAACACCGGGCCATTCCGATGGTAGGATATGTATTCCGCAGGCTTTCAAACACAGCGCGGTTCACCGCCAGATAGACCATCACCGAATCATTCAGGACGCCCGTTTTGTTGCCGATCCGCTCACAGTCGTAGATGTACAGCTTTCTTCGGAAAACCATGGCCTTTTTGCAGGTTTTTCCCACCTTGTAGACAAAATCCACATCTTCCGCATGGTTGAGAGAGGGATCAAAGCGGAGGTCTCCGATCAGGTCTCTTCTGAAAATTTTATTCCACACAAAGCCCGGTCCGGCCAGGAACTGATACAGGACGTCTTCTCCCTGTACTGTGATATAATCTCCCTTCCCGGCGTACAAAATGCGTCCTTCTCTGCCACCGTCCTGATAGACCCTCGTAAATCCGAAGCAAGCCATCTGGACTGTCCGATCCCGGAGCAGGGCGTCCATAACAGACTGCATTCCTTCCTTTTCGATGCTGTCGTCGGAGTCCACAAAATAGATATACTCCCCCGAGGCATACTCCAGGCCGACGTTTCTGGCCGCCGGCAGGCCCTTGTTTTCCTGGTGTATGGCCTTGATAAACGGATACTTTTCCGCATAGGCGTCACAGACGGCGCCGGTCCCGTCCCGGGAACCGTCGTCCACCAATACAATCTCAAAATCTTTCAGGTCCGAAGCCAGAATGCTGTCCACACAGCGGGGCAGATACCGTTCCGTATTGTATGCCGGTATCACGATCGACAGCGGAATCATGTCCTCATCCTTTCCCTTCCTGAGATTCACGAATGCTTTGCAGGGCAGACAGAATCACCCTGCTCACTTCCTCGCTGGCTCTTCCGGATTCAAAGGAATCATAGAAGTCCAGTATTTTTCTGCAATTCTCCCGGGCGTCTTCCTCCGTGATCCCGCGGATGATTTCCAGCGCCTCTTCCATGTTCGCCGCGGTGTAATAGGGAGATTCCTCCCGGGGAAAATACAGCGTTCTGCCCCGGGCGGTGTATCGGGCGAAATCATCCTGGTACAGCAGAACCGGTTTCCCGGTAAGGGCAAAATCCGCGCCGCAGGAGGAATAGTCGCTTATCAGCATATCAGAAATCATCAGCAGGTCCGCCATATCCGGATAGGATGTTACATCCCGGAAACGGGCGTCCCGGGGGGCGTCGTGATTGACGGTCAGCGTCTTTCCGTCATGGGCCCGCATCAGGCACATCCACCTACAGCCGTGCTTCCGCTCCAGCGCATCCAGAATCCGCGCCAGGTCGATGTCTGAGGGGACAGAATCATGGGTCCTCTCATAATCCCGGAAGGTGGGCGCGTAAATCAGGACTCTGACTTCGCGGTCCAGGCCCAGACCTCCCCGGATTTTGGCACAGCGGGCTTCGTCAACGGCAACAAGGCAATCATTCCGCGGCATTCCGCAGCGCAGAAACGCCCCCCGATAGCCAAAGGCGGAGGCCGCAATGGGCACGAACCATTCGCAGCCGGTCAGGAAATAGTCGCACAACTCCGGCTCGCAGAATTTCCGGGCAGCCATTCCTCTCCGGTAGGCCTTCATGTCCTTCCGCGCATCATTGGCGATTTTTTTCAGAAACTTGTCCCCGTGCCAGGTTTGGATGTAGAGCTGCCCCTTCCGCTTTATCGTCCCGAAGGGCAGGGTCGTGCTGGATACCCAGGCGCCGGCAGTCGCCAGCTCCCGGAAGTATTCGTCCGATTCAAACACCACCGGCTTGATGCCGGCGGGAACACTGGAAAAAAACCGCTTTCCGCCGCAGGCCCAGACCAGCTTCAGCTCCGGATAATTGCCGCGCAGGTAGTCAGCGATGGCCCGGGGGTTGTCGCCGTAGCCGCCGTCCGGCCTGTAAAACAGAATCTTTTCCGGGTCCAGCGGCAGCCCTTGATACTTTTTGAGCATAGCGGCATTCCGCTTCTCCCGAAGGGCGTAGGCAAGTCTGGCGGCTGCCCGGTTCTTTTTAACCAGAGTTCTGAGATTCATAGCTCCGCCCTTTCCGGATCATGTTTTCCACCGGCTGCTCCGCCGCTTCCTCCGGCTCAGGGGCCTCCGCGCCGGGCCCCGTTGTCTGCAAAACTGCCGCAAGCAGAATCCAGAGGATGGTGTTTCTGATTCCGTTATGGGTCAGGGAATACAGAAACAGCCCGGAAAAACAGGCAAGGTTTCGTATCCGGCTGCCCCGGAAAAGCATCGTCTTGCCCATCAGCCACAGATAGGCAACAAACCCTGCCGCTCCGTAGGACACCAGGACATTGACGAGGGTTGCGTGCACCTCACGGCCGGACATGACCTGGAAGCGATCGTAGGCCCCTTCGCCCACGCCCCACAGGAAGTTTCCGCCGATCTCCCATACCCGATCGTAGCCCCGGCCAATGCCAAGGGAGCTGTCGTTCTCCTCGCGGAGATTCAGAATGCGGGATTGGAGCTGGGACAGCGTTTTGCTTTCCTTGACAATACTGCTGTCGGAAAAGAACAGCCAGTAGATTGCTCCGAAGAAGGCCAGCAGGAAAAATGCCTGGGTCAAGGCCCGGCGCAGCGTTTTCTCCCGGGAGCCCCAGAGGGTGTAGCAAAAGGCCAGGCCCGCAAGTCCCAGGATCGCGGCCTTGGAGAGGGAAACCATGTTGGCCCAGACGGCAAGTCCCAGGATCATCCCGTTCTTCCATTTGGGAAGCTGATCCGGGAAAAAGGCGATAATCGAGATGGCCAGCAGGGAATAATAGCCCAGCTGATTCGGATTATTGAAAAAGCCCTTCATCCGGACCCCGGCTTCCAGATTCACTGCCAGACCGACGGCATTCACAAGAACTGACCAGAAGCAGCCCTCGCAGATTGCCCGCTTTAAGCGCTTCGGGCCGATCCGTCTGCCGATGCAGACGCAGATCAGGGCCGCAATGAAGTTGAACACATAGTAGGATGCCACCAGCAGAAATTCGCTCTCATCCGTTTTCACCCACCAAAAGAGCTGAATCGCACACTGAAAAACGAGGGTCAGAACAAACACTCTGATCCAGGTGCCGCTTCCCTTCGGTATTCTGATTATCCCCCGTTCCTTCACCAGCATATACACAGCCGCAGCGATCATAAACATATCGCTGATCTGGGGAAGGCCCGACGCAAACAGATACAGGGGCTTCAGCGTCAGGTAAATTGTCAAAATGATACCCATGCCCAGGGCCTCTGTCCCGGCGGTATCACACCGATTGGCAAGAGTTTTCAGAATCACACGCTTCCTTCAAACAGGAGATCATACAGTTCAGTGGTATGCTCTTTCGATTTCTTCTGTGTACGCTTTCACAACAATCTGCCGGTCAAATTCCCGCTCCACCTTGGCCCGCCCGGCCAAGCCCATGTCCCGTCTCCGGTCCCATGGCATGGCAAGGAACTGTTCCAGCGCATTAACCAGTGCGTCTTCGTTTTTGATTGGGATCAGGATTCCGGTCTCCCCATCGTTTACGGTTTCCCGGCATCCGGCCCGGTCGGCGGCAATGATCGGCCTGCAATGGGCCGCAGCCTCCAGCAGAACATTGCTCATCCCCTCCGGGTAATAGGACGGGTGCACAATGCAGTGGGCCATTTCAAAAAATGGCGCCATGTCCTTTTGTTCGCCGTGGTAGATGATGAAGCCCGCTTTTCCCGCTTCCCGCAGCAGGCCCTCATACTTCTCGTCATCACATCGCCCGCAGATATGGAACATCGCTTCCGGATGCTTTTCATGGATCCTTCCGGCGGCGGAAAGATAGAGATCGATTCCCTTTTCCGCCATCACCCGGGCAACGAAGAGGAAGTGAATCTTCCCGTCCTTCGGGGGATAGGGCATCGCTCTGTGCTGCCGGAGGCTGACGCCGGAGCCGGGAAGCAGACGCTGCCTGGCATTCTTTCGCAGCATTCGCCGTTCCCGGAAAAACCGTCGGTTTTCCTCGTTCTGGAAGAAAACGCAGGCCGCCCCGGCAACACCGGCCTTGTACAGCCGTACCGTAATATTCTGCAAAAAACCGGGGTGTTCCACTGCCGTACCCAGGCCCGTAATATTGACGATATACGGCGTTCCCGTCATCCGGCAGGCCATTCCGCCGTAAACATTTGGCTTAATGTTGTAGGTGAGCACCACGTCCGGTCTCTCCACCCGGATCACTTTCCGAAATCTGGCGAGAAGGCCCAGGTCGGACAGCGGATTTTTGCCGTGCCGATTCGTCTCCAGGGAAATCAACCTAGCCCCCAGCTCCCGCAGCTCCGCCTGACGCAGCAGCGGCTGGCAGGCTACTGCCACGTCGTTTCCGTCCTCGACAAGCCGACGGATCATCTCGTCGCGCAAGTTATAGGTATAGGTTGTATCATTTGCCAGAATCAGGATTTTTCTTTTCTTCACAATCGTCTTCCCCAGTGCACAAGGCCGTTGTATATCCCGCGCCCACGCCCTCGGCGCTTTTCGGGCTGAAAAGCACCCAAATCGTTGCAAACAGCAGCCGGATATCGGTCAGCACGCTCATGTTTTTGATGTACAAGAGGTCAAATTCCAGCTTCTCATAGGGACCGGTGCTGTACTTTCCATAGATCTGCGCATAGCCTGTCAGCCCGGCCCTGACCTGAAGCCGCAGTTGAAAGTCGGAAATGTTCTTGCTGTACCGGGCGGCAATCTCAGGCCGTTCCGGTCTGGGCCCCACGAAGCTCATATCTCCCCGCAGAATGTTCCAAAGCTGGGGCAGCTCGTCCAGCCGACATTTCCGAATCATGCGGCCCACCGGTGTGATGCGGTCGTCGTTGCTGGTGCTGAGGCGGGCCCCGCCGTTCTTTTCCGCATCCATGCGCATGGAGCGGAATTTCACAATCCGAAACTCCCTGCCGTCTTTTGTCAGCCGAATCTGACGATAGAGGGCGGGCCCCCCGTCCCCCAGCCGGATGGCCAGGGCCGTAAGCAGCAGCAGGGGGCTCAACAGGACAAGCCCGGTAAAGGAGGCAGCAATATCAAAGGCCCGCTTTATAATGGCGTACTCGGGATTCAAAACCTTTCTGCCCACAAACAGCACCGGAGAATCGAAGGACTGAATATGCTTCGCCTGGAGCATAATCACATCCCCCACATGGGGCAGGAAGAAACCCAGGATATTTCTTTCCTGACAGTATTTCAGGATTCCGTTTCTGCATCGGGAGTTTACGCCGACGACAAACACCGCTTCAAAGCTGTCAAGCTGCCCCACAAGGTCGGGGAAATCTCCGTCAAACTCCAGCTTTTTCTCGATTCTGTACAGGCGATTCATCGGCTTTTCCTCCAGGGACCCGGTGATTCTCAGGTCTTGGGAATTCCGATAGATCAAAACAGCCCTCTTGGGAGGATTCAGCTTGAAGAACACACGGGTTGCCGCAGCAGACCACAGCCCATCGCACAAAACCTGGATTCCCAGAAAGGGAACAAAAATCAGTGGGCTCCGAAACCGGTTCCATGCGGCGGAAACCACCAGATATACAATCAGCACGCTGAACAGCTGCGAAATGGCCTGGGCCAGAATCAGAGACCTGACCCGGGTGTACCCCAAAAGATATGCGTTATAGATTCTGTTGAAAAAAAACACGCCAACCCCGTAGCCGATGACAACAAATACATTGTAGCGAAACCCGTTCTCGACGGACTTCGGAAGCCCGTTGTACCGGAACAGCAGCCACACATAGGCAAACAAGGCGAGTCCTACAAGAAAATGAATTGTTTTCAGCGCGAATAGTCTCAATTCGTTTTGAAACGACGCAGCTGCTTTATTGTTCCTCATGTCGCTACATTCCTGTCATGATCTAATCTTTCCCGCGGGGCCCCTCTGCATTCTGTGCGCGGCCCGGAAGACGGTTATACTCAATTTTTTATTATATTATGTCGTGCTCTGAAAAGCAATGTTTTTTTCCATAAGTTGACACGCAAATTCAATTTGCCCGGGAGCGAATGAAATGTGTTGTATTTATGGGGGCGCTGTGTTATAATTTACGGAGATTTTCCGTGGCCGGCTCGGGCCCCGGCACCCGGGTGCAACCGCGATTCCGCCGCCATAAGTGGGAGTTCGCCATGAATTTGATCCTTTCAAGATTTGAACAGACTGTCCGGACGATGCCGGACAAGCTCGCCCTTGCCTGCGAGGACGAGCGCTATACCTTTTCGCAGCTGCGATCTCTGGCGGCTCGCCTTGGAAAGACCGTGTCTCAAGCCCTGCCCCGGGGCCAGGCCGTGGGCGTTCTTGTCCGCAGGGACGCGGGCTCCGTCGCGGCCTTCTTCGCGGCGCTCTACGCGGGCTGTTTTTATGTGCCCCTGGACCCCGATATGCCCGGGCAAAAGCTCCGCACCATTTTGGACGACGCCGGAATCCATCTTCTGCTGGGCACGGAGGCGGATCGCTCTCTTGCGGAGGCCGTCGGCTTCTCCGATCCCTTCCTGACCACGGCAGACGCCGCCCGGGAGGAAGCGTCTGCCCCGGAGGCCGGGGCAGACACGCCCCTTTACATGGTCTACACCTCCGGCTCCACCGGAAAGCCCAAGGGGGTGTTAAAAAGCCACGGAGCGATAGTCAGCTTCATCGACGCCTTCGCCGAAACCTTCGACCTGGACGCCGGGGAAATTCTCGGCAACCAGACGCCCTTCTTCTTCGACGCCTCCGCCAAGGACCTCTATCTGATGGCCCTGACGGGAGCTTCCCTGGAGATTATTCCCTCGGAAAAATTCATCTTCCCGGTTCGCCTACTGGAATACATGAACGACCGGAACGTCTCCTGCATCTGCTGGACTCCCACTGCCCTGTCCCTGGTTACCCAGATGAACACCTTTAAAGCCATTGTGCCCAAATCGCTGCGGAAGGTGCTGTTCGTGGGAGAAGTGTTCCCCATCAAGCAGCTTCACAAGTGGCTGACCACCCTGCCGGACCTGCGGTATATCAATCTCTACGGCTCCTCGGAAATCGCCGGAATCTGCTGCTGGTACGAAATCCCCCACGGGACCCTGCCGGAGCAGCTGCCCATGGGAAAGCCCCTGTCCAACTGCCGGATTTGGCTCCATGCCGACGAAGGCTTTGTTCTGGAGCCGGAGGTGCTGGGGGAGGTCTGGATCGAAAGCCCGGCCCTGGCCCTGTGCTACTACGGCGACCGAGAAAAGACGGATCGGGTCTTCTGCATAGAACAGCTGCCGGACGGCAGAACCGCCCGGGTTCTGAAATCCGGCGACCTGGCCCGATTTGACCGGGAGGGAAATCTGGTTTTCAGCTCCCGCAAGGACTTCCAGATCAAGCACATGGGCCGCCGCATTGAGCTGGGCGAGATTGAATCCGTGGCAGACACGCTCCCGGAGATACAGCGGTGCTGCTGCCTTTACAACACAACCAAAAATCGAATTGAGCTTTTCTGCCAGCTGTCGCCCGGGGCGGAGCTGGACGGAAAGCAGCTGCAAAGCCTGCTCCGGGGAAAGCTCTCAGAGTATATGTTCCCCAGTCTTATACACATTCTGCCGGAAATGCCCTTCAACGCCAACGGAAAGATTGACCGTATTCGGCTGAAGAATTCCATGCAGCCTTAGGAGGAAAAACACAATGGACGAACTGCTGGCGATTCTCAATGACCTGAATCCTGACATCGACTACGAAACGGAAGACAGGCTGATTGACAACAAGTGCTACGATTCCTTTAAAATTATCACCCTGATCTCGGAGATTTCGGACACCTTCGACGTGGAACTGGGGCCGGAGCATTTGATTCCGGAAAACTTCAACAGCGCCAAGGCCATGTGGGACATGATTCGGCGCATTCAGGAAGGCGAAGAATAATTCCCTGACCGCAGAAAGATATGAGTATTCTGTCTATTCCGTTCCTGCTCTTCGCGGCAGGTCTGATGATTGTTTATTTCGCGCTGCCGAATCGGTTTCAGTGGTGGGTTCTGCTGGCCTTCAGCCTCGGCTTTTACGCACTGGGGGGGCTGGCAAACGTCCCCTTTATTTTGGCAACCTCTTTGAGCGTCTGGGGCGCGGCGCTGTATATCCAGCGAAACACAAACGCCCAAAAGGCGTACATCAAGGCCAACAAAGACCTTTCCAAGGAAGAAAAGGCTGCCTACAAGGATCGTTGCAAAGCCCGCCGCAAGCTGGTCATGCTGCTGTGTCTGCTGCTGAATGTGGGCATTCTCTGCGCCATGAAGTACGTTCACTTCCTGCTGGCCCAGGCAGATTCCATTGCCAGGCTGTTCGGAGGCTCTGTCAGCGATACCGTAAGCTGGATTATCCCGCTGGGCATCTCCTTCTATACCTTCCAGACGGTGGGCTATCTGCTGGACGTCTATTGGGGCAAGTGCGAGGCGCAGCAGAACTGCCTCAAGGTGCTGCTGTTCACCTCTTTCTTTCCGCAGATCACCCAGGGCCCCATCAGCACCTACCGGGACCTGTCCGGAGAGCTTTTCCGGGCGCACGCACTGGACTATCACAATTTCTCCTGGGGCGCCCAGCGAATGATCTGGGGCTTCTTTAAGAAGATGGCAGTGGCCAATGTTCTTTCCCCCTATGTAGCCAACGTCTTTGCCAACTATTATTCCTATTCCGGCCTCACCACCTTTATCGGCGCCCTGTGTTACAGCGCCCAGATCTATGCGGATTTTTCCGGCTACATGGATATCATGTGCGGTTTGTGTCAGATTCTCGGCATCTCTCTGACCGAGAATTTTGAGCGTCCCTACTTCTCCAAATCCGTGGCGGAATATTGGAGGCGCTGGCACATGAGTCTGGGCACCTGGTTCAAGAATTACGTCTATTACCCGATGGCCATGGCAAAGTGGAACCAGCGGCTGGGCAAGACTGCCAAGCAGAAGCTGGGCAAGGCCTTCGGCGACTACCTGCCCGCCACCGTTGCCCTGGTGGTAACCTGGCTCACCACCGGTCTGTGGCACGGGGCCAGTTGGGGCTATATCGCCTGGGGCGGCGTTAATGGTATCTTCATCATCTTTTCCATGTGGATGGAGCAGCCCTTCGCCAAGTGGAAGAAGCGCCTTCATATCCGGGAAAGCGCATGGCTCTGGCGAGCGTTTCAGGTGATTCGAACCTTCCTGCTGGTCACCTTTATCAAGGTTTTGCCGGAGTTGGGCGGGCTGCGCAACGGCCTGGGACTTTGGAAGCAGATCTTTACGGAGCACAGCCTGCCCGGCTCGCTTGGAGAGCTCCTTCCCTTTGTGGACGGGAACCGTGCCGGCTTTTTTGTGATGCTGATCGGTATATTGCTGATGTTCGCTGTCAGCATGATCCAGCGGAGACAGCCGGTCCGCGGGTGGCTGGAGCAGAAGACAGCCTATCCGGTCAGACTGCTTCTATTTGCGATTCTGGTTCTGCTGATCTTCCACATCGGCGTTCCCGCATCCGGCGGCGGAGGAGGATTCATATATGCGCAATTTTAAGAAAATCCTGCTGACCTGCGTTGCCTTTGTCCTCCTGGTGGGCCTGCTTAGCATCGGCTTCATGGAGGTCTATTTCCGCACAGAGTACGACGTCTTCCAGGACGGCTCCGAACGGGATGCGCTGGCAGGAACCATCGACTGCCTTTACTGCGGCGCCTCCCACGGCTATCGGGCCTTCAAGCCCTCGGTAATCGACCCAATTCTGGGCACCCGGAGCTACAATCTCTCCGGCGCCATGATGACCATGCAGGGGCGGTATGAACTCCTGCGGGACGAGATCGAGCGAAACCCGGTCAAACAGGTTTATCTGGAGGTTTCCTTTGGCACCATGACTCGGAACCGCGTTGAAGAGGGACCGGAGGGTGATCTCTATACATTGGCGCGCCTGAATGGATTTTCCCGCCGGGCAGACTATTTCTTCCGTTGCTTTTCTGTTGAAGAATACCCGGACGTTTATCGGCAGTTCCTCAGTCTGGGAATTGACGCAGCCCTCCAGTTATTTCGGGGTCAAAAGGCTGATCACAGCAGACGGGACAGGGGGTATGTGCCCGCCGGGATCCGGACCATGGAATTTGACACCAATTACACTGTCATATTTCACAGCAAAAAATACCCGACGCAGATTGACCCCTACAATCAGGAATACCTGGATAAGATTCTCGCACTCTGCCAGGCCCACGACATTGAGGTGATTCTGGTCACAACGCCTCTGTCCAAAACCGCCCTGTGTCAGAGCGTAAACCTTCAGTATTTCTACGAATGGTATCGGGACTTTGCGAAAGAGCGGGGGCTGCGATTCTACGATTTCAACCTTTACCGGGAGAAAGAGCGCCTGTTCCCGGATGAGACGATGTTTTATGATACCCTGCATTTTAACGACGAAGGAGCGTCGCTGTTCAGCCGCTTGTTCGCGGAGCTGATGGTCCGGGCGGACTCCGGCGAGGATTTGAGTGATCTGTTCTTTGCCACCTACCCGGCCATGGAAGATGCCGTATTCGGCACCTAAGCCCACCTGTAAAATCATAACCACCGCCGGGACGGTGGTTATGATTCTTTTTTATTCCGCAGCCTTGACCTCGGGATACTCCGCCGGTGCGTCGATGTGTGAAATGCTGATTATCCACCGCTGATGTCCCTGTGCGGGTCTCGCAGCCATAAGACAGAATCCTTATGCGTGAACGGATGAAGAATACGCCAGCCGCTTGATGCGACTGGCGTTTCTGAGCCGTACGGAGCTTGCTCCGACGTGGCGCAGCCTGACGAAAAAGATACCGATCATGATGCTTGCCCTGCCGGGCAAATGATGTTATGCCTGCGGCAGAATGATGGATTGCGGCCTTACCGCAAAATGATGTGATGTGTTCCGCTCCCCATGCCCACAGGCACAACATTTGGCGAACATACATCATGCCCGGAGGGCGCATCATGTTTCGCGCCAGCGGAACACATCATTCCAACAAAAAAGACACCCAAAGGTGTCTTTTTTGTTGGAAGGGCAGAGCAAAAAA
>JAGABH010000055.1 GCA_017614755.1 Oscillospiraceae bacterium
GCAGTCGCCCGCATACTATCGTCGACGAACTTGAGCTTAACTTCTGTGTTCGGGATGGGAACAGGTGGACCCTCAAGCCAATCAACACCAACTGATTCACTTGTGTTGCTCCCTGCGGAGCGAATCTGATTATAGCACGAATTTGAAAAAAGTCAAGACATTTTTTCAAATTTCCAAAAGTTTTTGCTTCCCCCGGCACCCTGCCCGAAAAAGCGGAGCGCCGGGGGAAATCAGCGGGCCGGTTCAATCCCGATCCCAGTTGTGCCAGACGTTCTGCACGTCGTCGTCGTCCTCAAAGGCGTCGATAAGCTTTTCCATCATCTTGATGTCGTCCTCGGACTCCAGCTTCTTGTACTCGTTGGGGACCTGCTCGATCTGGGCGGAAACAAAGCTGTATTTCTTGCCCAGGGTCTCGGCCACGGTGTTAAAGTCGTCGGGATCGGTGTAGACGGTGAAGACGTCCTCATCGGGCTCGAAGTCGGCGGCGCCGGCGTCCAGGGCGTCCATCATGACCTCGTCTTCTTCGTAGTCGCCGTCCTCGTTGTCGATGACCAGAACGCCCTTCTTGGTGAAGTTCCAGGCCACGCAGCCGGAAGCGCCCATGTTGCCGCCGAACTTGTCGAAGTGGTGGCGGACGTTGCCCGCGGTACGGTTGCGGGAGTCGGTCATGGTCTCCACGATCACGGCCACGCCGCTGGGGCCGTAGCCTTCGTAGGTGATGGACTCGTAGTTGTCCCCCTGGCCTGCGCCGGCAGCCCGCTCCAGGACACGCTTGATGTTGTCGTTGGGCATATTGGCGGCCTTGGCCTTGGTGATGACAGTAGCGAGGCGGGAGTTGTTGTTGGGATCGGTGGAGCCGCCGCCTTCCTTGACGGCGACGATCATTTCCTTGGCGATCTTGGTGAAGGCAGCGGCGCGCTTGGCATCCTGAGCCCCCTTGGTCTTTTGGATGTTATGCCATTTGGAATGTCCGGACATAGTTTCTCTTTCCTTCCATGAATAGTCTGTGCAGCGGCGCACAGCGGTGCGCCATTGCGGCGGACAAGCAATGCCTGTCCGTTCAATTTGTCAATTAAAGTTGATTACGCCGTCGAATTTCTCCGCAGCCAGGGAAGCGCCGCCGATCAGGCCGCCGTCAATCTCAGGTTGGGCCATCAGGTCATGGGCGTTCTTGGCGTTCATGGAGCCACCGTAGAGGATGCGGACCCGGTCTGCCGCGTCGCCGCAGACTTCCCGGATGGCACGGCGAATGGCGCCGATGGTGGCGTTGGCGTCCTCGGGGGTGGCGGTGAGGCCGGTGCCGATGGCCCAGACAGGCTCATAGGCGATGACCACGTCGTCGATCTTCTCTCCCACGTTCAGGAGCGCCACCTTGGTTTGCAGGCAAACCACCTCGTTGGTAATGCCCTGCTGCTTCTGCTCCAGGCTCTCGCCCACGCAAACGATGGGCTTCAGGCCCGCTTCCAGGGCCTTCAGGGTCCGCTGGTTCACGGTAACATCGGTCTCACCGAAGTACTGACGGCGCTCGGAGTGGCCGATGATGACGTACTCCACGCCCAGCTCCTTCAGGGAGGCGGCATTGCACTCGCCGGTGAAAGCGCCGTTATCGGCAAAATGGACGTTCTGGGCGCCCAGGTGAATGGCGCTGCCCTTCAGGGCCTCGGCGGCAGCCGCCAGGGAGACGGTCATGGGGCAGACGACGACTTCCGCGCCGCTGCGGTTTTCCAGCTTCTTCAGGTCCTCAATCAGGGCCCTGGTCTCGGCAGGCGTCTTGTTCATTTTCCAGTTGCCTGCAATCATAGGGGTTCTCATATATGAACTATCCTCCTTGTTCATCAATAAACCTGTCAAAAAATCCTTGTAGAATTGTCGCGAAAGAGTTGAAAGTTGAGAATTGAGAATTGAAAGTCGTGGGATCGTTCAAATTGCTGTTTGAACGATATTGGAAAAACACATTCATTTTCAATTTTCAACTTTCAATTTCTGATCTCGTCCCTGCGAACTCTATCGACAACCTTCAATAATGGCCTTGCCGGAGGAGGCGCCCAGACGGGAAGCGCCGGCTTCGATCATGGCAACGGCGTCTTCATAGGTCCGCACGCCGCCGGATGCCTTGACGCCCATCTCGGGACCCACAGTCTCCCGCATCAGCTTCACGTCGGCAGCCGTAGCGCCGCCGGTGGAGAAGCCGGTGGAGGTCTTGACGAAGTCCGCGCCCACCCGCTTGGCGGCCTGGCAGGCCAGAACCTTCTCCTCATCGGTGAGCAGGCAGGTCTCGATGATGACCTTGACCGCAGCCTCGCCGTCCACGGCGGTGACCACGGCGGCGATATCCCGCTCCACCAGGGCCCAGTCGCCAGACTTGACGGCGCCAATGTTGATCACCATGTCCACCTCGCCGGCGCCGTTGGCAACGGCCTCGGCGGCCTCAAAGGCCTTGACGTTGGGGGTGGTGGCGCCCAAGGGGAAGCCGATGACGCAGCAGGGAGTCACGTCGGTGCCCGCAAGCTCCTGGGCCACCAGCTTGATATAGCTGGGATTCACGCAGACGGAGGCGGTGTTCATGGCCTTGGCCTCGTCGCAGATGCGGCGGATGTCTTCCGCACTGGCCTGGGGCTTGAGGTAAGTGTGATCGATGTATTTTGCCATTTCGGCAGGAGTCAATTTCACAGGCATGGATGGATCTTCCTTTCTGTCAAAATTTTTTCAAGTTATTATATCACATCCCGCTTGGATTGTACAGCATTTTTTGCAAATCCCCGGGAGTTTCCGAGACTCGCGGCTCATGGAATGCGCAATGCCGCACCCCTGATGCGGAAAGAAGCGGAGCTCGCGTCCGTTTCCTCCCTCTCCCCCGCTCCGATCCCCCGGTCCCCGCCCACCTTGCAAGAAAAGCCGAAAGGCCGATCCGCCCCCAAAAATTACTGAAATCTCCATAAATTCGCCGGATCAGGCCGTTGACTGGGTCGGAGAAAAGTGATATAATTATTCTGTCGTAATGGATATATTTTCGTCCGGGGGTGATGTTATGGATTGGAAAAGCTTTGCAGACCGGTTTGAACCTATGACCTGCATTCTGTCCGTGGAGAAGTTGGCAGACGGCGGCTTTGGCGCGGTTCGGATCGTACACGGAAACGGAAAATACATTGATTCTCTGGCCCTGGCCGCGGGGGGTGTAGAGATCGGCAGCGACAAAAGGGCTGAATTTATACCCAACAGCGAATATACAAAATACATCCCCAAGGACCTGAACTTTGAGGACGTGTGTTACCGTTGCGCCGTGCTGAAGGAGCCCATGCACAATATCGTCCGGGCCAGCCGCTATCCCTTTGATATTATGGTCTTTATGATGCCCCTGGAAAGCGATGACGAGAATCTGGGCTGCTGCACCTTTACCCAGATCCTTCTGCCCAAATCCGACGACAATCTGGCCTCCGCCACCATTTCCGCGGAGACTGCTCTGGAGGTCATCAATACCTGCATTAAGCTGCGGGAGGATAAGCCCTTCGACGAGATCATGCAGTCTGTCATTGAGGAAATCCGCGCCATCTGCAACGCGGAATATTGCAGCGTGCTGCTGATCGACGAGACCCTCCGGCAGTGCGCACCCCTGGCCCAGGCAAAATCCTCCGACGCCGTTCTTGCCTGGGTGGAAAACGAAGACGAGCTGGACGACGATTTCTACAGTCTGGTGGAATCCTGGCAGGACACCATGGCCGGCAGCTTCTGTCTGGTAATCAGCGACGAGCACGACATGGAATATATCCGGGAGCGGAACCCCCGATGGTACGAATCTCTCAGCGGCGCCAAGGTCAAGAGTCTGGTGCTCTATCCTCTCATGCGCCGGGGCCAGCTGCTGGGCTATATCATGGCGGTCAATTACGACACGGAGACCACCCAGCATATCAAGGACACCCTGGAGCTGACCACCTATTTCATTGCCTCCGAAATCGCCAATAACCGCTTTATCGACCAGCTCAAGACGCTGGGGAAGACCGACGTGCTCACCGGCGTGATGAACCATAACGCCATGAACGCCCGAGTTTCCGAGCTCAGCGAGGGGCCCGAAACAGAGGAAGCCTGCAAAATGGGCATTGTGTTCGCGGACATGAACGGGCTGAAATACGTCAACGACCACCAGGGCCATCTGGCGGGAGACATCCTGCTGAAAAACGCGGCCATGGTTCTGCAAAGCGCCTTCCCCGGGGAGGAAATCTACCGGGCCGGAGGCGACGAGTTCCTGGTGGTGCTGAAGAACACCGATGAGACGGACCTGCGGCAGCGGATCGAGGACGTGAAGAAAAAATCCGATCTGTTCGGCAACGTCAGCTTTGCCGCCGGTTACTGTATGCTGGACCGCGGCAAGGACATCCGCGCCGCCCTGTCCAGAGCCGATCAGCTGATGTATGAGGATAAAGCGAACTGCTACCGCATGAACCCAAAGCTGAAACGCAGAGATTGATCCCTTGTCCCGTGTTTTTGACATCGATTCCGGCCTTCGGCACGAACGCAATTTACCGGAGGCAAATCAATCGTCGATAACCGTACTGCAAAACACCGGCGGGCTGTAACCAGC
>JAGABH010000004.1 GCA_017614755.1 Oscillospiraceae bacterium
GGCGAAGGTCACGGAGAAACCCGACGCAGACATGGTCAGGGTTCCGTCCTTGTAGTCAAACTCCTGAGCCTCGCCATTAATGGTAATGACGATCTTGTCGCCTTCCTGCTTCCAGGTGCCGGTCGATTCCTCGTCGGACATATCAACCAAGTCGCCCTTGGCAACAACGGAGCCGTCGCTCTTCAGGGTCATGGAAATCTCGGGGATCTCTTCGTCTCCGCCCATCAGCTTCGCGAACTCCTCAAGGTCCACACCGTTGACCTTTTTCAGCTTGTAGGTGCCTTCCACACCGTTGGAGCCGCAGCCGACAAACAGGGCGGCAACCATGACAACCACCAGGGTCATCGCAATGATACGCTTCATCATAGTTTTATTCTCCTTTTCTTCAATAATGATGTGTTTCATTCTTCCGGGCGCAGAGCGTCCGCGAAGAACATTGTACCACATCTTGGAGAATAATGCAAACATTTTTTCATGAAAATCGAAATTTTTTTGAGGATTATCCAGTCGGCGCCGGGTCTCCCGGACAGTTCGCCGGTTTATTCGTATTTCACCTGCTCTACGGTGTAGCCCGCAGCCCGGAGGAGAGCCACCAGGCCGTCCTCATCCACCAAGTGGGCGGCGCCCACGGCGAAGAAGACCTTGTCCCCCGCCGTCAGCCATTCCAGGGCCTTGTCCCGCATCCCCAGGTTTCGCTGGGTCAGCATCTTATTGTTGTAATCGTCCACCATCCGCTGCTCGGCCTCGGTAAAATCGGCTCCTTCGTTCTCGCTGTCCAGAACGGCAACAATGTTGTCATAGCTGCCGTCCAGCCAAGCGGAATAAAGGGCGTCAACCTTTGTGCCGTAGTCGTCCACACTGTCCAGCGTATTCCGGATCATCAGCAGGCACAGCTCGTCGGAGAAGCTGGAAAGCAGCCCAAATTGCAGCTCGGCACTCTCCACATCCCGGACAGGAATCTGCTTCTCATAGCAGAACTCAATCAGCTTCCGATCCATCGCGGCCTGCATATCCAGGCTGCTTTTTGTCATCAGGGCGGCCTGATCCACCAATTGGCTCCACATGGCCAGGTTATAGGACTTCATCATGCCGGGCGCAAGTCCTGCCTCTTTCAACAGGGCGGAGGCCTCCTCATACATTCCATCGGGCATATAATCCTCTACGGTGGTGCCATAGGGCAGAACAAAGGCAGTCCCCGCTTCCACCAGCGCAGCCGGATTGCCCTCATAGGCCACGATATCGAATTCCACCGCCAAAGCGTCGCAGTCCTCCAGGAAGGGGGTCAGCTTCCGAAGCGCCGCATCGTTCCGCTCATCACCCACGTGGATGGTGCCGAACAGATACATCTCCCGGCCGTTCTCCCCCGTCACATGAAAGAGCATGGGATGGACATCGGCAAATTCCTCGTCCGAAGGACCTTCCCGGCCCTGGGTAGAGGACGCTCCGCGAGAAGGAGCGGCAGAGGGCTCCGTCCGGTCGCTGCAAGCCGTGAAAAGCGACAGCAGAAAAACCAACACAAGAACGATTGACAGCTTTTTCATATTGCCTCCTATTTTGCTCTTGCACGCTTCCGGCAGCTCCCCGGATCAGGTTTGCGGCCGCCCCAGTTGCTTTTTCTTCACACCTTTGTATATTATATCGCACTGCAATAACGCGGTCAATCTTTTTTTCACATAAACGAGGCGATACCGATATATCGGTATCGCCTTACACTTATCCTGTGACGGCCGAAATCGCCCTCACAGGCGAATTAGAAAACATATACCCAGTTCTGTGATCGCAGCCGCAAGCAAAATCGCGGACAACCACGTTTGACTCGTCAACAGGGCCGAAGTTGGAATTGGTGTCGGGGGTGTAGTTCAGAACCAGAAACTTCACGTGTTTTTCCTCTTTCCCATTATTTCGTCAGGGTAATCGATTCAGAACAAATGCTCAAAAACTGCTCGTCATGGGTGGAGACAAAAATAATCTTGTCCTCCCGAATACCGGACAGGTAGTCGATCAGCTTCCGGGCGCTCTCCCGGTCCAGGGCGGAGGTGGGCTCATCCAGCACCAGCAGCTTCGGATGCTTCAACAGGGCGCGGATAATAGAAATCTTCTGCTTTTCGCCGCCGGAGAGATTGGTGCTGCCCTCCCGCACCACCGTGTCCAGCCCATTGGGAAGCTGCCGCACGAAGGCCTCCAGGTTGAGCATTTCGCACAGTGCCCGGAACTCGCTTTCATCCACCTCCGCATGGTCGTCGAAGCTCAGGTTGAAGCGCAATGTGTCCTCCAGCAGCATGGGCTCCTGCTCGCTGACGCCAATCAAGTCTCGGCGAACAGCCCGCATGTCCAGCTTTTCGATGGGCACGCCGTCGTAACAAACGGAGCCCTCGTACTGATCAATGAACAGGCCCAGAAGCAGATTGATAAAGGTGCTCTTGCCCGCGCCGTTTTCCCCCACAAAGGCATAAATCTTTCCCTTTTCAAAGGTCTCGTTGCGGTCGGTGAGCACGTTTTCCTCGCCGTAGCGGAAGCTGACGCCGCTGCATTCGATGCGTCCGATGTCCGCAGGCTTCTTCGTGCCGTTGGTCTGCTCCGGACGGTCAAAGATTTCCGCCAGACGGTCCCGGGAAACCCGGGTACTCTGGACCTCTTTGCCTAAGGAAAAGAAGTACTGAGTGGCCCCCAGGGTCATGACAAAAAAGCTCTGCACAACGGTGAAATCGCCCAGGGTCATTTTCCCCCGGATGACCGCGTATCCGCCCAGGACGAAGACCAGAATGGTCGATCCGTATTTTATGACCGTATTGGCGCCGGTAAAGGCGTACCGGGCTTTCTGCGATTTGAAGGCGGCGCGGAGCAGCTTTTCCAGGCTCCGCCGAAGGCGGTTGATAAATCCGTCCGCCAGGCCATGGGTCTGGATGAACTTCACGTTGGAAAGCTGGGTCCCCAGCTTGGAGAAATAATCCGCCTGCTCGTCCATAAATTTCCGCTGGGCTCGGTATAAACCGCCCTTCAGGAAATGATAGAGGGCAAAATAGAGAAGATTGACCGCCAGCACCGCCAGACCCAGCCGAGGCTCCATCACCGTAATCAACACCAGCGGGATCAAAAGCGTCATGACATTCGTGACGATGTTTTCCAGCACCGTGACGCAGAAAATGATGACGGCATTGGCGTCGTTGTTGATCTGCCGGTTCAGAAAGCCGGCGTTTCTGCCCTGCATAAAGCGAAAAGGCATATTTTGAATCCGATGAATGGCGTCCGCGTTCAGGGCGTGGCCGCTCCTGCACTGCACTCTGATATAGATGCGCTCGCAGACGCGGCCCAAGATCAGCTCGATGAGCCCCAGGCCGGCGATCAGCAGGATATAGACCGTCATCCGGTCCGCGGCGGAGCCGGTGAGCAGGGCGTCCACAAAGCTACCGAAGAGGTAGGGCTGCACCAGGGATGCCAGCCCCGCCAGAATATACAGCAGGATCAGCAGCGCCACGGCGGCCCGGAAGGGCTTTAAATAAGGCTTGGCAAAAGCAAATATTAATTTCATAAGGTCCCTCGAAAAGAGACGGTACCGGGGAACCGCGTACCGTCTCTCGAATCATTTCCAAGGCAGGTCCGCGCCTGCCAATCACAGTTTGCCGCTCCGAAGGGCGGTTCCGGAAAGTCCGGAAGCAAGCCTCCCTTTGCGCCGATTCTCAACACATTAACTATATTCGCGTCAGGCCGTTGCCAGGTCGTTTTTTTCTCCTGCCGTTTCCAGTCAAACCAGACGGAGGTCAGCGCATTTGGGAAAGGTTCTTCCTTCGGCCCGAATTTCCGGGCGGCAGTTTGCCGATGATTTCAAAACCAATAATCAGGCAACGAGCCCCTCAATTAGTGAAACCTCCGCTACAGAAACAAGACGGGCCATTGGTGGAGCAGCCATACTGACTGCAACCATCTCGAACAATAATGCATTCCTCAAGTTTGCAGAGAGCCACCTTATAATCCGGGCGTTCTCCGGGAACAATAATGCCAAGACTCAAAAACTTCATTTGTATTTCCTCCGAAAAATTAATTGATAGGTAAGCGTATCAAAGCCGGATTTGATACAAAACGCAAGACTTTGACACAATACCGCAGTGAGCATGAATGCGCGGTGCCTCGCGGAACGAGGCGTTTTGCCCTGACGCGAGCTATAGCTAATGTGCTGAGAGCCGACGTAAAAAGAGCCTACCCCGGGGCCGGCGCCCGGCGGAGCGCTTACGCCTGCTGTTCCTTCTCCCGGGCGCATGTGTCTACCCGTTCTTCCAGAAGGGTGGGGATTACGCTCATAAATCGCTCCAGGCCTTCCTTCATCTGGGTGCATCGGCTGGAAAGGTTCCGCAGCCGCTTATTCGGGCAGCCGCCCATGCACACGGGCAGGAAGCGGCAGTCCCGGCACTCGTGGTCCTCCGTGGAGTCATAGAGCATATAGTCGAAGAAACGCGGAGACTGCCCGATCCCATCTTTGAGAGTTCCGACGCTGCTGGCCTCGATCCCGATCTCGTTCCAGCACTTGTAAAGGCGGCCGTCGGCATTGACCACAAGGCTGCCGCATCTGTCTGCCCCGCAGTAATTGCCGATCTGCCGGGGGGTGCGATCCAAAATGTTCAGCCCGTTCCGCGTGATAAAATCAAACTCACACTGGGAAAATTCGTTGGTGTGCAGGCAGGAATTGTCATTGTAGGCATCGTTGTGGTTCTCCACCATGGCCAGATAGGGGCAGACCTTTCCCTCCAGCCCCTTTTCCCGGAGGATTCTAACCACGTTGTCCACCCGATCCACGTTGTGCCGGTCGGCATTGATGCGGATGGAAACACGCTTTGGCAGATTATCCTTGGACGCGCTGAGATTCTCGATGATCTTATCAAAGGTGGGCAGGCCGCCCTTCAGGAAGCGGCGCTTGTCGTGATCCTCGGCGGCCCCGTCCAAGGTGACCTGGATATCCTCGATCTTCCAACGGTGGAGCTTTTCCACCTTCTCCGGCGTCAGTAAATAACCGTTGGTTACCATGGATGCGGAATACTGGATTTTGTTTTCCTCGCAGAGCTTCAGAAACGTATCGCTGAGTTTTTCGATGATGTCGATTGCCAAAAGGGGTTCGCCGCCGGACCAGGATACGCGAAAGCTCTTGATGGCCGGTACGTAGCGCTTTACGAAAGCAATCAGCTCCTCCTGGGTCTGCTCCGACATGGTGACGGGCTTAATGCTGTCCTTCTCGTAGCAATAGATACAGCGGAAATTGCAATCGGAGGTTGGGGCGATGGTAAGTCCCAAATGGGTCGAATCAAATCTGGATGCTTGCAGTTTGTACTTCAGCGCCGCCAACTCGTCGAAATCCCCGTCCACCACGTAGCCGCCCAGCTTGAGATCCTTCAGCAGATCCTCATCGGCCACTGGGGTTCCGTTTTCAGCAAACTGCAGGTACTGCCGGTACTTGTCCGCCTCGATCAGAGCGATGGCGCCGGTACGGGTGTTGTACATGACCGTCTGCTCCTGGTCGTTGGCGCGCTTGGGGTAGGGGAAGGTAAAATTGTACTTGGAAAGCTTGTAGTCGATCATCCGAATTTCTCCCTTTTCATTAATCTTTATTTGCGATACCGCGAATATTCAATGAAAAATTGAAATGCTAACACACAATCATCACAAAGTCAACACTTTTCGCATATTTGCAGAATACAGGGCGTTGCGGTCGATCCGGAGTAGAACGTCCTGCGCAGGTCTCTCCTCCCTTCCTATTCTATAGCACGCTAAAACTGTTGATTTCTTGCAAAAATGCAACTATCCATGAATTGCGGGGCGAATCTCACTTCCGCCCTCGTTTCCGGTGCATAATTGTCCGGCAGACCCGATGTAGCCTTCGATGCGCCTCGCGTTCAGCCCCTACAGGCTGCTGCGCAGAAACCCAACGTCTCGAATTCTCTGTTACGGTGTTATTATACACGTCATGTATCCCGGTCGCTACCACAAAAACTGCAAATTCAGCACCCAAATTTTGCAGTTTATGTATAAATCGGGTGGTAGACCTGACCGTTATTCCAAAACGCAGGAACCGAATCCGCCCTATATATAAAAACGCGCAAAGCAGAGAAAACCGGACAAGCGGGGCAGAAAAAATTGACAGCCCGCCGGTTCACGTTTCGATCTCCATCGGCAGCGGCTTTTAATTGTGCGACGCCTCGCTGCCATAACCGCTTCCACTATATAGACGCTTTTCGAGGGAAAAAGGTTTACACTTTTTGAAATAATTATTTAGATTTTTTGATAAAACGCAAAAAACACGCCGCAAAGCTCAGTTTGCAGCGTGTCGTGCTTGCTTGATCGTCGGAATGATGGATCGAAATGGGTACAAATGGCAATTTGAACCCACCGAAATTCTTAATTCTCAACTCATAATTCTCAATTCTCAATTTCCCCTGGGCTGACCGCAGCCGGTGCAAATCTCCCGGTCGGCGCGGTTTTGGGCGCCGCAGACGGGGCAGAGCCAGGTCCGGCTCTGATAGCCCTTGGGGCGGCCGCAGCCGGCGCACGCGCTTCGGGAAGGCCGATTTTTCCGGCCGCAGTAGCCGCAGGTCCAGTCGCTCTCCCGCTGCTTCCCGCCGCACAGCTTGCAGACGTCGGCCTTCCGGTCATTGACGGTGCCGCAGATGGGGCAGGTCCAGCCGGTCTCCACGGAGAAACGCCGCCGCTGGCAGGCAGTACAGCGGGACTCCGTTTCCGGGTTCTCATGGCCGCAGCCCTCGCAGATCCAGGTCAGCAGCGGCCGATCCTTGGGGGCAGCGCAGATTTGGCACTGGGCGGCGGTCTCGGGGTTCTCCGCGCCGCAGAAGGGGCAGACCCAGCTGCGGACGGTTCCCCGGTTCCGGGGTGTGCCGCAGGCTGTGCAGCGCAGATCGGACTCGGCGTTCTGCTCGCCGCAGGCGGGACAGACCCAGGTACGCACCAGCGGGACAGGGGCCTCGTTCTCCGGAAGCGCCTGGGTGGGCCGGAAGCCCAGCAGGAACAAGAAGACCCCAAAGGCCGTCAGGACCAGGGAGGCCCAAAAAGCGGATTCCACCAGTTCGGCAAAGTCCGACATCCCCCGGGCCACCTCGGAGGCAAACCAGTCGGATTGGCGAACCAAATACAGCAGCAGGGTCAGAAGAACCCCGGTAACAAGGGTCGCAAAACCGATTTTGCGCATAAGACGCCCCCTCTCTTGCGGAATGAAGTATCGCCTTGCGGCGAAATGAAGTATTCCTGCGGAATATGAAGTATCCGAAACGCGGATGTGAAGTATGCGCTTCGCACATATTTGGACGCAGGAGGAGAAATGGGTTCGTGAAATACCGTAGGGACGAGCAGTGCTCTCCGGCATCCGCTGCGAATGCAATTTGCCGGAGGCAAATCCAACCGGGTTCCGTGGCGCACCGGTGTGCGCCGCTACGGAAGCGGGTGCAGGCGGAAACCAGCGGCGTCGGGGACGTCGCTCCCTACGCACGGGAGCGAAGCACGCTTCACACGGCGAAGCAGCCGAAGCCGTCAGGATTGACGACAAAGCCCTCGGCCTCCCGGGTGCTGTTCCAGGACAGCAGACTCTGGCGGGCCTCCACCCGCAGAGGCTCCCCGGAACGGTTGACACAGCACAGGACGGTCTGGGTCTCGGTCTGCCGGAGAAAGGCAATCTTCCCCTCCCCCGCTTTGACCACCCGGACCCTGCCGCTTCGCAGGGCGGCGCTGTTATTTTTCAGTTGGCCCAGGTCCCGGTAGAAATCCACGAAGCGCGGGTCCTCCCGGCCCCAGGGGTAGCAGCCCCGGTTGAAGGGGTCCTTACAGCCCTCCATACCCGCCTCATCCCCGTAATAGACGCAGGGGCAGCCCGGCAGGGTGTACTGCAAAAAGGACGCCAGCCGCAGCCGCCCAAAGGCCAGCTCCCGCTGCTCAAAGCTCAGGCGGACCTTTGCCTGATACTCCCGGTCCCCGGGGAAATCTCCGATGAGGGCGGTGAGGATGCGGGGGGTATCGTGGGTGCCCAAAGGGTTCATCAGCGTCTGGAGCACCTGGGGCGGATAGTTCTCCGCGATGGTCATAATCGACTCCCCCAGGGCCGCGCCGTCGTCCTGCTCCCGAAGGAAGTTCAGGATGGCCGTCCGCCAGGGGTAGTTCATCACGCTGTCCAGCTCCCCGTCGGTGAAGTAGCGGCGGCGGAGGGAATAGGCGATCTTATTGGAGGCGTCCTCCCAGACCTCGCCCATCAGCAGGGCCCGGGGATTTAACTGCCGGAGCCGGGTCTTGAAGCGGCGGATAAATTCGTCCGGCAGCTCGTCCGCCACATCCAGGCGGAAGCCGTCGGCTCCCAGCCGGAGCCAGTGGGCAATCACGGAATCCCCGTCCCGAATGATGTAGTTCAAAAAACTCTCGTCCAGCTCATTCACGTTGGGCAGGGTGGCAAAGTTCCACCAACAATCGTACCGGTCCGGAAAACAGTGGAAGCTGTACCAGCCGAAATAGGGGGAATCCTGGCCCCGGGAGACGGCCCCGTTTCCGAAATGGCCGCTGCGGTCAAAGTAGACGGAATCGGCGCCGGTGTGGTTATAGACCCCGTCCAGGATCACCTTCATGCCCAGTCGGTGGGCGGCGGCGCAGAGGGAGCGGAAGTCCTCCTCCGTGCCCAGCATGGGGTCCGGGTGTTTGTAGTCCGCCGTGTCGTAGCGGTGGTTGGAGAAGGCCATGGAAATGGGATTGAGGTAAATCACCCCCACTCCCAGGCTTTGCAGGTATTCCAGCCGGGATTCGATGCCCCGGAAATTGCCCCCGAAAAAGTCGTTGCAGAGAATCTCCCCGGTATCTGGGTCCGGGCGATATTCCGGAACGCCCCCCCAGTCCTCCCGAAGGATGAAGGGACGGAGCTTGTCCGTCAGGTCGCAGTCCCCCGCCCGGGCAAAGCGGTCCGGGAAAATCTGGTACATGACCCGGCCCTGAAAATCGGCGGGGACGGTGAAGTCCGCCGGGATCACGCTGAGCTGCCAGCGGTCCCCCGCCTCCATGTTGGTGCCATCCCCCGCCTTGAAGAGTCGGAAGGTCCCGCTTTTGGCGGTGATTCGGAACCAGTAGAAGTACAGGCCGTTGGCGTCAATGGAGAACTCGCAGCGGAAGCGGTCGTAGTCCCCTTCTCCCCCGGCCCAGACAAAGGGGAATTCCAGGGCGCCCCCCTCGTCCCGGTCCAGCACAAGCTGGACGGCTCGGGTCTCGATCTCCTTGGGCGTCTTGACGTGCAGCACGCAGGGCTGCGCCGCTGTCAACGTGCCAAAGGGCTGCTTGTATTCCAATTCTCGGCTGTCAAATAGGATTCGCATAGGCACTCCTTGGGAAACGCAAAATGTAAAATGGGAGATCAGGGTGGGTTCAGAGTTCAGATCCCGTAGGGACGGCACTCTGCCGTCCACCGTACACCGCACCGGAGACTGGATCAGCTTTTTCCTTGGTTCTTTTCAGATGGTTCTGCCGGGGTCCATGTGGAAAAGCGAAAGAACAAGAGGGCCATAATCGGAAGGATCACGAACGCAATGGGAATCAGAAAAACGACGGCGATACATACCTCAATCAAAATGAGGATGATTTTACCGCTGCCTGCGGGAGTAAGCATTGCTCCAAGGGAAGCAATTTCTTCACGCAGAACGTTGTAAAAAAGAGAGCCCAGCATACAGCCCAGAAAGCATAAACCGTAATGATAATACTTTCCCGCGGGTGAAACGCCGCTTGCGCAGTCCCGACAGGAAAGCACAGGCCGTTTTCTCCTGCCGGTTCGAAGCATTGTCCAGATATTCTTCCACGTCCGATCCGGATGATATTGTCCTTTCATCCTTTTCCTCCCGATCTATGTTTTGGAGAAAATGAAAAAACGAAGAATGAAGAATGAAATGGAATGTCATTTTTCATATGGCAATATGAAAAAAACCTCAATTCTTCATTTTTCATTCTTCATTCTTCATTGGAACATTGGGGATTACAGTCCCCAAATGTTCTTCGCGTACTCCGTGACGGAGCGGTCGGCGGAGAAGATGCCGGACTTGGCGATATTCACCAGACTCATGCGGTTGAAACGATCCCGGTCGGCGTAGGCGGCATCCACCTCCCGCTGGGCCCGGGCATAGTCCTTGAAATCGGCCAGGGTCATATAGGCGTCCGCCACGCCGAAGCGGCTGGTGGTGAGGCTGGCTACGATGTCGTCGAAGCGCTGGCCCAGGACGCCGGAGGTGAGCATATCCAGCACCCGGCGAAGCTCGGGAGAGATAAATGCCTTGGGGTCGTAGCCCCGATGCCACAGCTCCTCCACCTCGTCGGTCCGCATTCCGAAGAGGAACATATTGTCGTCCCCCACCTGGTCGTGAATCTCCACGTTTGCCCCATCCAGGGTGCCGATGGTGACGGCGCCGTTGATCATAAACTTCATGTTGCCGGTACCGGAGGCTTCCTTGCCGGCAATGGAAATCTGCTCGGAAATCTCGGCTGCGGGGATGATAATCTCCGCCAGAGAGACCCGGTAATCCTCCACGAAAACCACCTTCAGCTTATCCCGTACGTCGGGATCGCTGTTGACCAGGTTGGACACCGCCACAATCAGGCTGATAATCTGCTTGGCCCGGATATAACCGGCGCTGGCCTTGGCGCCGAAGATATAGGTCTTTGGCTGCCAGGAGGCGGCGGGGTTATCCTTGATCTGGTTGTAGCGGTAGAGGATGTGCAGGACGTTGAGCATCTGCCGCTTGTACTCGTGCAGACGCTTCACCTGGACGTCGAAGAGAGAGTCCGGGTTCACGTTGATGCCGTTGGCCTTGGCAATATACCGGGCCAGGCGGAGCTTGTTGTCCCGTTTGATGGCGGCAAGGCGGTCCAGAACCGTCTTGTCGTCGGCGTAGCGCATCAGCTCTTCCAGCCGGTTGGCGTCCTTGGTAAAGCCGTCGCCGATGAGCTCCGTCAGCAGCTTGGTCAGCTCCGGGTTGGACTGGCAGAGCCAGCGCCGGTAGGCGATGCCGTTGGTGACGTTCAGGAAGCGGTCCGGGGTGTATTGATAGTAGTCGTGGAAGATGGTTTCCTTCAGAATCTCGGTGTGCAGGGCGCTGACGCCGTTGATCTTGCGGCAGGCGGCCAGGCAGAGATTGTGCATCCGGACCTCATTGTTGGCGATAACCGCCATCCAGTTGAGCTTGCCCTCGTCGTTGCCGTAGAAGAGCCGGAGCTTTTCCATCAGACGGCGGTTGATCTCCACGGTGATGGCGTAGATTCGGGGCAGCTGCTCCTTATAGAGGTCCACACTCCAGCGCTCCAGTGCCTCGCTCATAACCGTGTGGTTGGTGTAGCTCAGGGTGCGGGTGGCGATATCCCAGGCGTCGTCCCACTCGAAATCGTACTCGTCCATCAGCAGACGCATCAGCTCCGGGACGCAGAGGGCCGGGTGGGTGTCGTTGATGTGGATGGCAACCTTGTCGGGCAGGGTGCGGAGACTGCCGTAGCGCTTCACATGGCTGCGGAGTATGGTCTGCAAAGAGGCGGAGCAGAGCAGATACTGCTGCTTCAGCCGCAGGCGCTTGCCCTGGATGTGGTCATCGGCGGGATAGAGAACCTTGGAGATGGTCTCGGCCATGGTGTTCTGCTCCAGGGCCCGGACATAGTCCCCCCGGGAGAAGGCCGCCATGTCGAAGCTCTGGGGGAGCTTGGCGGACCAGAGCACCAGCTTGTTCACCGCGTCGCTGTGATAGCCGGAGATATAGAGGTTGTAGGGCACGGCCATAACGGTGGAATACCCGTGTTGGGCCACCTTGAATCTGCCGTTGTCATACCACTCGTTGACTTCGCCGCCGAAACGGACCTCCACGGCGTCGTCCTCCTTGGGAACCAGCCACACATCGCCCATCTGGAGCCAGTTGTCCGGCAGCTCCATCTGCCAGCCGTCCACGATCTGCTGCTTGAAGATGCCGAACTCGTAGCGGATGGAATAGCCGGTGGCGGGATAGCCCAGGCCGGTGAGGGAGTCCAGATAGCAGGAAGCCAGGCGGCCCAGGCCGCCGTTGCCCAGGCCCGCGTCGGGGTCCAGGGCGTAGAGGGACTGAATGTCGATGTTCAGGTCCTTCAGCGCCTGGGTAAAGACCTTCTCCTGATCCAGGTTGAACAGGTTGTTCCGCAGGCTGGTGCCCACCAGGAACTCCATGGACATATAGTAGACCTGCTTCCGGCCCTCGGCCTGGCAGCTCTTCTTGAAAGCCCGGCGGCGGTCGTACATCTCATCCCGGACCACGGTGCAGAGCGCCTTATAAGCCTGCTTGTCGGTGGCCTCGTTCATGTCGCAGCCGAACAGGTGCATACAGGCCTTGTTCAGGGCTTCGATTGCTTCTTTTTTGGTCATAAATGAATCCTCCTATATTGCGTATGCCGCCGGAGTCAGCGGCTGCTGGGGGCGGGGATATGGTGCGCAGACAGGGACCGGCAGGGCGTGCCGGAGCGCTATGTCCGGAGGCACAAGCCCTGCATTTTGGCGGCTTTGCCGCCGCGCGGCCCTGATCCTTGATTATGATCCCTGCTTTTCGTAGGCCACCACAACCCGGCGGTTGGGCTCGGTGCCGGTGGAGTAGGTGGTGACGTTGGGAACGTCTTGCAGGGTGGCGTGAATCACATGGCGCTCATAGGCGTTCATGGGCTCCAGGGTCATATTGCGGCGGTACTTGACCACCTTGGCCGCCATTTTCCGGGCCAGGTGACGGAGGGATTCCTCCCGCTTGCCCCGGTAGTTCTCGGCGTCCACGGTGACCCGGGTACGCTTGGAGGCGTCATGGTTCAGGGCGTAGTTTGCCAGGTGCTGAATGGCATCCAGGGTCTCGCCCCGACGGCCGATCAACGCACCCAGGTCCTCGCCGGTCAGCTCCACGCCGATGGTCTCCCCGTCTTTGCGGAAGGCGTGGGGAACAGCGGCGGATTCCATCCGCTCCAGGAGACCCTTCAGGAAGATTTCCACCCGCTCCTCCTGGGAGCCGGGCTCCACAGGGGCATAGGTCTTGGGCTCTGCCTTGGGCGCTGCCTTGGGGGCGTCCTTGCGGGGGGACTGCCTTCTGGGCTGTTCAGAACGGGCCGGCTTATCGGCCTTTTCTAGCTTTTCCGTCTTTTCCGCCTTGGGAGCCTCCTGGAACTGCTGGGGCTTGGGCGGGGCGGGTATAACGGGAGGCTTGGGCATTTCCAGGGGCTTCTCCAGCTTGGGCGCCTGCTTCTTGGGCTTGCGGGAAGCGGCGGACAGGGCGGACGCCGGGGCCGCAGGGGCGGAAGGCTCGGGAGCCGCACCGCTCAGATCGGGTGCGTCATAGGTTACCTTTACCTTCGCCGGGCTGGCGCCGATGCCCAGAAAACCGGATTTTGCGCTCTCCAAAACCTCCACGGAGACGGAGTCCCGGTCAAGGTTCAGTTCGGCAAGCGCCGCCTGGATGGCCAGGTCGATGCTCTTGCCGGTGGTGATAATATATTTCTCCATAGTATCTCCTGTTACTCCTTGTTGTTCTTGTAACGGTTGGGGTCAAAATTCCGGCCCCGGCGGAAGGGACGATCCCCATCCAGCTTGGAAGTCTGCGCCTCCGGCGCTTCCTCTCCGTTTTCCGCAGCCTTCTGAGCCAGGTAAGCGGCCTCCTTGGCGGCCTGCTCGTTCTTCTCCCGCTGCTGCAGCTTCTTCTTGCTGGCGCTGCCCACCATGCCGTCGGGGTTCTCCGCCCGGCGCAGGGCACGCAGACGCTCCCGCTCAGCCTCCTTGGCAGCCTCTTCGGCAGCCTTGGCCTGCTTCACAGCGTCCTCTGCGTCATAGATCTTCTTGTAGTGCTTGGTCAGGATCACGTCCTGGATCATGCCAAGGACGCCCTGGGTGAGCCAGTACAGGGACAGGCCCGCGGGGGCGACAAAGCCGATATAGACAGAGAACAGGGGCATCATCAGGGTCATGAGCAAGTTGTTCTGGGGGGACTTCTTGGCCATTTCGGCGTCCTGCTCGCCCTTCTCGTTGACGATGACCTTGTTGTTCATCTTCTGGCCGATCCACATGGAGACCATGTTAATGCCGCCGGAAAGGATGGGCAGAAGGAACTGCCCGATGGAATTCCAGACGCCGTTGATGTCAAAGTATTTCCAGAAGGCAAAGTTGGGGATAGTGGCCATCTCTACGCCCAGAAGCGGGGTGTTCATGGATTGGATTGCGGGAGAGATGGCAGCCAGCTCCCCTTTGAGCTGGGCAATGTGGGGCAGCGCCTCCACCTGCCAGTAGAAGCCGGTGGGGTTAAAGCTGGCCAGGGCGGAGCCCTGAGCTGCCGTCTGCTTGGCGGTAATGAAGACGTTTTGAATCTCCGCCAGCGTCTTGGGGTTCACGTCGCCGTGGAACATCAGCCAAGTGATGGGCTCACGAATGATATAATACAGGGGAATCAGCAGCAGCATGGGCAGCAGCGCCCAAAGGCAGCCGCCGCAGCCGCCGGCCCCCTCCTCCCGGTAGAGCTGATTGACGGCAGCCTGGTAGGCCTGCTTGTCGTCGCCGAACTTCTCCTCCAGGGCCTTGACCTTGGGGGTGAGACGGGACATCTTCATCATGCTCTTCTTGCTCTTTGCGGAGGTGGGGAAGAGAATCACCTTGAGGATAACGGCGAAGAGAATCAGAGCCAGGCCGTAGTTGCCGGTCAGACTGTAGAGGAAGCTCAGCAGGTAGGAGAAGGGCAGCTTCACATAGTCGAAGAGGCCCATCTTCACTTCTCCGGAGATGGCGTCCAGGTTGGCTCTTTGATAGACATAGCGTTTTTCGCCGTTTTCATCCAGCAGGTAGGTCTTGTTCGTGTCGGCTTCCGTCTGAACGGTCTGCCCTTCCTGGAGCTCAACGGCTTCGTTGGTTGCGGCATCTGCCCAAAGCATGGGTGTGCTTTCGACAGAGCAGCCTGACAGCATCAAAAGACCGAAGAGGGTCAGAACCAACAGCAGCAGGCTGACATGGCGGGAAAGATTACGTTTTTTCATTGTGTGTTCTCCAATACACAAATGTGATCGGGCCGGTTCGTCTCCGGCCGGGGGCGGTTTCTCGCTTTTGCGCAGGCCCTTAAGGCACAGGATCGTAGTAGTCCCTTTTGGAAAACGGTTGGCAGCGGCAAATTCTTCTGGCAGCCAGGGCGCCGCCCTTGAGGGCGCCGTATTTGCCGATGGCCTGAACCGCATACTCACTGCAGGTTGGCTCAAAGCGGCAGCGGCGGGGATAGGCGGGGGAAATGCGGCGCTGATAGAAATGAATCATCGCAAGCATTATTTTTTTCATTTAGCTTCCTCCTCCCGCAGCAGGCGGAGCTTCTTGCATTGGTGCAGAAAGCTCTTCCCCAGCTCGGCAAAATCTCCTTCGACGGCGGCAGTGCGAGCGACAATCACAATGTCATAGCCCTGCTTCAGGCGGCTTTCCTGGAGACGGTAGGTCTCCCGGATGCGGCGGCGGGCCCGATTGCGGTCCACAGCCCGCCCCAGCTTGACCCCGGTGGTAATGCCCAGGCGGTTTTGATCCGTCCCGTTTCGTTTTGCGTACACAACGACAAAACGGCCAACGGCGCTTTCGCCCTTGGCGTAGAGCCTGCGGAACACATGGTTCAGCTTCAACGGAACGGTATACTGCACCGTAGTCGCCCCCGGTTCAGAGTAGATCAGAGATTAAGGTCAGGGATCAGGGTTCGTTCTCCTGCTGCCTGTTGTCTGTTTTGCCTGTTGCCTGAATATAAAGCTTCGGGGCGAACAGATCATCATCCGTTCACCCCGATCACTTCAAAGGCAATTCAACGGACTGCCTGGCCGTTTTCCAATTCTATCAGGCGGAAATGACGGCTCTGCCCTTCGCACGGCGGCGGGCAAGGACCTTCCGACCGTTGGCGGTAGCCATTCTCTTTCTGAAGCCATGGACTTTGGATCTGTGACGCTTTCTGGGCTGATAGGTACGCAGCATGTGGTTACACCTCCTAATGGTAGAATATGCTCAACAGCTGTAAACAGCCGCAGCGAGTCATTTGGGAGCC
>JAGABH010000056.1 GCA_017614755.1 Oscillospiraceae bacterium
AATGTGCGCCCCTACGGAGGGACGGCGGGCAGGTTGCCCGCGATACAAAGGGCGCAGGTTGCGGGCGGGGCAAAAAAGAACAGGGACCGGGAGTCGGTTCCTGTTCTTTTTGGTTTGTTCGATTCGCTTTTGTTCGATCCGCTGGGTGAGATTACTTGATCTCGACCTCGGCGCCGGCTTCCTTCAGCTCGGCAGCCAGCTTCTCGGCATCTTCCTTGGAGATGGCTTCCTTCAGGGTCTTGGGAGCGTTGTCGACCAGATCCTTGGCTTCCTTCAGGCCCAGGCCGGTGGCGGCGCGGACGACCTTGATGACGTTCAGCTTGGAAGCGCCGGCGTTCTTCAGGATGACGTCGAACTCGGTCTTCTCTTCCACTTCGGCAGCACCGGCAGCGGGGCCAGCGGCAACAGCGGCAGCGGCGGCGGAGACACCAAAGGTCTCTTCCAGAGCGTGAACCAGCTCGGACAGCTCGAGCACGGACAGATTCTTAACTTCCTCGATGAGGGCAGCGATCTTCTCAGACATTGTAATATCCTCCAATTTTTAGTCAGTTTTTTGTTTGTGTGTGATTACTCTGCGGGAGCTTCTGCGGGAGCGGGGCCGGCCTTCTGGGCGCGAATCTGGTCGATGACGAATGCCAGGGACGTGATGGGAGCCAGGAAGGTGCCCAGTACCTGAGCGACCAGGGCATTCTTGGAGGGCAGTTCGCCGAATGCGTTCAATGCGTCAACAGACTGGACCTTGCCTTCCACGATGCCGCCCTTGATCTTCAGGACGTTCTTGTTCTTCTTAGCGAACTCGCTGACGATACGAGCGGGAGCAATGGGATCGTCCGTGGTGGTGGCCATGGAAGTGGTGCCGTTGAGAACCTCGTCGAACTCGCTGAAGCCAACCTTGTTGGCGGCCAGACGGGTCAGGGTGTTCTTGACAACGGAGTACTCCACGCCGGCTTCGCGGAACTTGTTGCGGAGCTCGGTATCCTGAGCGACAGTGATGCCCTTGTAGTCAACAAAGACAACGGCGGTAGCCTTGCCGATCCGATCGGACAGCTGGTCTACGATCGCCTTTTTGCTTTCGAGTACCTTTGCGTTGGGCATGTTTGGTTGTCACCTCCGAATAGAAATAAAAAATGTGTCCGTGCGGCCAAAGAACGCAAGGACACCGTAGTATGTCATATCGCGGAACCTCGGCAGGATTTACGGTCAAAAACCACCTGCTGTCTTTGGCAGCGCACATATTGTAGCAGAAGAATCGTCATTTGTCAAGATAATTATTTTTCTTTTTTGGGGTTTTGGAGTTCAGAGTTCAGGGTTCAGCGTATGATTCTGAACTCTGAACCGGGGCGGACAGATTGCCTGCGCTGCAGGCAGGGATGCGGCGGACAAGCAATGCTTGTCCCTACGGCGTGAGTAACTGTTCAGTAGGGTCGCAGTGGCCGCGTACCTGCGCAGCCATAAACGCCCCGAAAAGCGCTTTGCGCCGCCTTCCCCCTAAGGGGAAGGCTTTTTACGTGCGTAAGGTGCGCATACTGTTCAGAATGGCGATGACGCTGACGCCTACGTCGCCGAAGACAGCCAGCCACATATTGGCGATGCCCAGGGCGCCCAGGATCAGGATGATGAACTTCACCGACAGGGCGAAGACGATGTTCTGCTTCACGATCCCCAGGGTCTTCCGGGCGATGCGAATGGCCGCGGGCAGCTTGCGCAGATCGTCGTCCATGATGACCACGTCCGCGGCTTCGATGGCCGCGTCGGAGCCCAGGGAGCCCATGGCGATGCCTACGTCCGCCCGGGTCAGCACCGGAGCGTCGTTGAGGCCGTCGCCCACATAGCCCAGGGTCCGGGTCTGAGGCTGGGCAGCCAGCAGCTTTTCCAAAGCGCTCACCTTATCTTGGGGCAAAAGCTCCGCCTCCACGCTGTCCAATCCAAGCGTCTTTGCCACAGCCTCGGCAGCCTGTTTCCGGTCGCCGGATAGCATGACGGTCTTTTCCACGCCCGCGGCCTTGACCGCCCGCAGAGCCTCCGCCGCACCGTCCTTCAGGCCATCAGAGATTACGATGACACCCCGATATTCCCCACCCAGGGCCACATAGACCAGGGTTCCGGCCTCCCGGGAGGGGGTAAAGTCCACCCCCCGCTCCTCCAGAAGACGGGCGCTGCCCACCAGCAGGACATTTCCGTCCAAATTGGCCGCCACGCCTTGCCCTGCAATCTCCTGGGCGGACTGAATCCGGCGCAGCTCCGGCTCCCGGCCATAGGCCTGCCGCACGGAGGCAGCAATAGGATGGTTGGAATAGCTCTCCCCCAGAGCCGCCAGCTCCAGCAGCTCCTCTTCGCTGCCCGAGGCGGGCAGGAGGGCGCTGACCTTAAACTCCCCTTTTGTCAGGGTGCCGGTCTTATCGAAAACCAGGGTGGACAGCTTGGAAAGGGTTTCCAGATAGTTGCTGCCCTTCACCAGAATGCCCTTCCGGGAGGCGGCGCCGATGCCGCCGAAGAAGCCCAGGGGTACGGAGATCACCAGGGCGCAGGGGCAGGAGACCACCAGGAAGATACAGGCCCGGCGAATCCACTCGCCCCACTCCCTGCCCAGCAGCAGAGGCGGCAGCACCGCCAGCAGCAGGGCGCAGATGGTTACGATGGGGGTATAGTATTTGGCAAAGCGGGTGATGAAGCCCTCCACGTGGGCTTTCCGGGAGGAGGCGTTCTCCACCAGCTCCAGAATTCGGGTCACAGTAGCGTCGGCGTAGGCCTTGGTGGTGCGGACCCGAAGGGTGCCGCTGCCGTTGACGCAGCCGGAAATGACCTCGCTGCCGGGGCTCGCCCGCCGGGGAACGGACTCACCGGTGAGAGCGGCAGTGTCGATCAGGGATTCGCCTTCGATCACCACCCCGTCCAGGGGGATGCGCTCGCCGGGCTTGACCACAATTACGGAGCCCACGGCCACCTCCTCGGGATCGGTCTCCTCGAGACCGTTTGGCGTCTCCAGGTTGGCAGATTCCGGGACAATATCCATCATGGCGGCGATGGATTTCCGGGACTTGCCCACGGCGCAGCTCTGGAAGAGCTCGCCTACCTGATAGAGCAGCATAACAGCCGCCGCTTCCGGATACTCCCCCACACAGAAAGCCGCCACGGAGGCCACGGCCATCAGGAAGTTTTCATCAAAGACCTGGCCGTGGAAGATATGCTCCACAGCCTCCCAGAGGATATCCCAGCCGATAATCAGATAGGGAAGCAAAAAGGCTGCCAAGGTGCCCCACCGGGGAAGGGTTTCCAGGGTACCAAGATGCTCCAGTACAATGGCCGCCCCCAACAGCAGGGCAGCCAGAATGATTCGGAATAGGGTATGCTTTTGTTTCTTTGTCACGTCAATCACTCCAAACGCTCCGGGCAGTTCCGCAGGATGGCCTCCAACTCTGTCCAAGCTTGAACCCGGAGCACATCCTCATGGTCTGCTTGCGCAAAGTCTATCGCAGCTTGATACCAGATCGGAAGCAGGCCCGCAGCGCGGGCTCCCGCCAGATCACAGGCATAGTCGTCTCCAACATACCAGGCGTTTTCCGGTTTCAGGTCTGCTTTTTCCAGAGCAAGACGGAAAATCCGCGGATGGGGTTTCCGGAACAGGTACTCACTTGTAGCAAGGATGAATTCAAAATGGTTGTTCGGCAACAGGCGATGAATCCGCTCCGAAACCACGGAGCCAGTATAGGAGATATTGCTGATGACCGCCGTTCGGATTCCAGCCTTCCATAGAAACTCCAAAAAATCCCGGATGCCTTCTGTGGGGGTGCCGGGAGAGGCCGCGTCCCAGAAAACGCGATCCATTTCTTCCGGGGACAGGTTGATCTTGATCCCGAGGGATTCGTACAGATAGGCTGTAAACATGTGGTTGGGAACCTCGATGGTTCTCTGGGCTCTCATTGCGGGATCTGATCGTCGCAGTTCCCGGTTGATTACATTGGCCTCCCGCTGCACCTGTTCGGGCGTCAGATGGTATTTGTTTTCCACCGCGTAGCCCATGACCGCCGCCGTGCCGCGCAGCCCGTCAAAACGGGCCTCCGCAATCAGGGTCTGCCCGTAGTCGAACAGGATCATCTCAGGCCTTTGGGTTGGAAAAATTGTTTCATTCATTCGATATTTCTCCTGAATAAGATGGATTAAGCAGGCCGGAGAACGGCGGGCAGATTACCCGCGCTACAGTACGAGGAAACGCTTCTCACCTGTCAATTCTAAATTCTCACTTCTCAATTCTCAATTGGTAACGATCCGGCAGCCCTTGTCCACCCGGTCGCAGCACTTCTGGGCCTCGGCCAGAATCTCGTCAAAGCGCTCATCTTCCGCCTCCAGCGTCAGCTTTTGGGTCATGAAGTTCATATTGGCTTCGAGGACGCCGGGGATCTTGCGGATTTGCTCTTCCATCTTGGTCGCACAGTTGGCGCAGTCCAGGTTTTCCATCTTGAATTTCTTTTTCACAGTTGTATCCTCCTGAATTACATGTAGCAGGTTTGAAACCGGCGGAGCAATGTGGGCATAGCTCGTGACTCTTTGAGTTTGCTCCCTACGAGTTGATCTCCTCATCCTCTTCCAGCACATGGGCCATGCCCATCTGGCAGATGGTGCGGACGTGGTCGTCGGCCAGAGAATAGTAGATGACCCGGCCCGCCTTGCGGTATTTTACCAGGTTGGATTGCTTCAGCACCCGGAGCTGGTGGCTCACAGAGGATTTTGTCATGCCCAGCAGAACGGAAATATCACAGACGCACATTTCCGCCTCCATCAGCGCATAGAGGATCTTGAGCCGGGTGGAGTCGCTGAACAGCTTGAAGGCGTCCGCCAGGTCCAGCAGCAGGTCTTCGTTCGGCAGGGTTTGCCGAACCTTGTCCACCACCTCCTGATGGATCACCGTGCAGTCGGATTTTTCCAGCTCCATGTCGTAGAACTTCATCTGTCTCACCTCTTTGAAACGGTTGAATGGTTGAATGATTGTTCAACCATTTGCAGTATAGCACACTCCGCCCCGCTTGTCAAGAGACACAAGATAATTCTTTCAAGTTTTCATATTTCATGTTTTCATTTAGTAAAACCGCGGCCCGTTACCGGGCCGCGTTCCGCTCACTGCGCTGACGGATAAAATGCCTGGGTGGGGAAATCCACCTTGGCAAAAAGGTCGCAGGGCTCGTCGGGGGTGCCGGGGTCGTCGGAGCAGCTGCGGTCCGGCATGGCAAAGGAAACCGCCGGGACCAGAAGCTGGGCGCCCCGCTCCATCCGCACGGTGGAAAACTGGCCCAGGGTCACATAGAGCTGGCGGCTGCCGCTCAACACCGGCTCTTCCGGGAACAGCGCCCGGACCGCCTGGGGAATGTCCGGGGCCACAGGAGGATTGTCGCTCCCCTCCCCCACCTGGGAAGACAGAACCATGGGGTCCACGGCCTCCACCACACAGTCCGGGGTGTGGGTCTGATACAGGGCGTCGGGCAGCAGGTCATTGTCGGCGCTGGAGAAGACCTTGGTGGCCGCCTGGCCGCCAAAGAGCACCACCCGCTTGGTGAAGACAGCCAGCCCCTCCAGCGGGGCGGGACGGGTGACCCCCGACATGGCCTCGCCGCCGATCCGATAGAAAAAGCTCAAATCCGCGGTGAAGTGGCCGGGATTGTAGGCGATGGGAGCCACGTCTATGTAGACGTGCAGCAGCTCCGCGCTCCGGGCCTGGGCGTTGACGGCTCCCTCCAGGGCCCGCTGGGAGCTCCCGGTCAGGTAGACCCGCAGGTCCTCGATGCAGTCCTTGTCGATGCAGGCGTCTTCGATCCGGTTGGTATGAATTCGGACCGGCTCCCGGGGCTCCGGGGCGGGGCGTCCGGCAGTATTGATTTGATCCGGCATGGTGATTCCTCCTTCACAGATAAAAGAGCGTTAGTCACAAGAAGAGGGCTTTCTGCGTGAAAGGCATCAGTGACCAGGCATCACACCAAGTGTCCGTTTTCAACCAGGTCATTAAATTGCAACTAACACAAATGAAAACCAACGGGCTTCCATCCCCATAATATGTAAAAAACAGCAGGATGTGCGATAAATGTGATTGTTTTTTTGACTCGGATGCGGTATAATAGACTAGATCCAGTTGTGTTTGAGTCCTTCGTACTCGATGACCCCGAGTGCATCCATCATGACATCATATGCTATTATGAAAGCATTACTGAGGAGTACACCGTCCGGGTTGTGATCGATGGTGACGAACCCCCATTTATCGAAATCAAGCTCAGCCGCAGCGATGAAGATGTTGTAATTAAAGACGGCTGCTGGTACTTCGCTTGATTAGTTCGTCGACCGGGCAATCTGGGGAGAAGGCTCTGCTCGATGCAGCACCCTCTCCCCCGACGCCCCCGCCTCAGTAGCCCATCTTGCGGAGTCGCTTTTCGATCCGCTCCATCAACCAGGCCTTCCCGCAAAAGCGGATGTCCTTGAGGAATCGCTCCGCCTCCTTGCCAAATTGGTGTGTGGTAACTCAACTATAACCGATGAGGCTGCATCCTTCACCTTTTTTCTATTCACTTGTCCAAGATGTATTGTAGTCCTACAGGCTAAAGTCGCTCGGCGCTAACACCTTTCTTGATTCAATCAAAAAATGTGTTATACTGAGAGAATTGGAATGGTAGGCGGTTTAAGAATATGCATGTGCCACCGCGTGTTCCTCATTCTTTGATAGTTGAAACAGTATAGTGTTGCATGCTCAGAGCTAAACTTTGTACAGCAGAATAGTGAAAACCGCTTAATACTTCTGGGGAGGAAGAGATACAATGAAAGGTTATTATAGAAAGAAACGCCCGTCAGGCTCTGCAGATAGAGCATCAGAATCCTCTTTGCCTTTTGGGGGAATAAATATGGGTAATCAAGCTTTACTATCTGCTTTAGCCTTGATACCAGGACAGGCAACGCCTTCTGCAAATCAAGAACAGTCTGCGTTACCGCCGCCGCCATTGCTCTCGCCGTCTGTTTCTGCAGGTCCTTCAGCTTCTGAAGGACCTGCACCCCCAAAGGCGCCTCCGGTTCCCAAGGCGTCTCCGGTTCCCAAGGCGCCTCCAGCCTCTGTTACTTCTTCATCAGCTTCGACACTTACACCAGCGTCTGCGCAACCACTAGTCAGAAGGCCATCAGGGCCAATCACTCATTACCTAGGGGCTGACGAAAGAGAGAGACAAATGCTTATTCCCGACACCTTGGAAAGGGAACCAGTATCAGAAAAAGAAAAAGAATTATTAACACAAGCCCACTTGGATTCTCTTGATAAAGAGAAACTAAAAAAAATACTACTAGAGATATGCCCTGCATCGAAAAAAGCAGAATTGGGAGGAAGGTTGTCAGCACTTTCTTTTGAATGGAAAAAATCAGCTGAAATGAGGCTAGATACTGAAGCTGAAGGAAGCTATGCAGGCAATCCAGCGCGTGCTGTAGAAGGAAAAATCTTTTTTAATATAGACTCCAACGATTATTATAATAGCGATGGCACAATAAATACAGATAAGCTGCTCTCAACAATTGTCCATGAAACCCTTCATTATTCATCTGCGTTGCCCGATACGTCTGGTGAAAAGAAACGGGAAAAAAGCGGTTTCCAAGATAAGCCTGGACTATTCACAGAGTATGGAGCAGGGACTCCATCTCAAGATCAGCCTGACGAAGCTATGACAGATTATCTCGCGTATGAGGTATATCACAGAATGTATCCTGAGAAAGAATATGATACTGGATATTGGTGTAAATCACAGAGTTCAGACGTACCCTTTCTTCAACCAAACGCGACGTTACAAGAACGAATGAAGAATAGGAAACTTCGTGGAATGGCAAAAAAAGGGTGTTACCCTACCGCCTGGACTGGGGATATGGTTCCAATAATGTTACAAGTACTAAACTCTCATAGAAATAAGGAAGAAAGGCCAGAAGAATATACTCTTGAAGATTTAAAAGAATGGTATTTTAGTAATCCATCTTTGTTTTTTGACGCGTTTAAGGACGAAGAGCTCAAAAATGAGGTGGCGACATTATGGAAAGAGCGCAAATGGGAGGCTTTCTTATCTCACTATACTCCCTAGTTGCCGGCATAAGCTCGAACATTTTGGTAAACCAAAAGTAAACTAAGTGTATACTGACTTTGCACTATTTTTGTGATATTCTTCATACTGCGAAGGAGCATAGGGCGCGGGGACCATCCCTGCGTCCTTCTTTTTTGCCCGGACGCCGCTTCCGTCCTTTCCGGCGTTCGGTACATAGGGAGCGAGGAGGTGGCCACCGTGCCGCGCAGGCCGAACACGCCCTGCAAGCATCCAGGCTGCCCGAAGCTGGTCCCCTATGGCACCAGCTACTGCGCCGACCATGCCCCAGCCCATGCGCATGATGTCAAAACGACTGCTGAGAAGGGCTATGGGAAGCGGTGGCAGCGGGCGCGAGCCGTCTACCTGCGGGAGCATCCTCTGTGTGTACGCTGCCTGAAGAAAGGCCGCGCGACCCCGGCGACGGTCGTGGATCACATCATGCCGCACCGGGGCGACCCCGTCCTCTTTTGGGATCGCGGCAACTGGCAGGCGCTGTGTAAATCCTGCCACGACACCAAAACCATGACGGAGGACCGTTACCAAGACTTTCATTACTGACCCCAGGGGCGGGTCAAATCTCTACGGGGCACGCCCCCACAGACCGCCGCCCCCCTCTTTGCGAATTTTCGTGGAATTTCATAGGGGGGACACCCCAGGACGCGGAGGCCGCTTTACAGCAGCGCCCGCAACCATAAGAAAAAATGAAACCACGGAGCGGACCGCTTTCGTGGAGGAGTTCACTTTCAAGCTGAAAAAAGGTGAAGTTTTCGAGCCTTTTTCCGGCTTGTTTTTCATTGGAAGGACGGATGGGCCATGACCGAGTATCCGTAGGTTTGCGAGGAACACCCTGGATTGCATCTCGTATGTTCGGAAGCTGAAAGCCCTCGATCCGCCCGTTGGCATCTATTTTGAGGACGAGCATCTCAACACCCTGGACAGGGGCAACGACGCCATTCTGGCCCTTTTGAGCAGCGTGGCCGAAGGCGAATCCGAAAACAAGTCTGAGGCCATGAAGTGGTCCTACAAGCGCCGCTTCTCCAATGGCATCGCACTCTGTCCGACCTGGGCGCTCCTGGGCTATACGACCGACGACTATGGCAACATGGTCATCGTCCCGGAGGAAGCCGAAATCGTCAGGTATATCTACGACAGCTTCATGGAGGGCTGGGGCGTCCGGCAGTATTGATTTGATCCGGCATGGTAATCCCTCCTGTTATCAAATGAAAACCAAAGGCTTTCCATCCCCATAATATGTAAAAAACAGTAGGATGTGCGATAAATGTGATTGTTTTTTTTGCTCGGATGCGGTACAATAGATTAGATATGGAACAGTAAGGAGGGACTGCCGTGGTCAGCAAACTGCATACGCTGGGTCTGAATGGAATTGAAGGCTATCGGATCTCCGTGGAGTGCTTTATCTCCAACGGTCTGCCGGGCTTTGAGATCGTGGGCCTGCCGGACGCCGCGGTGAAAGAGGCCCGGGAACGGGTCCGGGCCGCGGTGAAAACCTCCGGCTTCAAGTTTCCGCCCTCCCGGATTACCGTAAACCTGGCTCCGGCCAACACAAAAAAGAGCGGCACGGTCTATGACCTGCCCATTCTGCTGGGTATACTCTCCGCCTTCGGTCAGGTCAGCCTGCCGGATGAGAGCCACGCCTTCTTGGGGGAACTGAGCTTGGAGGGCAAGCTACGGCCCGTACCCGGGGTGCTGCCCATGGCCATTGCCGCGGCCAAATGCGGGATCAAAACCCTCTACGTGCCCATGCAGAACGCCCGGGAGGCCACTCTGGCGGAGGGGATTACGGTAATCCCGGTGTACTCTGTGGGTCAGCTGATTGCCCATCTCCGGGGCGGCCCCCAGATTCAGCCCCAGCCGGCTTGGGTCCAGGACACGATTCCCCGGGCCGTGCCGGACTTCAAGGACGTGATGGGCCAGGAAAACGCCAAGCGGGCCCTGGAAATCGCCGCCGCAGGCGGGCACAACGTGCTGATGGTGGGGCCTCCGGGCTCCGGCAAGTCCATGCTGTCCAAGCGGCTGCCATCCATTCTGCCGGACATGACTCGCTCCGAGGCTCTGGAGGTCACGCAAATTCACTCCATCATGGGCCTGGTGGACCCGGACAATCCCCTGGTCACCGTCCGGCCCTTCCGCAGTCCTCACCACACCGTCACGCCCCCGGGGCTGGTGGGCGGCGGCTCCGTGCCAAAGCCGGGAGAAGTCTCTCTGGCCCACCGGGGCGTGCTGTTTCTGGACGAGCTGCCGGAGTTCCGCAAGGAGACCATGGAGGTTATGCGTCAGCCCCTGGAGGATGGGATCGTCACCATCACCCGGGCCTCCGCCTCCGAAACCTATCCCTGCCAGTTTATGCTGGTCTGCGCCATGAATCCCTGCCGCTGCGGCTGGCATGGGGACCCTTCGGGCCGCTGTACCTGCTCGGAGCGCTCCGTGCAGGAATACGTGGGCCGTATTTCCGGCCCCCTGCTGGACCGGATTGACATTATCATTGAGGTTCCCGCCGTGAGCTTCGACGAACTGCGGGAGCGGAAGGAGGGGGAGCCCTCCGCAGCCATCCGGGAACGGGTCAACGCCGCCCGGGCCATCCAGCACCGGCGCTTTGTCGGAAGCAGCACCGTCTCCAACGCCCGGATGAGCCCGGAGCAGCTCCACAAAATCTGCGCTCTGAACAACGAGTGCGCCGCCCTGATGGAGGAGGCCTTTGAGGCCATGGGTCTCACCGCCCGGAGCTATGACCGGATTTTGAAGGTGGCCCGGACCATCGCGGACCTGGAGGGCGCCGAGGAGATCGGCGTGGCTCATCTGGCCGAGGCGATTCAATACAGAACATACAAAATTGGGCGCAACTAAGCCTCATTCCATGGCGCACAGGTGTGCGCCGCTACCGAACTCTGAACCAAGGTGAATATCCATGAACGAAATCTTTTTACTGAAATTAGGCGAAATCGTCTTAAAGGGCGCAAACAAGAAGATGTTTGAAAATAAGCTGCGGACCAACGTGGCCCGGCGGATGCGGCCCTTCGGGGACTTTAAGGTGACGATTTTACAATCCACGGTCTACGTGGAGCCGGAAAACGAGCTCTGCGACCTGGACGGAGCCTGGGACGCCTGCCACACCATCTTCGGCGCGATTTCTCTCTGCCGCTGCCGGCCCTGCGAGAAGAGCGAGGACGCGATTTTTGAGGCCGTGGTCAACTATTTGGGCGACGATCTGGCGGCGGCCAAATCCTTCAAGGTGGAGTCCAAGCGCTCCGACAAGCGCTTCCCCCTGAACTCCATCCAGATTTCCCAGGCCATCGGCGGGCGGCTGGCGGAGGCCTATCCCGAGGTTCCCGTAGACGTGCACAAGCCGGATTATACGGTCTACGTGGAGGTTCGGGACTTCGCGGCCTACGTCCACGGCCC
>JAGABH010000057.1 GCA_017614755.1 Oscillospiraceae bacterium
CAAAGCAGAAGGATACCACAGTAAGACGCTTGCCTATTCCATGTGGCACATTTTCCGGATTGAGGATATTGTGGCGCATACCGTTATCATGCAGGACAAACAGGTTCTTTTTGCCGAGGACTTTCTTAATAGAACAGGCAGTCCGATCATCACCACGGGAAACGAACTGAAAGGCGAGGATATAGCATCTTTCTCTAAAAAGTTGGATATAAAAGCCGTCTATGAATATTGTGCGGCAGTAAAGAATTCGACCGACGAGATGCTTAAAAACCTCGTATACAGGGATCTTAAGAGCAAGTTTACCGATGAGGATAAGAAAAGAGTTGCGGACTCTCATTCTGTGAGTACGGATGAAGATGCCGTCTGGCTGATCGATTACTGGTGCAATAAAGATATCACCGGATTGATCAAAATGCCGTTCTCAAGACACTGGATCATGCATATTGAGGCCATGTGCCGGATCAAGAGTAAACTATGATAAATAGTTTTTCTTGCCCACTGGGCAGAACGTCGAATCAGTCGTATTGATGTCTCGAGCCGGGACTGAGACTACAAATTGAATGAGAGATTAATTGCTGTAAATTATTAGGAGGTGCAAGAAATGTGTTATTTTTTATACGGTTCATTATATGGAGATGTTTCTGAGTCAGAATACGTCGATGTGAAAAATAAATATGGCTTAAAAATCTCGCTTGGAACAAAGCATGATGTAAAAAAAGCTGTAAAAGCCGCCGCAGAATTTGTCCAGGATGATTATCGCATTACCGATTGGCTTTGCGACTGTGACAGCCCTGTTGGCAATCACGATCCCAACGATCCCATGATTATTGAACTTACTCATTTGATGACCGACCTCGCTGCGCTTTCCGGCGCTGAACAGATAAATATCTGCAAAACATGGATAGGGAAACGCAACAAAAATGAAATCACTGTAAAACTGAAGGATGTTGATTTACCGGCATTTCTGGCAGATATGCAAGAGAACACTTTGTATAGTCTGAATCTTAAGACGTGAATGTATTTGTATGGTTACGGCCGCTTTGTGCTCAACGGCATCGGCTTTATGAGGACGGTCGTGGCAGCAGCGTAGATAACGGCTTTTTTATTCACGCTATTGTCCCAAGGCACGTCGAGACGGTAGTATTGATGTCACGGGTTAAGGACTGACCACCGAAAAAGTGCCGTATTTACAGGCTTTTCGGGTGTTTAGTCATCATCGCCGGAGTGGGAATTTGACCGCAAAAATTGCTCCGACAGAACATATCAAGGGAATTGTTCGGAGGGTTGAGTAGGCTATTTGGATTCAGAGTGTTGAGTTAGTGGTTTAGATGTTTTTGTGATAGTGTTGAAGCTATGATTTAGATGTCGGAGCGACAACTCTATCATATGGGGAGGTAGTGATTATGAATATAACGTTTAAGAATCCCGGTGTGGATTACATGATTCAACGGATAATAGAATTTCAAGTAGAAGGCGAATCTGATTTTTGGTCTGAACCGCTGTACCATTTTTATCCACAAATTGATAGAGACCGCGCCAAAAGTTTGCCTGTCAAGGAAAGAGAAGAATATATAGAAAGAACTTTGCGTGCTATCTATCCGGAGATAGAGGGAGTAATCAATCAAAAAGTTAAACTGTACTCTCAGTACTGGCTCAGCCACAAAGAACAAATATCAACCGCGTTATCTGATGCGTTTAAGGTTGATTGCAACATAATATTCAACGATATGTATTGTAATATCAGTATGAACCCTATTGAACCACGTTTTCTTAAAGAGAGATGCTTTGACATTTTCTATTTGAATAGTGAAAAGGGGGCCATAGGTGAGAGTATACATGAGATCATTCATTTTGTTTGGTTTTTTGTTTGGAATCAATTATTCGGAGATAGTTACGATGAGTATGAGCGTCCATCTCTTAAATGGGTCTTAAGCGAAATGGTGGTTGAGTCAGTGATGAAAGATGAGCGACTGTGCTCAATCAATCCATATTTCCCAAGAGAGAATGGTGGATGTATCTACCCATATTTTTTTGATATGTCAGTTGAAGGTCGTTTAATATTAGAAACGCTGGATGAAATGTATAAGACGCAAAGCATAAAAGATTTTATGATAAACAGTTTTGCATATTGCCAGAAGCATGAAAAAGAAATTAGAAATCATATTCAGAAATCAGAGATGAGATAGTCTACAAAAATAAGGGATCCGATACGAATCAAATAGCAAAGGGCATAGAAACTGATGAAGCTAAAGAATGTATTGATAGTGGTAAAAGATATAGAAAAGGCCCGACAGTTCTACCATGACCTGTTTGGTCTTGAGATGATCCTCGATAATGATGGGAACATGATTCTGACAGAAGGCCTTGTTCTGCAGGAGGAGAAATACTGGACAGAGTTTCTCGGCAGGGAGATCGTCCCGGAGAACAATTCCAGCGAGCTCTATTTTGAAGAATCCGACATAGAGGGTTTCGTTGAAAAACTGGAAAGCTACTACCCTGACGTTAAGTATGTGAACAGACTCATGACACATAGTTGGGGACAGAAAGTGATTCGTTTCTACGATCCGGACGGCAACCTGATTGAAGTGGGGACACCTGTTTAATATGGCAAATATCATCACCGGCATCCGGTTTTTCTGCAGTATCGCTTTGCTGTTCCTTCCTGCGTTTTCACCGGCATTCTATACACTGTATGTCGTAGCCGGGGTCAGCGATAGGTAGATGGAACTGTTGCGAGGAAAACGGGTACAGTCAGTGAATTTGGATCGAAACTGGATACAGCGGCAGATTTTGTTCTGGTAGTTGTATGTCTGATAAAGCTGATCCCGGTAATCTATGTACCGACGTGGCTTATCAGCGCGACAACTCGGTATTTGCGGAGGAAAAAAGGTGAACGATTATAACGAGGACTTTTGGAAGGCATTGGATGAGTTAGTGAACACTTCTGAGATTGTAATCGACAGACCAAAAGGCTCTGCACATCCAAGGTTTCCGGATTTCATTTATCGGGTTGACTATGGTTATTTGAGAGATACTTCTTCTATGGACGGTGCAGAAATTGATGTATGGGTCGGAAGCGGTCAGAAAACAGTCGATGCCATCATGTGTATCGTCGATTTGATGAAGCGGGACTCCGAGATCAAGATACTGATTGGCTGTACAGAAGAGGAAAAGATGGAAGTATATAAAACGCATAATGAAACGCGGTATATGAAAGGCGTTTTGATCCGTCGATGCCCGGCTGGCGATACAAATGTGGACGGAGCATACGCCGGAGGATTTGGAAAAAGAGTTTCGGGAATTGGCAATGAACGAGGAAGCGAACCGGATTATATGCTTCCGGAAGGAGCTTTAGGCGCAGCGGCGGCCCGGACGGCCAATGGCCGCCCCTGTGACGCATCGGCGGATGGAAACAAATCACCGGATTCGCGGTTCATAAAGGCGGAGGCAAGACAATGATCATACTGATAACCGGCGCATCCCACACGGGGAAAACGCTCCTGGCGCAGAAAATGCTTGAAAAATACAAGTATCCCTATCTGTCAATAGACCACCTGAAGATGGGGCTGATTCGCAGCGGCAATACAGAATTGACGCCGGAGGACGACGGGCCGCTCACGGAGTATCTGTGGCCGATCGTCCGGGAGATTGTGAAAACGTCCATCGAGAATCGGCAGAACCTGATTGTGGAGGGCTGCTATATCCCCTTTCGCTGGAGGCGGGAGTTTGACGAGGGGTATCTGCCGTCGATCCGCTTTATCTGCCTGGCCATGACGGATCAATACATAGATTCGCATTTTGAAGCGATAAAGGCCCATGGCTGCGAGATCGAAGCAAGACTTGATGATTCCTGGTGTACGGCGGAGCAGTTGAAAAAGGACAATCGCCAGATGATCGAAGGGTTCCAGACCGCGGGAGAACAGGTTACGCTTATCACGGAAAACTACGCGGATTCGATCATTGGCCTGCTGGGCTGACAATGGGGAAGCAGCCGCCGGCAGGGGGAATCCGCCGGGAGCTGCTTCCGGGCCCGGAACGACGTCCCGCTGCCGCGGGAGAAAGGACGAAAACTATGAGAAACCATGAAGTGAGCGCCCCGGGGATGCTGCTGGATGAGAAGGGCGAGCTCCGGGAGCCGGGCTGGTCCCGGAGTCTGGTGCAGACTTACCGCCGGGACATGATCCGGGCGCCCAAATTCCGGATCAAGGAATGGGACTATTACCTGGTGGTGAACGACGGCTTTGCCGCCGCCTTTACCATTTCCGACGACGGGTACATCGGCCTGCAGTCGGTGTCTCTGCTGGTGTTCGGGGAGCAGCCCTGGGAGCACACCGAGACCGTGCTGAACCCTTTCCCCCTGGGGAAGCTGCATCTGCCGGAGGATTCCTCCGCCGGGGTGACGGAATTCAAAAACAAACGGCTGCAAATGCGCTTCGAGCCGAAGAACGGAAGACGAAACATCAGCTGTCACTTTGAGAATTTTATGGACGGGAAGCCGCTGGACGCGGTGATCGTTTTGGAGCAGCCGCCCATGGACAGCATGGTGATCGCGACGCCCTGGCCGAAAAAGCACGCCTTCTACTATAACCAGAAGATCAACTGTATGCGGGCGGCGGGGGAAATTCGCTTCGACGGGAAGACCTACCGTTTCGACCCCAAAAGGGATTTCGGCACCCTGGACTGGGGCCGGGGGGTATGGACCTACGACAACACCTGGTTCTGGGGCTCCGGCAACGCGGATATAGACGGTCACGCCTTCGGCTGGAACATCGGCTACGGCTTCGGGGACACCGCCGCGGCCTCGGAGAACGTCCTCTTCTGGGACGGGAAGGCCCACAAGCTGGAGGACGTAGTCTTCCACATTCCCGACAGCGGCTATACGGACCCCTGGACCTTCTCCTCCTCCGACGGCAGATTCGAGATGCGCTTCCAGCCGGTGCTGGATCGGGCCGCCTGCCTGGATTTCAAGCTCATCGCCTCCGACCAGCACCAGGTGTTCGGCCGTATGTCCGGCAAGGCCATCCTGGACGACGGCAGGGAGATCAACATTCAGGACGTGATGTGCTTCGCGGAGAAGGTGCACAATAAATACTGAGAACCCGGCGGGGGCGATAATAAGGAGATTGTTTGAAGAATCCGCCCCGACGGCTTGAAAATACTCCGTGGAGAGAATATAATGGCGTAAATTTCCCTTATGAAACTGCCGGGATACGGTAAAGCGGCTGAGAAAGGAGTAAATAAGATGGATTTTGAAGCGATGCTTTCCGGGTTCAAGAGCAAGACCTGCGTGATGTCGGTGGAGCGGTTTGCCAACGGCGATTACGGGAACATCCGGATCGCGGCAGGCAATCAGGCCCATTGTGACGATATGCTCCACACCATGCGCCGGCCCTTCGTCCCGGGCTCCCCCTATGCGGAGTACTTCCCCCAGAATAAGAACTTCGAGGATTTCTGCTGCCGCAGCGCCTTCTACGGAGAAAGCCTCCACTCCTATGTCAGACTTCCCCAAATGGACCTCTGGCTGAATATGACCCTGCTTCCGCTGGATTCGGATCAGGAGAATATCGGATACTGCATTTACTCCTACGAAGTCACCCCCTACGCCAATTCAGAGCAGAGAGCCAGCCTCTCCGCGGACACGGCCTCCGCGGTGCTGCAAACCTGTCTCAAGCTGAGGGACGCCGGGGAGTTCGGCGGAAAGCTCCAGGAGATTACGGAGGACATTCGGAAGCTCTGCGATTCGGATTACTGCGGCATTCTGCTGGGAGATGAGGAAGCCAAGCGCTGCACCCTGCTCTGCGAGGCCCTGAAGCCCGGCAGCGGCGTGATTCCCATCAAGAGCTTTCTGAACGAAAAAACCTATGAGCTGACGAAATCCTGGGACGAAACCCTGGGCGACAGTACCTGCCTGATTCTGAAGGATCAGAAGGATATGGCCTGGCTCTCCACGGTGAATCCCCGGTGGCATTCGGAGCTCACCAGGGCCGGGGCCCGGACCGTGGTGCTGTTCCCGCTGAATTACAACGATCAGGTTCTGGGCCATATCTGGGCCATCAACTTCAATGTGGAAAACACGGTGAAAATCAAGGAAACCCTGGAGCTTACCACCTTCTTCATCGCTTCGGAGGTCTCCAATTATCAACTGCTCCGAAAGCTGGAACAGCTGAGCTCCGTGGATATGCTGACCGGGGTGAAAAACCGCAACTCCATGAACAACCTGATCAGCGATGCGGTAACGGGAAAGCTGGGGATTGCCTTCCCCTGCCAGGTGGTTTTCGCGGACCTGAACGGCTTGAAGCGGGTAAACGACGAGAAGGGCCACGACGCGGGAGACCGGCTCCTGAAAACGGCGGCGGCCGTCCTGCGCAAGGTGTTCCATGACGTGGACGTGTTCCGGGCCGGCGGCGACGAGTATATGATCCTGGCGCCCGGTATGGAGCAGGCGGAGCTGGAGGAAAGGGTCAAACGCCTGTACGAGCTGGCGGATCGGGAGGAAGATCTGCACTTTGCCGTGGGTACCGCCATCGCCCGGACCCCCGGGGAGCTTCATCTGGCCATGCATACGGCGGATGAGAAGATGTACATCAACAAGAACGAGTACTATGACAGATACCCGGAGCGGAAGTACAGGTAGGGTATGAATCGCGCCCGGCGCGAAAACCGAAAAACACAGCAAAAGGGAGAGGCCGTCCGGCGGGCCTCTCCCCTTTTTGTCGGGGGCTCCTTCCAAAAGAAAACCCACCGCAGGGCGCTGTGCGGGAGCCGCGTTTTTCAGGGTGCGGCGGCAGCGGCGCCGGGGAATAACGGCAGGTCGAGGGCGGAAGGACGCCTGCTTTGGAACGAACCCTGTTTTGAAAGGGCGGCTATTATACCACGCCCCGGCCCGTTGTCAAGAGACTGGGACAATTCTACGCAGAAAACACATATTCTTCCATAAATATACATATTTTTTCGCCCGTCGGAGCCCTGCCCGGGAGGGCGCTTTGTGTTGGTTTTGTGTACAGGTAAAGTTTGCCTTGACGAATTCTGCCGAAAGGGGTATGATAAAATCAGTGGAAGAATATTCTGAAAGTACTTGAATTGCGCCTTACGCATGAATTGCGATTTTGAAGGGGGAATTGCCCCGAGGCATAAGGGAGGCGAATGACTGATGCCCAGTTTTTCATTCTATTACATTGAGGGCAATGTCCTCTGTGTGATTGTGTTTGGGATCATTCTGCTTCACAATCATTTCAACATCGACAGACGGGAGAGACAGGTCAAGTACGACAAGGTTTTGGTGTCCTTTATTTTCTACTTTCTCACCGACTGCGTTTGGGCGGGAATTGTGGACGGAGTGCTCCCGAAGGGTCTGATTTACGTCGTCTCCTTCCTGATCTATTTCTTCATGGCGGCCACCGTTTACACCTGGTATGAGTTCGTGATGGCCTATTTGCAGCATCCGAAGCGGGAGAACGCCAGGTATCGCTTCCTGGTCTCCCTGCCCGCGCTGCTTTCCGCGGCGGCGATGGCCGTGCAGCTCTTTGCGGCGCCCCATACCCTGATCGGCGAAAACCTGGAGACGCTGGACCTTTACAACGTCTACATGACGCTCTTTCCGGATTTCTACATGGTGGTCATCCTCATCTACACCCTCAGGCGGCGGAAGAAGGAGGAAAACCCCACCGAGCGGAAAAAGCTGCTTTTCATCGGGTTTTTCCCGCTGATGGTGTCCGTGGGAGGCTTTGTCCAGTCCGCCTTCCTGCCCCAGTCCACAATCTACTGCTTTACCTGCCTGATTCTGATGCTGGTGTTCTACATTGACTCCATCGAAACCCGAATATCCCTGGACCCTCTGACGGGGCTCAATAACCGGGGCCAGCTCACCCGATACTGCGCCCAGCGCTCCAATCTCTTTATCGACGAGCGGCTGACCGTGGTGATTATGATGGACATCGATCACTTCAAATCCATCAACGACAGCTTTGGCCACGCCGAGGGGGATAACGCCCTGGTGGTGGTGTCCGACGCCATGCGGAAAACCGTAAACCAAAGCAGCGTTCCCTCCTTCCTGTGCCGCTACGGGGGCGATGAGTTCATCCTGATTATCCATCCTGCGGAGATCGGGGAAGCCGACCGGATGATCCGGGAGATTCGGGGGGAAATCGGCAGGCAGGAATCCGCCTATCCCCTGTGGGTCAGCGCGGGCTACGATACCCTGGGCAGCGCCGACGATTCGATTCAGGACTGCATTGTGCGGGCGGACAAGAAGCTCTATGAGGACAAGGAACGCAGAAAGCACGGGGATATGGAGGAGCTGAGCCAGGGCTTTGAATAATTCGACGCCGGGGCGTATCCCGAGACAATGACCCGGAAAGGAGATAAGTGATGAAACGAGCAAGCAGGAAGAGAACAGCCGCACTGTTTCTCATCACGCTGATCTTTGTGCTGGCGCTCTTTGGGCTGAGCGTGCTCCAAAACAACGACTACAACCGGATGCAGCATTCCAAGGTATTCGAGGGCGCGGCGCTCTTTGCGTCGGAACCAGAAAGAGAGGATGGCGTCTGGGTCTCGGCAGTTCCGAGAAGCAGCACCTGGGGCAAGGTCTTTGACTTCAACAACGAGGGCCTCACCGAAAACAACTATCAGGCCTATATATACGATTTCTTTGTTTCCAACAATACCGACGACAAGGTTGAGGATTATTCCTTCAAACTGGAGTTCAGCCGGGAGACCTATCTGGCCTCCGCCTGGAACGGCGCTCTGGAGATTCACCAGAACGTGAGAACCGGCGAGCGGACGGTCACGGTGCCGGACCTGCGGAGCTTCAACGCGGAGCAGTATTCCCTGGATACGTTCAGGGTGGACGGAGAGGACTTCGTCGCCATGGGGGCGGGAGACTATCTCATCTACTACCCCAGCGGCGCCGAGAATGCCCTGGAGGTTCCCATCGAGGCCGGAAAGGCCTCCACGCCGGGCATTATTCTCTATGTGGAAATGGGCTCGGACATTGAGGAATCGTCCCTGGAGCTGCACTATAAATTCAACAGGCGGCTCACCGGCGACCCCCTGTTCTGGCTCTCCATGGGCGGCGCGGCAATATGGCTGATCGCCCTGATTATCGTGGTGATTACCTCGTCCCAGATCAAGCGGTACGCGGATCGCCACGAGCGGGACAATGAGATCATCAACGAGTCCATCGAGACCTTTATCGGGTTCATCGACGCCAAGGACCCGTACACCAACGGCCATTCCAAGCGGGTTGCTCTGTACACCCGCCTCATCGCCGCAGAAATGGGCTGCGAGGGGGAGGACCTGGATCGAATCTACTATGTGGGTCTCCTCCACGACTGCGGCAAGATGGGCGTGCCCGACAACATCCTGGGCAAGCCCGGCCGGTTGACGGCGGAGGAGTTTGAAATCATCAAGTCCCACACCCTCCGGGGCAGCGAGATTTTGAGCAGCTTCAAGAGCCTGGAAAACGTGGGCCAGGGCGCCCGTTTCCACCATGAGCGTTACGACGGCAAGGGCTATCCCGAAGGGAAAGCCGGGGAGGATATTCCCCTCATTGCCCGGATGATTTGCGTGGCGGACGCCTTTGACGCCATGAACTCCGACCGCGTTTACAGAAAGCGGCTCTCCAAAGCGGATATTATCCGGGAAATCAAGACCAACAGAGGGACGCAGTTTGACCCGAAAATCGCCGACGTGATGCTGGCGCTGATCGAGAATGGCAAGATTCGCCTTCCGGAGTGAGGGATGGCGGGAAGCATTGTTCGGATGAATTCAGATTCTTTTTCCGGCGGCGGAGAGCTCCGGAAAAAGCGGAAGAAATTAGAAGAGAGGCCCCGTTATGTATCAGTTTACAGATGAATTGAGGAATCATTATGAGTCCTTGACGACGCCGCTCGCGTTTTATCAGCCGGAAAATGGCCGGCTGATTCCCCTTCTGATGTCTGAGGGCTTATGCGAGCTGATGGGCGATGAACGGGAAAAGCTGGTGGAGCTCTATGCCCGGGACAGGCTGCACACGATTCACCCGGATGACGCTCCCAGAGTCCGGACGGATATGCAGGCGTTCCTCAGAAAAGAAGGGAGCTACGACCGAATCTACCGTACCAGATTTGCCCATGGGGAGATGTACCACTATGTACACGCCCGCGGCACCTGGCAGACCATGCCGGACGGGACGGAGCTGGTGTGCATCCTCTACCTGGATATGAGTCACTGCATGGATGAAACCGATCAGCTGTCGGGGGACGGCAAGCTGTTCCGGAAGGACTTTTTCTTCCGGGATTCCCTGACCGGACTGCCCAACCTGAACTATCTGATTCAGTTTGCCGACGAGCGGGTCAAGGCCATCCGAACGGCGGGAAAGCAGCCGCTGCTGATCTTCACCGACGTCATTTCCATGCAGTTCTACAACAGCCAGTACGGCTTTGAGCAGGGCAACAAGCTGCTGTGTCAGGTGGCGGAGGCGCTGCGGGAGGTCTTTCCGGAGGCCCTTCTGGCCCGGGGAGCGGACGACCATTTCGTTCTGATCGACGCCCTTGACAGCGAGAAGCTGGTGGAAGAGAAGGTGGCTGCCGCCGATGACCGCATCCGGGGGGAAGCCGAGGGAAACACCACCGGCATCAAGGCGGGCGCCTGTGTCTACCAGGAGCACATGAATACCGTCGTGGCCATGGATCACGCCAGAGACGCGGTCAAATGGCTGGGCAACGACCTCAATCGGGTCTGCCATTTCTATACCCAGACCGCGGAGGATCACGACTGGAACCAGCGGTATATCATTGACTCCTTCGACCGGGCCCTGGAGGAGGGCTGGATCCGGGTTTTCTACCAGGGAATCAGCCGGACCAACACCGGGAAAAACACCGCCTATGAGGCCCTGGCAAGATGGGTGGACCCGGTCCGGGGCACGCTGTCCCCCAAGGACTTCATACCCGCCCTGGAAAAATACCATCTTCTGCATCGGCTGGACCTGTTCATGGCGGAGCAGGCCTGCCGGGATATGCCGGTGCGGAAGGCTCGGGGTCTGCCCGTCCTCCCGGTTTCGGTGAATTTTGCCGCCCAGGATTTTGACTATGAGGATATCCCCGGCCGGCTGAATGAAATCTACAACCGGTACTGCCCCGATTTGTGTCCCGAGCGGAAATACCTGATCGTGGAGATCACGGAGCAGGATATGGCCCAGGCCAGAGAGCGCTTCCATGCGCAGCTCCGGCAGCTGAAGGAGCTGGGCTTCTCTGTCTGGCTGGACGATTTTGGCAGCGGCTATTCCTCCCTGAACGCATTTAGCCGCTTTGAGGTGGACCTGATCAAGTTCGACATGGACCTGCTGCGGAATCTGGACGACAACAACGGGGCCAACCGCCGGATTATGAACGCCATGGTTCAGGTGGCCCGGGAGCTGGGCATTCACACCCTGGCCGAGGGCATGGAAACCGAGCGGCAGCGTTCCTTCCTGAAGGAGATCGGCTGCGAGCTGGCCCAGGGCTATCTGAACCACAGGCCCGAACCCCTGGAGGCCGCCTTTGCCAACAACGGGGCCGGGGAGAAAACCAGGCCCTTCGAAACGCCGGAGGAGCGGAACCAGCTCAGCAAAAAATGGTTTGAGGAAAGCGAGCACAGCCTGGCGGTGATCGAGCAGTTCGGCGACCATATGCCCGGCGGATTCTTCATTTGCAGGGCCGACGAGAGCGGGGAGCTGCTCTACGCCAACAAGATCGTCTGGCAGATTTTCGGCTGTGACAGTCTGACGGATTTCAAGGCGTTCTCCGGCTTCAACCTCCGGGGCATGGTTCACCCGGAGGACTGCGGCGCCATCTTCTCCACCATCCGAAAGCGGGCCAGGGGCTACTTGCAGGAGACGGATTACCTGGAATACCGGATTGTCCGCAAGGACGGCGAGACCCGCTGGGTGGACGAGTACAACTATTTTGTTCACTCCGAGCTGCACAAGGATTTGTACTACGTTTTCCTGTCGGATACCACGGAGTCCCGGCAGAGAGCGGAGGCCGAAAAGGTCCTGCGCTCCTCCGTCATTGAGGCGCTGACCCGGGTTTACAACTCTGTGTGGATCATTCACGATCTGAAAACCCAGTGCTTTGAACTCTTCCGAACCGACGTGAACCTGGAGTGGATGACTTCCGCGCTGGCGGCGGCCAAGGTTGATCGGTTCTACGACGGTTTGCTGGCCTTCTCCCGGCTGATTGTGGAGGAGGACCGGAAAGCCTTTTTGGAGGCGGTCACGCCGGAGAACATCGAGAAGAATACCCGGGAGAAGCGGGTCTACTCCGTGCCCTTCCGCAGGATGCTGGAGGAGGGGTTCCGATATTACCGGCTGGAGTTCACCCGTCTGGATCTGAAAAACGGGGAAAACACCATTGTGGCGGGCACCAAGGACGTGGACGAGGAGGTTCGCAAGGAACAGGAGGTTCAGCATTCTCTGAAGCTCCGGGCCGCTGTCATTGAGGCCCTGACCCAGGTGTACGATTCGGTCTGGATCATCAAGGACCTGAAAAGCCAGCGCTTTGAGCTCTTCCGGGTGGATAAGACCATGGCCCACATGGGACCGGCTCTGGCGGCTGCCAGGATTCAGCGCTTTACCGAGGCGCTGAGCTTCTATTCCCGGCTGATTCTGCCGGAGGATCGGCAGGCCTTTCTGGATGCGACCGCGGCGGAGCGGATCAGGGACAACACCCGGGACAAGGTAATCTACTCCGTCCCCTTCCGCCGGGTCTTTGACACCGGAATCCGGCATTATCGGATGGAGTTTACCCGGCTGGACCTGGAAAACGGAGAGACCAATATCGTGGCGGGCTTCAAGGATGTGGACGAGGAGGTCCGCAAGGAGCAGGAGGTGCAGGATTCGCTGAAGCTCCGGGCCGCCGTGATTGAGGCCCTGACCCGGGTTTACGATTCCGTCTGGATCATCAGGGACCTGGAAACCCAGCGCTTTGAGCTCTTCCGGGTGGACAAGACTCTGGACCACATGGCCCCTGCCAGCGCCGCCGCGAAGATTGTTCGCTTCACCGACGCCTTTGCCTTCTATACCCGGCTGATTCTGCCGGAGGATCGGCAGGCCTTCCTGGACGCCACCACGCCGGAACGGATCGCGGAGAACACCACAGACAAGGTGATCTACTCTGTCCCCTTCCGCCGGATGTTTGAGGATGGGACCAGATGCTATCGGGTGGAGTTTACCAGAATGAACCTGGAGAACGGAGAGGCCAATATTGTGGTGGGCTTCAAGGACGTGGACGAGGAGACCCGCAGGAATCAGGGAAAAGGCTGAACCGAAAACAGAGAAAAACAGGCGACCG
>JAGABH010000058.1 GCA_017614755.1 Oscillospiraceae bacterium
ATTGGCCGCCCGCCCGAGGCGGAAGCCTCCGAGGGCGCCTCCGTCGCAGGGGCGTCCGGAACCTCCCCTGCGTGCAGGGGAGGGGGACAGGCCTCATGGCCGGCGGAGGGGGGCTGCCCGCCCAGTGCGGAAGCGGCGTTGGCCGCAGAACGCAGCTTGTACTTGTCAATGAGCTTCACGAATTCCAGCCGCAGAAACAGGTTGTAGAGGGCGGCCCGGTCAGGCTCCTGCACCGGGCAGTCCCCGGGGGCGAAGTCCACGGGGGCGTCCAGGCGGATGGTGGCCAGGTCGTAGCTCAGATAGGCGTTGTCCTTTCCGTTCAGCAGCTTTTCGTAGAGCTTGCCCTTCATGTTCTGGGAGCTCAGGTTTTCGTAGACCCCATCCAGGGTCCCGTATTTCAGAAGAAGCTCCGTGGCGGTCTTGGGCCCCACCCCGGCCACGCCGGGGATGTTGTCGGAGCTGTCTCCCATAAGGGCCTTCAGGTCGATCAAATGAATTGGATCAAAGCCGTACTCCGCCCGGAACAGCTCCGGGCTGTAGTCGGTCTGGCCGTCCTTGGTGGTGAGGAGCTTCACGGTGATGTGTTCGTCCACCAGCTGCAGGCTGTCCCGGTCTCCGGTGACCACCACGCAGTCCCAGTTCCCCGCGGCGCAGCGCTTGGCCACGGTGCCGATCACGTCGTCGGCCTCCCAGCCCTGGCAGGCGTAGATGGGGATGTTCATGGCCCTCAGCACGTCCTTCATCACGGGCATTTGCAGAGCCAGCTCCTCGGGCATTCCGTGGCGGGTGGCCTTGTATTGGTCATATTTCTCGTGGCGGAAGGTGGGGCCGTGGAGGTCAAAGGCCACGCAAAGGGCGTCAGGCTTCTCCTGCTGCCGCACCCGATCCAAGATGTTCAGGAAGCCGTAGACGGCGTTGGTGTACTCGCCGTTTTTGGTGGTGAGCAGCCGCACCCCGTAAAAGGCCCGGTTGATGACGGAATTGCCGTCCAGGATCATTAGTTTCATGGGACGCACCTCAAAAATTGATGTAGCGCGGGCAATCTGCCCGCCGGTTTCCGCAGGGGCCGAACTCGAAGAGTTACGAAGTATGCCCACATCGGCCCGTCGGGCCGGAGTTCCGCGCCCGCAGGGGCGGACGCCCGCATCCGTCCGCTGCGGGAGACGGTTCCGGTTCGGTGGCGCACAGGTGTGCGCCGCTGCCAAAGTCAACGCGTTCCGTGGGGCGCCGGGTTCGGGGCCCTGTATCTTCCCCGTGTGGAAAAACCCGTGGGAATCCGGTGGAAAAGCTGTGGAAAACCGTTTCTCGGCCCGAGACGAACCTATGTTTTTTCCCAAATGCGCATTGAATTCCGGGCCTGTCTTCCCCTGCTGTTCCTGTCTCCCGGGCCAAACCCGTCGGAGCGTCCCGGGCAGCCCGCAGGGTTGACGGTGAAATCCCGGAGGAACTTCTGCCGCGTTTGTATCTTCCAAGGTATCACGTTTTGAAAAAACTTAAAAAATCAGGATACAGTATCTTGACAAAACGACTACCCTGTGGTATAATTGAAGTATCTTAGAAAAGATAAAACAACCACAAAATCAACATTGAAAGGAGACTTCAATATGAAACCCACAGACATTCAGCGAGTCCAGTTCACCTTCTACCGCTCCTATTACGATGCGGTTCTGAAGCTGCCGAAAAGCCGGCAATTTGAGGCCCTGCAAGCGATTATCACCTATTCTCTGAACGGCGTCATACCCCCTGACATCTCTCCGAAGTCCGAAGCTCTGCTCACCGCCATCCGTCCCAATCTGGACATGGCCCGCGCCAAAGCCCAGGCCCGGAAAAATGCCAAAGCAGTTCCCGATCTCTTTCCCACCGGCCAGAACTATTGATATGGTTATAGATATGGATATGGTTAAGGTTATAGTTCGTGTTATGGATAAAGATAGGTCTATATCTCAGGATAGAGATAGGGAAGCGGAAGGGGCCGGCTTCCGGGACATTACAGCTTCGCGGCGAAGCGTTCCAGCCGCGCCAGGACCTTCTCCTTGCCCAGCAGATGCATGATGGTGCACAGGTCCGGGGTGTTGGTCCGTCCCGTGACCGCCAGGCGCACCACGGAGGATACGTCGCCCACATGGCCCTTGAAGGCTTCCGGGTTCTTCTTGTATTCCTTGACCTCCGGGCAGAAGCCCAGGTCGGGGCAGATCGTCTTCATCCTGGCAAACCAGGCGTCCTTGTCCTCGCTGGGATCGTAGACCGGCAGATAGGCCGCCACAATGGCCTTGGCGTCGGCGGGGGAGACCCGTTCCGGCAGCAGCGCCGGGTCGGCCTGGGGCTCCGCGAAGAAGTAGGCCAGATAGTCCTCTGCCTCGTCCCACTTGGCGATGTCCTTCCGGGGCTTGGGAACCTCCCGGTCGATGTTCAGAATCGCCGTGGAGAAGGCGGGATCGGCGGTGAAGGTTCTGTGGAACTCCGGGGCGTAGTTCTTCGCCCATTCTGCCACCCGGGCGTAGATGTCGCCGGCCTTCATGCGGGAAATGATATTCTTGCTCACGTCGGTGAGCTTCAGCAGATCAAACAGGCAGCCGGAAGCTCCCATTTTCTTGAGGTTGAAGGGGAAGTCCATGGCGTCCGCCTCGGGGTTGGCCCTGCGCCAGTCCTCAAAGTTGGAGTTCAGCAGGGTCAGCAGGTATTCGATGACGGCCTCCTTGGGGAAGCCCTTTTCCACGAAGTAGCTGACGGCGGCCTCCGGGTCCTTCCGCTTGGAGAGCTTCCGCTTGTCCCCGGTCTCGTCGTCGAATTTCATCACCTGGGCGGTGTGGACGTACTTGGGCACCTTGTAGCCGCAGGCCTTGAACATGGCGATGTGCTTCGGCACGGAGGACAGCCACTCCTCGCCGCGGATCACGTGGGTAGTACGCATGAAATGGTCGTCGCAGACGTGGGCGAAGTGATAGGTGGGGATGCCGTCGGATTTCAGCAGCACCTCGTCGATGATGTTCTCGGGCATTTCAATCTTGCCCCGAATCAAATCCTCGAAGGTGATGCGCTTGTCCTCGCTGCCCTGGGAACGGAAGCGCAGAACCCAGGGCTTCCCGGCGGCCAGATTGGCCTCGATCTCTTCCAGGGACAGGTCCCGGCACTTGGCGTATTTGCCGAAGTAGCCGCGAATCAGGGCGCCCTCCGCCTCCTGCTGCTCCCGCAGGGCGGTGAGCTCCTCGGAAGTGCAGAAGCAGGGATAGGCCAGACCGTTTTCCACCATGCGCTTGGCAACGGCGTGGTAGATTTCCACCCGCTGACTCTGGGTGTAGGGGCCGTAGTCGCCGGTCTCGGTGCCGAAGCCGGTGACGCCCTCGTCAAATTCCACGCCGAAGGCAAGGAGTCCGTTGATGATGGCGGATACGCCGTCGGTGACCTCACGCTTTTTGTCCGTGTCTTCAATGCGAATGTAGCAAATGCCGTTGGAGGCTTTGGCAACCATCCGATCAGTCAAAGCGCCGAAGAAGTTGCCGATGTGCATATAGCCGGTAGGGGAGGGGGCAAAGCGGGTCACCCGGGCCCCTTCGGGCAGCTCACGGGGGGGATATTTGACCTCCAGATCCTCCGGAGTCAGGGTCACGTCGGGAAAAAGCAGCTTGGCGAGTTTTGTGTTGTCCATTGTATATTCTCCTTGTTGAATGCAGAATGCAAGGTGCAAAATGCAAAATGATTACAGATTTCGCATGGGACGGGTTTCCCGTCCCGTCATTCAGCCCCCGTAGGGGCGCACAGTGTGCGCCATTGAACCCGGTCGGATTCGCCTAACGGCGAATCGCATTCATACGGAATGCCTGCGGGCAGATTGCCCGCGCTACAGCGTCAAATAGATGTCCTCTTTTTGAACCTTTTTCCAATCAAATTCGGCGGCCAATTCCCGGGCGGAAATCGGTTCCCGCCTGTCAATCAGCCCCGCGGCAAAGGCCAGAGCGCCGATGATCTGCTCCGGGGTGAAGCGCGTCAGCAGGCTGTCCAGGTCCAGGTCGCCGTCCCGTTTGCTGAGGCGGCGGCCGTCCGGGGCCAACAGCAGGGGCACGTGGAAATATTCCGGGGCGGGCTTGCCCAGCAGGGAAAACAGGTACATCTGCCGGGGCGTCGAGGCCAGCAGGTCCCGGCCCCGGACCACCTGGGTCACGCCGTTGTCGGCGTCGTCCACCGTCACGGCCAGCTGATAGGCATAGACCCCGTCGGCCCGGCGGAGCACGAAATCCCCGCAGTCCCGGCTGAGCAGCTCCGTGTAGTCCCCCTGGAGGCCGTCCCGGACGGTCCATTCCTCCCCGGGGACCCGCAGCCGCCAGGCGGGAAGCCGATTTTTCGCCGCCCGCTGTTCGGGCGTGAGGTTCCGGCAGGTTCCGGCGTAGACGAATTCACTCTGCCCGAGATGCGGCGCGGAGGCCGCATGGACCTCCGAGCGGGAGCAGTAGCAGGGGTAGATCAGCCCCAGGGCTTCCAGCTTGGCAAAGGCTTCGTCATAGGCCGCCGTCCGGCTGCTCTGGCAGGGAACCTCCCGGTCCCAGTTCAGGCCGAAGCGCAGCAGGTCCCGGCGAATCAGCGCGGCGAATTCCGGACTGGTCCGCTGGGGGTCCAGGTCCTCCATCCGCAGGACCATTTCCCCGCCTTCCGCCCGCAGGGCGCACCAGGCCAGCAGGAAGGAAAACAGGTTTCCCAGGTGCATTTTTCCCGAGGGGGAGGGGGCAAAGCGGCCGACGGTCATGAGAGCACCTCCAACGGTAGGAATTGACAAGTGACAGGTGACAAGGGACAAGGGACAAGTGCCAGACAAATACACATACTTGTCACTTGTGACTTGTCGGTTGTAACTTGTCAGTTGTCACTTTCCTCTTCCGGCAGCTCCACCACCGTCGCCTCGTGTCCCAGGGCGGGGAGGATTTTCTCCCGGAAGTCGGCCATGGACACCGCCAGTGTTGAGGTGTTCAGACAGGGGTGGAAGCCGATCTCCGGCTGCTCCAAAACCGGCTTGTCGATCACCAGACGGACCCGCTTTTCCGGGTCATTCATCAGGCCCAGCACCGACAGAGAACCGGGGGTTATGTCAACTAATTCCATCATCTGTTCATCGGTGGCGAAGCTCAGCCGGGCACAGCCCAGGGCCTTGGAGAGGTATTTGGTCTTGAAGACCTTATCCCCCTCCATCAGCAGCAGATAGAAGTCCGTCTGCTGGCGGTTGGTCAGCAGCAGGTTTTTGCAGATGGGGCAGCCCAGGCTTTTTTCAATTTCCCGGCACAGCTCCATGGTGGCGGCGGCCTCGTGGTCGGCCCGACGATAGGACAGACCGAGGCGGTTCAGGAATTCATAGCAGCGGCGTTCCCGGGGCTGCCGTGCGGCGGCGTCGGCGGGCGCGCCGGATTCAATGGCTGCGAAAGTCGACATATCAGTTCTCCCTATGGATTATTGTGATCGTTAAATGCAGAATGAAGGATGAAGAGACCCGGCCTGCGCGAGGGACGGCGGGCAGATTGCCCGCGCTGCAGGCCGCTGAATTCTTACCGGTTCCTTGTCGGAACGTTCGGGGCGTCGTGGGTGCCGACCCCTACGGGCGGGTGCGAAATTGTCACCAATCACCCGTCACTTGTCACCCGTTACTTGTCATGTGTCACCTGTCACCTGTCAATTCTCATTTCCCATAGGGGTGCAGGTCCTCGGCTTTGATTTCCGTTTCGTAGGGGTTGTATTTCTCGTTAATCAGGGCGGCGGCTTTTTGCCGGTCCTCCACATAGTAGGCCCCGCCGTTCACCCATTTGGCTTCCCCGGGGAGGGTGTCGCTGTCAAAGCTGGAGGCGCCCCCCTTCACCAGGGTCATGGCAATCCAGCAGAAGTTCCGATAGTTCAGGTCGGTTTCGGTGTTTTTCAGCAGCAGCCGGGCAGCCGCGGCGGCCCGGGGCAGCCGCAGAACGGATTTCCACTGGCTGATGGCGGATTTCAGGAAGTCCCGCTGGACCTTGATTCGATCCAGGTCCGCCATGGCGTAGCCGCTGCGGAAGCGGACCAGCTCCATGGCCTCCGGGCCGGTGAGCTTTTGCAGACCCGCCTTCAGGTCGATCTTCAAGTCTTGGGAGGGGTCGTTGTAGTACATATCCATGGGTACGTCGAAGGTGACGCCGCCCATGGTGTCCACCAGCTCCGAAAAGCACTCCAGATCCAGCAGCATATAGGCGTCGGGCCGATAGCCCACCAGGTCCTTCACATAGTCCAGCAGCATATCCATGCCCTGCTCCAGATTGCCCTTGCTGCCGCCGTTGGCCCAGTAGACTCCGTTGAGCTTGGGGACGGGGTTGTCCCGGTTCACCATGGTGTCCCGGGGCAGACTCAAAAGCCGGGTGGTTTTGTTGGCCCGATCCAGGTAGAGCAAAACCATGGTGTCGGTGCGCTGCCCCTCCTGGTCGGTGCCGCAGAGGAGAATGGTGCAGACGCCCTCCTTCCGGGGGCCGATGGGCTGATCGGTCTGGGGCATCTTGGCCAGGAGAACGGACAGAAGAATTGCCAGAATTACCAGGCCGAAGAGGGTAATGGGGACGTGGAGCAGGAAGCGGAGCAGGCGGTGCTTCTTCCGGCGCTTCCGGGGAGACTTTTCCGCCGGGGGCTGCTGGGAATAGGAGGCCTGCGGCGGGTTCGTCCATTGGTCTTCTCCGGAGGAGCGGCGTCTGTCCCTGCCCCTGGAGCGGGGAGCCGGTTCGGAATAGCCGGACTGCTGCCAGGAGTCGCCCTGCTGCGCGTAGGGGTTCTGCTGCCAGGAGTCGGCCTGCTGCGCGTAGGCATCCTGCTGCCGGGAATCGGCCCAGCCGCCCCGGACGGAGCTGCTCTCACAGACGGGGCCGGGGTTTTCTTCATAGACCGCCCGGCCCTCGTGGACCTGACGCATACCGTCCAGGCTGTAGCCGTCCTCTTCCCAGACGGGCCGGGATTCGGTGTTGAGTGATTTGTCAGTGCGTTTTTTTTCGAATTTTCCCATAGTGTTTTATCGAGCGCATAGTGCGCGGTTCAGAGTTCAGAGTTCGCAGGCCGGCCAAAGCTCCCCTGCCAAGGGGAGGGGGACCGGCGAAGCCGGTGGAGGGGTGTTGCCCGGTTCCCGGCCGCAAGCGGGTTGGTAACGGGTTCCCCTCATCCGTCAGCGCTTCGCGCTGCCACCGGCGCTGAAGGCTGCCGGTTGCGTCAGCATAGCTGCCGCACTGGCGATGAAATCCACAGCAGTCCCCCGGACTGTTGTGTTCCCACAAGGGGAAGGCTTTGAATTGCGCCCCGATGCCCCGCGGGGCAAATCATGTCCCCGGAGACAATTCATGCAGTTCATGCGCCGAAAGGCGCAATTCATTGGGACGGCTGCGCCGTCCCTACGGTCGGTTCACCGCTTCCACGAAGCGCAGGAAGGCCGCCTGGCCTTCCGGGGTGCGCTTGTAGACGCCCGCGTGCTCCAGAACCCGGGAGAAGACCGCGCCCACCTCGTCCCGAAGAATGCCGTCCACGTTCTCCGCCGTGAAGCTGTGGCGGGTTTTCAGTTCCTCCGCCCAGTCGGCGTGCTTTTCGGTGAGGGCGTCGGAGCGCAGGTCGCCCCCGGACACCAGCAGCTCCGCCACCCTTGCCAGCTCCCGTTTCAGCCGGGGCGGCAGAACGGCAAGGCCCATGACCTCAATCAGGCCGATGTTCTCCTTCTTGATGTGGTGGAGCTCCGGGTGGGGATGGTAGACTCCCAGGGGCAGCTCCGGGGTGGTGAGGTTGTTGCGCAGCACCAAATCCAGCTCATAGTCCATCCCCCGGCGGCGGGCGATGGGGGTAACGGTGTTGTGGGGGACGCCCTCGGTCTCGGCGAAGATGCAGACGGATTCGTCGCTGTAAGCCCGCCAGAGGGTCAGTATCTTTTCTCCCAGGGCGGCAATCCGGCCCCGGTCAGCGCCCCGCAGGCGGATGACGCTCATGGGCCACTTGACGATGCCCGCCTCCAGATCCTCAAAGCCCCGGAAGCTGAGGGGCGTCTCTATGGGGGCCTTGGCCATGGCAAAGTCGTAGCGTCCTCCCTGGAAATGGGCATGGGTGAAGATGGAGCCCCCCACAATGGGCAGGTCCGCGTTGGAGCCCATGAAATAGTGGGGGAAGACTGTCACAAAGTCCAATAACTGCCGCAGGGCGTGGCCGTCAACGACCATGGGGGTATGCCTGGCGGAAAAGGCGATGCAGTGTTCGTTGTAGTAGACATAGGGGGAGTATTGGAGGAACCAGTCCTCCCCGTCCAGCACGAAGGGCACGGGCCGATGGTTCTGCCGGGCCGGGTGGTTGTACCGGCCGGCGTAGCCCTCGTTCTCTGCGCAGAGCATACATTTTGGATAGGAGGCGGCGGCCTGGCTGGCGGCCCGGAAGGCGGCGCCGGTGGTGGTGGCCTTTTCCGGCTTGCTCAGGTTGACGGTGAGGTCCAGGTCTCCGTATTCCGTGGGGGTTTTCCAGACGATATTCCGGTGGATTCGGTTCCAGCGGATGTAGTTGGTGGCCCCGCTGAAGGCGTAGTACCAATCGGTGGCCTTTTTCGGGTCTTCTTCCAGCAGGGCCCGGAATTGGGGCCGAACCTGGGAGGGCCGGGGGGTCAGACAGCCCATGAGGCCGGTGTCGAACAGGTCCCGGGCAGTGGGGTCGTCTTCGCAGAGCCCCCGGGACACGGCATAGTCGGTCAGCGTGTCCAGCAGTTCGTGGACAGGACGGACTTCCACGGCCTCGGGGGCCTCAAAGCTGTCCAGCCCCAGCCGTTCCAGCAGGGCGTTGACGGAATAAACGCGGTCGTCCTCGGGGATCAGTCCGTTTTGCAGGGCGAAGGCCACCAGCGCGGCGATGGTGTTGTCAATCATAGGAAGTACCTCCCGATGGTTGTTGGGCGGTCAGACCTGGCCGCCGCGGTTCAGGGTTCGGTTGCAGGGCGGCCACCCGTGCCCTTCATGGGGAGACCTCTGGCCGCCGGTTCAGGGTCCGAAATACAGGGCCCGCGCTATGCGATTTGCGGGACGCTCCCCCCTGCGGGGGAAGAGCGTCCCCTGTGGGCGGGCGCGGCCTTGCTGCCGCTTACTTCTTACTTCTTACTTCTTACTTCTTACTTCTTACTTCTTACTACTTCTTACCTGTCACCGGAACCTGCACCAGGGTTCTCCCTGGGGCAGCAGCTCAAATTTCATAGGCTCCCCGGTGGCAGGGTGGGTGAAGGCGAGGAAACAGGAAAACAGGGCCGGACCGTGGGCGGCCTTGCTGCCGTAGCGGATATCCCCCAGCAGGGGCAGGCCCCGGTGGGAGAACTGGGCCCGAATCTGGTGGGTGCGGCCCGTGTGGAGCTTCACCCGAACCAGGGTCAAAGGCTGCTCCGGCGTACCGGCTCTGCCAACGACCCGGTAGGACAGCTTCGCCTCCCGGACCCCCTTCCGGGGCCGGTTCACCACGAAGGTCTTGTTGCTGCGGCTGTCGTGGAAGAGCAGGTCCTCCAAGGTGGCCTCCTCCCGGGCGGGCACGCCCCGCAGGACGGCCAGGTATTCCTTCTCCGCAGTGCGGGCGGCAATTTGTTCAATCAGGGAGGCCGCGGCCCTCTGGGTCCGGGCCAGAACCATCAGCCCCCCCACGGCCTTGTCCAGCCGGTGAACGGTGCGGACCTCGGCTTTTTCGCCCCGGGCGGCCAGCCATTGGGCCGCCATATCCGGGAGATTGGCCCCCGGCCCGGGCTCCGAAAGGCAATTTACCGGCTTTTCGCAGACCAGAATATCCCGGTCACAGCAGAGCACGTTCAGAGGATAGGCGCCAGGCATCGGGCACCGGGCATCAGGGGACGCGGATTCCGGGACGGGGGACCCGTCCCCTGCGCCATTGGTTTGAGGGGCGGATGCAGATGTATTCCGCATTTTGTATTCTACAGGCTGCATTTTGGATTCAAACACAGCGCTTCAGCGCCCGGTTAAAGGCCGCCGGGTCCCGGCTCTTGAACCAGGCGCTGCCCGCCACCAGCACGTTGGCGCCGTTCTCCCTGCAGAGCTTGGCGGTGGTTTCGTTGACGCCCCCGTCCACTTCGATTTCGCAGCCGGGGTTCTTCTCATCCAGCCAGCCCCGGATGGTCCGGAGCTTGGGCATCATATCCGTCATAAAGCTCTGGCCCCCGAAGCCGGGCTCCACGGTCATCACCAAAATCAGATCGCAGAGCTCCAGATAGGGCAGCAGCGCCTCGGCCCGGGTGTCGGGCTTCAGGGAAAGACCCGCCTTCACGCCCAAGGCCCGAATCTTCTCCAGGGCGGCCCGGATGTTGACGGGGATATCCGCCTCCACGTGGATGGTCAGGATGTCGGCTCCGGCCTTGCAGAAGTCCTCCACATAGCGAATGGGCCGGGAGATCATCAGATGCACGTCCAGGGGCAGGGGAGAGACCTTCTTGATGGCGGCGGTCACCGGAATTCCGATGGTGATATTGGGAACAAAATGCCCGTCCATCACGTCCACATGGACGTAGTCGGCCCCCGCGGGGCCCAGGGTGCGGATGTCCCGCTCCAGGTTCACATAGTCCGCGGAGAGGATGGAAGGAGATGTTCTGATGGGATGGGTCATGGGATTTGTACCTCCGGAGAGAATGAATTTCAGGGTTCAGGGTTCAGAGTTCGAGGTTTAGAGCCCGTAGGGGACGGGTTTCCCGTCCCGCTTGGATTGACAATTCTCAATTCTCAACGCTCAATTCGTAATTCTTTCAAAATATTATATCCAATTTTTCTCATGAAGTCAACGCCGCAATTCTTGACTTATGACGGCTTTTGCGATACAATACAGGAGTTGGATTGTACACATTTACCATTTAAGGAGGCAACAAATATGGATCCCATTCCCGAACTGAAGCTGGAGCCCGAAGAGGCAAAGACTGCCGCCCCTGTGAAGGAGGCGGAACAGGCTGCCGAGCTGCCTGTTTTTGAACCCGTACCCACCCTGGAGCTGACGCCCAAGGAGCCCGAGCCCCCCGTTCCCGAGGCGGGCCCCGACTACTCCATGCTCACCGAGGCGGAGCAGAAGATCGTCCACGACTTCGCCCAGAAGATCGACATCACCAACCCCAACCTCTCCCTGGAATACGGCGCCGGGGCCCAGAAGAACGTGGCGGATTTCTCCGACGCCGCTCTGGCCGCCGTCCGCACCAAGGACCTGGGCGAGGTGGGCGACATGATCTCCTCCCTGGTGGTGGAGCTCAAGGGCTTCAACGCCGACGAGGAAAAGAAGGGTCTGCTGGGGCTGTTCAAGAAGGCCAGCACCGGCATCGAGACCCTGAAGGCCCGCTACAACAAGGCCGAGGTCAACGTCAACAAGATTTCCCACGAGCTGGAAGAGCACCAGCGCACCCTGATGAAGGACGTGGTGATCCTGGATCAGATGTACGACAAGAACCTGGACTACTACAAGCAGCTTACCATGTACATCCTGGCCGGCAAGGAAAAGCTTGCCCAGGAGCGGGCGACCACCCTGGTGGAGCTTCGGCAGAAGGCCGAGCAGACCGGCCTGGCCGAGGACGCCCAGAAGGCTAACGACTACGACGCCCTCTGCCTGCGCTTTGAGAAGAAGCTCCACGATCTGGAGCTGACCCGGATGGTCTCCATCCAGATGGGTCCCCAGATTCGTCTGCTCCAGAACAACGACACCCTGATGTCCGAGAAGATTCAGTCCTCCCTGGTGAACACCATTCCTCTGTGGAAGAGCCAGATGGTGCTGGCCCTGGGCATGACCCACAGCCAGCAGGCCATGGAGGCCCAGAAGGCGGTGACCGATATGACCAACGAACTGCTGAAGAAGAACGCCGACAAGCTGAAGATGGCCACCATCGAGACCGCCAAGGAGTCCGAGCGGGCAATCGTGGACATTGAGACCCTTCAGCACACCAACCAGCAGCTGATCTCCACGCTGGACGAGGTCCTGCAAATTCAGACCGAGGGCCGCCAGAAGCGGGCCGACGCCGAAGCCGAGCTCCGCAAGATCGAGGGCCAGCTGAAGCAGAAGCTGCTGGAGACCCGGAAGCTGTCAGAGTAAGGGAGCGGCGACGCTCCCGGGCGCATCTTTCACATTCAAGTTCCCGGAGGGAGAAGTTTAAATGAAGCTCTGGATCAAACGGGCGATTGGGATTGTGCTGATCCTGGCAGGGGTGCTGCTGGTGTTCCACCATGGAAAGCAGCTGCTGGACTGGCCCCACCTCTATCCGGATACGGGCCGGATCGGCCTTGGAAACCTGGTGTTCTTCGGCCTGATGCTGCTGGCCGGGCCCTGGCCTGGATCAGCGGCGCCTATATGCTGCTCAACTGCGAGAAGGGAATTGTCCACTTTCTGATTCCCGCGGGGGCCTTTGCCCTGCTGATGTTTCTGGGCAGCCTGTGCATGACCCGGGCGGTGGGGGAGATTCCCTGCACCTATACCAGCTCCCTGGCCGCCTGCCGGGAGGAGATGGAAAGCGCGGATTTCCAGGTGGACGGCCGTCCCCTTTACCCCGTCGTCCCCGGCGGGGAGCTCACCGGCTACGCCCGCTATGAGAAGGGGAACGTCCTGGCGGAGACCGTCACCCGGACCTATGACCAGGAGGGGTTCGTCAACGAGGCCGATCGGCTGCGCACCTTGAATATTGCCGCCTTCCGCCCGCCCCAGGATTACAGGGAACGGGAGATTCTCTGCTACGAGGTGGAGCAGGGCGGGATTCTCTGGCAGGTGCTGGTGGTCCCCAAGACCAAGACCGTCACCTACAGCCGCTTCCGCCACCCCGAACGTCTGCCCTCCTTCGCGCCCCAGCCCACGGAGCGGGAGACGATGGACAGTTGACAGGCAACGGGTAAGAAGTAGGGCGGCCCCCTGTGCCCTGCATGGGTATTGGCCGCCCGCCCGAGGCGCCGGGCCCCATATTCAGAGTCCGCGGGGCGACCGGTCCCCTGGCTGCCGTTTTCCCGTTCCTC